>NZ_JANLOA010000105.1:0-308067 GCF_025466035.1 Pseudomonas sp. 20P_3.2_Bac5 | reverse complement strand
GCTTAGGCAGCGCTGTTTTGGCGGCTTGAACGCTTCAGCAGAATGCTTAGACTGGCTGTCCTTGCTCCCACAAATGTGAGCAAGAGCACTAGAATAGAGCCCGACATCTTATTCAGAATCTATTTATGTCCGATCCCGCCGACGTTCGGCCGCTCGCGAATCTGCCCCTCGATCAGTTGGTTGCTTGCCATGAGTGCGACCTGCTGATGCGCAAGCCGGTGCTCAGTCGAGACGAAAAGGCTCAATGCCCGCGCTGCGGGTATGAGCTCTACGCCCACCGTCATAATGTGGTTGAGCGGAGCCTCGCATTGGTCCTGGCTGCTTTACTGCTCTATGTGCCCGCGAACTTCTTGCCAATCATGCAACTCCATCTGTTGGGGCAAAGCGCCGACGATACGGTGTGGAGTGGTGTGATCGGGCTGTATAGCACCGGAATGCGCGGCATCGCTGTTGTGGTGTTCCTGTGCAGCATGGCTATTCCGCTACTTAAACTGCTATGTCAGCTCGCTGTGCTGCTGAGTATTCGTTGGAATGTCGGTAGGAACTACGGATTGCTCCTCTACCGCATTTATCACCATCTGCGCGATTGGGGCATGCTCGAGGTCTATTTCATGGGTGTGCTGGTCGCTATCGTCAAGCTGCTGGATTTGGCCGAGTTGAGCCTTGGGCTGGGGCTCTTGTGTTTCATCAGTTTGTTGCTGGTCCAGGTCTGGCTTGAAGTGGTGATGTCACCACATCAGATCTGGGTAGCTTTATCTGGAGAGGATTTGCATGCGGGCGATTGATGCAGGGGTCCTGATTTGCGGCGAGTGCCATGAGCTCAATCGTCAGGAGCCTGATACTAGCGCCCAGACGTGTACACGCTGCGGTGCGATCGTTCATGCGCGCCGGCCCAATAGCCTGGCCAGAACCTGGGCCTTGCTGATTACTGCAGCCATTCTTTATATCCCGGCGAACCTGCTACCGATCATGACGGTCAGTACGCTGGGGCAGGGTAGTCCGGACACCATCATGTCCGGCGTCATTACCTTGATGAAGCACGGCATGTTGCCAATTGCTGCCGTGGTGTTCATCGCCAGTATTCTGGTGCCGACCTTCAAGCTGGTGGGCATCGCCTTGTTGCTCTATTCAGTGCAGCGTCATCAACCGTTGTCCGCTCGCCAGCGAATCCTCATGTACCGTTTCATCGAGTTCATCGGGCGCTGGTCGATGCTGGATATCTTCGTCATCGCCATTCTCGTGGCGGTGGTCAACTTTGGTCGCATCGCCAGTGTCGAGGCCAACCTGGGGGCGATTGCCTTTGCCAGTGTGGTGATATTGACGATGTTTGCAGCAGTAACTTTCGATCCCCGACTTATCTGGGATAACACGGAGTCGGACGACGACCATGAGTGATTTGCCTACGGCTAGAACCCGCCCCGCTTCGAATTGGTCGGCTATCTGGATTTTGCCTTTGATCGCGCTGGTCATCGGTGGTTGGCTGGGCTGGCAGGCCTACCGGCAGTCTGGCGTAGATATCGAGGTCCGTTTCGAGAGTGGCGAGGGTATCGTCGCGAACAAGACCGAAGTGGTCTACAAAGGTATGCCGGTCGGTAAGGTAAAGAGCCTGGTGCTGGACGCCAAAGGCAGTAATACCGGTGTAATTGCCACCATCGAGATGAGCTCGGCCGCCGAGCCTCATTTGTTGGCCAATACGCGCTTCTGGCTGGTCAAGCCCAGCGTAACGCTCGCGGGCATTACCGGGCTGGAAACGCTGGTTTCCGGTAACTACATCGCGGTCAGCCCAGGAGATGGAGAGCCAACCAAGCGATTCGTCGCGCTGCCGGAAGCTCCTCCGTTATCCGATAGTGAGCCGGGGCTGCATCTGACGCTCAAGGCCGACCGGCTGGGTTCGCTCAATCGTGACAGTCCGGTGTTCTACAAGCAGATTCAGGTCGGTCGGGTGAAGAGTTACCGGTTGGCAGAAGACCAGGGCACTGTGGAAATCAAGGTTTTCATTGAGCCGGCTTATGCGCCGTTGGTGCGTAAACACACGCGTTTCTGGAATGCCAGCGGCGTCAGCGTCGATGCCAACCTGTCGGGGGTCAAGATCCGCAGTGAATCATTGGCCAGTATTGTGGCGGGCGGCATTGCCTTTGCCACGCCAGAGCACCGCAAGGACAGCCCGCCCACCGACCCGAGCCTGCCGTTCCGGCTGTATGAAGACTTCGATGCTGCCCAGGCCGGGATTCGGGTAAAGGTGAAGCTGAATGACTTCGAGGGGCTCCAGGCTGGCCGTACCCCGGTCATGTACAAGGGCATCCAGGTTGGCTCGCTGAAGGCTCTCAAGGTCGAGAGCGATCTGAACAGTGCGATGGCCGAGCTCACCCTGGACCCGCTGGCGGAAGACTATCTGGTGGAGGGCACTCAATTCTGGGTGGTCAAGCCCTCGATTTCCCTGGCGGGCATCACCGGTCTCGAGGCCTTGGTCAAGGGTAACTACATCGCGATTCGCCCGGGTGATAAAGGGGCATCCCCGCAGCGTGAGTTCGAAGCCCGCGCCAAGGCCCCTCCGCTCGACTTGAAGGCTCCAGGTCTGCACCTGGTGCTGTTCAGCGACAACCTCGGCTCGCTGGAGGTGGGAAGTCCCGTCCTCTACCGGCAAGTGAAGGTGGGTACGGTGCAGAGCTACCAGTTCTCCCGCAAGCAGCAAAAGCGCCTGCTGATTGGCGTGCACATCGAGCCGGAATACGCGGGCCTGGTCAATGGCTCTACACGGTTCTGGAACGCCAGTGGCATTACCCTTACGGGCGGCCTGTCAGGCATACAGATCAAGAGTGAGTCGCTGCAGAGTTTGATGGCAGGAGGGATATCCTTCGATACACCGGTACCGAACGTTGCTCTCAAGCGACGTATTCCTACATTCCGCCTGCACGAGAATCAGGAGGCGGCGAACCTTTCGGGTACCGCGATCACGATCAAGGTGGCTGATGCCGATGGTCTGAAAGTCGGTACGCCTATTCGCTTCAAGGGGTTGGATGTTGGCAAGGTAGAAGGGGTCGACCTGAGTGCAGACTTGCAATCCGTCTTGCTCAAGGCGCGCATAACCGAAGTGCCGGAGCGAATCGCCAGGGTCGGTACCCAGTTCTGGGTGGTCAAGCCAGCGCTCGGTATCGTCAAGACCGAGAACCTGGGCACTCTGGTGACGGGCCAGTATCTGGAAGTGCAGCCTGCGGCCAAGAGCCCGGGCCCGCAGCGTGACTTCGTGGCCTTGCCCGAGAAGCCAGAGGTCCTTGGGCCTCCAGAGGGCCTGGCGCTTGTGCTGAGTGCGGCGCGACGCGGGTCGATCAAGCCTGGCGTGCCTGTGACTTATCGCGAGATACCGGTCGGCAAGGTGACGGGGTTCGAATTGGGGCAGACGGCGGATCGGGTACTGATCCACATCTTGATCGAACCGCGCTACGCGGCGTTGGTTCGGGGCGGCAGTCGCTTCTGGAACAGCAGTGGCTTCGGCTTTGAGCTGGGCCTCTTCAAGGGCGCAACGGTACGGACCGAGTCCTTGGAAACCCTGATCCAGGGCGGTATCGCCTTTGCGACGCCGGATGGTGAACAAATCGGCAAGCCGGCATTACCGCAGCAGACCTTCGCGCTGTTCGACAAGGCAGAAGATGAGTGGCTGCAATGGGCGCCGAAGATCCCGCTCGGTAAGTAATCCGTGCCCGGGCCCGTGGAGTTTTCCGCGGGCCTGGATGTGAATCACACCGCGCTCCCAAGGGTTCTCAGCAAATCGCAGGCAATAAAAAACCGACCCTGAGGTCGGTTTTTTAACAAGCTTGTCGCTTAGGCAGCAGCTTTCAGCGCCTTGATGTGGCCATTCAGACGGCCTTTATGGCGGGCAGCTTTGTTCTTGTGGATGATACCTTTGTCGGCCATACGGTCGATTACAGGTACAGCCAGGGTGTAAGCAGCTTGCGCTTTTTCGGCGTCTTTTGCGTCAATGGCTTTCACTACGTTTTTGATGTAGGTACGAACCATGGAACGCAGGCTGGCGTTGTGGCTGCGACGCTTCTCAGCCTGTTTTGCACGTTTTTTGGCGGAAGGTGAGTTGGCCACCGTCGAGCTCCTCGAAAGACTTGGTAAATAGCAAACAAAATAGGCCGCGAATCATGCCGATGAGTTGACCGGTTGTCAAGGCCGAGGGCGGAGTTCCGCCCAATGGCCAATCTCTCCATCGGGATGATTCCCTTCTGGTGCATGACCTGTAAACTCGGGAGCTTTTGCGCTGCCTCTTTTGCACGGCGCGCAGTATCGCATATCCGGATGGCTTTCGGCCTGCCCTTCATCTATCTGCCATGAAAAACTTTCGATGAATCTGCTCAAATCCCTGGCTGCGGTCAGCTCCATCACCATGGTGTCGCGTGTGCTGGGTTTTGTACGGGACACCATTCTGGCGCGTATTTTCGGTGCTGGAGTCGCAACTGACGCCTTCTTCATTGCCTTCAAGCTGCCCAATCTGTTGCGCCGGATCTTCGCCGAGGGCGCATTTTCCCAGGCATTTGTGCCGATACTGGCCGAATACAAAACCCAGCAGGGTGAAGAAGCGACCCGCACTTTTGTCGCTTATGTCGCCGGCCTGCTGACCCTGGTGCTGGCACTGGTCACTGTGGTCGGCGTGTTGGCCGCCCCTTGGGTGGTCTGGGCTACGGCACCTGGTTTTGTCGATAGCGAGGAAAAGTTTCACCTCACCACCGATCTGTTACGTGTGACTTTTCCTTATATATTGCTGATCTCGCTGTCATCCCTGGCCGGCGCCATCCTCAATACCTGGAACCGTTTTTCGGTGCCGGCGTTCGTGCCAACCCTGCTCAACGTGGCGATGATTTTCTTCGCGTTGTTCCTCACGCCCTATTTCGATCCGCCGGTCATGGCGCTCGGCTGGGCGGTGCTGGCGGGTGGCCTGTTGCAACTGCTTTATCAACTGCCTCATCTGAAAAAGATTGGCATGTTGGTGCTGCCTCGCCTCAATGTCCGCGACACCGGTGTCTGGCGAGTGTTGAAACAAATGCTGCCAGCGATCCTTGGCGTCTCGGTCAGCCAGATCTCGCTGATCATCAACACCATTTTCGCTTCCTTCCTGGTGGCGGGTTCGGTGTCGTGGATGTACTACGCCGACCGCCTTATGGAGTTGCCTTCCGGCGTCCTGGGCGTGGCGCTGGGCACCATCCTCCTGCCGACCCTGGCCAAGACCTACGCCAACAGGGACCGTCAACAGTATTCGCAGATCCTCGACTGGGGGCTGCGCCTGTGTTTCCTGTTGGTGCTGCCGTGTGCCTTGGCCCTGGCGATCCTCTCGGAGCCTTTGACCGTGGCCTTGTTCCAGTACGGCAAGTTCAGCGCGTTCGACGCGCAGATGACCCAGCGTGCGCTGATTGCCTACTCGGTGGGGTTGCTCGGCATCATCCTGATCAAGGTGCTGGCTCCCGGTTTCTATGCGCAGCAGAACATCCGTACTCCGGTGAAGATCGCAATCTTCACCCTGATCTCGACGCAATTGCTCAACCTGGTATTTGTCGGGCCACTGCAGCATGCCGGACTGGCCTTGGCGATCAGCGTCGGTGCCTGCCTCAATGCCGGTCTGTTGTATTGGAAGTTGCGTCAGCAGCGTCTTTTCGAACCTCAACCGGGCTGGGGGCGTTTTCTGTCCAAGCTCGTGATTGCGGTGATTTTGATGTCGGCCGTACTGATCGTTGGCCTGATGTTCATGCCGCCTTGGGCGCAGGGCGATATGTTGATGCGGTTCTTGCGGCTGGGCGCGCTGATTGCGGCCGGCATCCTGACCTATTTCGGCAGCCTGTTCCTGTTCGGCTTCCGCCCCCGGGACTTCGCCCGCAAGGCGCTGCACTGACGGACGGCGCGGGCCGGACGTCGGTTTTGTACGATCCACGTCCTGGCTTCGCGCTGTTGCCTGTCGTCGGCGCCCGGGTGTGGTTATAATCGACCACTTTATGAGCAAGAAGCGCGTTATGCAGCTGGTTCGAGGCCTCCACAACCTTCGCCCCCGGCACCGGGGCTGCGTTGCAACTATCGGCAATTTCGACGGTGTTCACCGCGGCCACCAGGCCATCCTGGCGCGTCTGCGTGAGCGCGCGGTAGAGCTGGGTGTGCCCAGTTGCGTGGTCATTTTCGAGCCACAGCCGCGTGAATATTTCGCTCCGGAAACCGCTCCGGCCCGTCTGGCCCGCCTGCGCGACAAGGTGGCCCTGCTGGCTGCCGAAGGTGTCGACCGGGTGTTGTGCCTGGCGTTCAACCAGCGCCTGAGCAGGCTCAGCGCCAGCGAGTTCGTCGAGACCATCCTGGTCGACGGGCTGGGTGTGAAGCACCTTGAGGTCGGTGACGACTTCCGCTTCGGTTGCGACCGTCTCGGCGACTTCGCCTTCCTGCAGGATGCGGGCAACCGCCATGGCTTCTCCGTCGAGGCGGCACAGACCGTCGAACTCGACGGGCTGCGGGTCAGCAGCACGCAGGTTCGCGATGCACTGGCCGCTGCGGACTTCGTGCTGGCCGAGCGCCTGCTGGGGCGGCCATTCCGCATCAGTGGTCGAGTACTGCACGGACAGAAGCTGGCTCGGCAGTTGGGCACGCCCACCGCCAACGTACAACTCAAGCGCCGTCGTGTGCCGCTGAGCGGGGTCTACCTGGTCAGTGTGCCAATCGATGGCAAGGCTTGGCCCGGTGTTGCCAATATTGGCGTGCGGCCAACCGTTTCCGGGGATGGTAGCGCCCACCTGGAAGTGCATCTGCTGGATTTTGCCGGTGATCTGTATGGCCGGCGCCTTACGGTGGAATTCCACCACAAGCTGCGCGAAGAGCAGCGCTTCGCCTCCCTGGAGGCGCTCAAGTCGGCGATCGATGCGGATATCGCCGCCGCACGTGCCCATTGGCACGCTCAACCGCTAACGAAGAGCCTGAAATGACCGACTATAAAGCCACGCTTAACCTTCCGGACACCGCCTTCCCTATGAAGGCCGGCCTGCCACAGCGCGAACCGCAGATCCTGCAGCGCTGGGACAGTATTGGCCTGTACCGGAAGCTGCGCGAAATTGGCAAGGATCGTCCGAAGTTCGTCCTGCACGACGGCCCGCCCTACGCCAACGGCAAGATCCACATCGGTCACGCGCTCAACAAGATTCTCAAGGACATGATTGTCCGCTCCAAGACCCTGTCCGGCTTCGACGCGCCTTATGTTCCGGGCTGGGACTGCCACGGCCTGCCGATCGAGCACAAGGTCGAAGTCACCCATGGCAAGCACCTGACCGCGGACAAGACCCGCGAGCTGTGCCGTGCCTACGCCGCCGAGCAGATCGAAGGCCAGAAGGCCGAGTTCATCCGTCTGGGCGTGCTGGGCGACTGGGACAACCCGTACAAGACCATGGACTTCGCCAACGAGGCCGGCGAAATCCGTGCCCTGGCTGAAATCGTCAAGCACGGTTTCGTGTTCAAGGGGCTGAAGCCGGTCAACTGGTGCTTCGATTGCGGTTCGGCCCTGGCTGAAGCCGAAGTCGAGTACGCCGACAAGAAATCCCAGACCATCGACGTAGCCTTCAAGGCCGCCGATGAAGACAAGCTGGCCGCCGCCTTCGGCCTGGCTTCGCTGCCCAAGCCGGCTTCCATCGTGATCTGGACCACCACCCCGTGGACCATCCCGGCCAACCAGGCGCTGAACATCCATCCGGAATTCACCTACGCTCTGGTCGACGTCGGCGACAAGCTGCTGGTGCTGGCCGAAGAACTGGTCGAGTCCTGCCTCAAGCGTTACTCGCTGGAAGGTTCGGTCATTGCCACCGCGCCGGGCTCGGCGCTGGAACTGATCAACTTCCGCCATCCGTTCTACGACCGTCTGTCGCCTGTTTACCTCGCCGAATATGTCGAGCTGGGCGCCGGTACTGGCGTGGTGCACTCCGCGCCGGCCTACGGTGAGGACGACTTCGTCACCTGCAAGCGCTACGGCATGGTCAACGACGACATCCTGACCCCGGTGCAGAGCAACGGCGTGTACGTCGACTCGCTGGAGTTCTTCGGCGGCCAGTTCATCTGGAAAGCCAACCCGCACATCGTCGACAAGCTGGCCGAAGTCGGCTCGCTGCTGTTCACCGAAACCATCAGCCACAGCTACATGCACTGCTGGCGCCACAAGTCCGCGCTGATCTACCGCGCCACCGCGCAGTGGTTCGTGGGCATGGACAAGCAGCCGGACACCGGCGACACCCTGCGTGAGCGTGCACTCAAGGCTATCGAAGACACCAAGTTCGTCCCGGCCTGGGGCCAGGCGCGCCTGCATTCGATGATCGCCAACCGTCCTGACTGGTGTATCTCGCGTCAGCGTAACTGGGGTGTTCCGATCCCGTTCTTCCTGAACAAGCAGACCGGCGAACTGCACCCGCGCACCGTCGAACTGATGGAAGAAGTGGCCAAGCGCGTCGAGCAAGAAGGCATCGAGGCCTGGTTCAAGCTGGACGCCGCCGAATTGCTGGGTGAAGAGGCTGCCCAGTACGACAAGATCGCCGACACCCTCGACGTCTGGTTCGACTCCGGCACCACGCACTGGCACGTACTGCGCGGTTCGCACAACATTGGCCACGAAGCCGGTCCGCGCGCCGACCTGTACCTGGAAGGTTCCGACCAGCACCGCGGCTGGTTCCACTCCTCGCTGCTGACCGGTTGCGCGATCGACAACCATGCGCCGTACCGCGAACTGCTGACCCACGGCTTCACCGTCGACGAAAACGGTCGCAAGATGTCCAAGTCGCTGGGTAACACCATCGAGCCGCAGAAGGTCAACGACACCCTGGGCGCCGACATCATGCGTCTGTGGGTTTCGGCCACCGACTACTCCGGCGAGATGGCGGTTTCCGACCAGATCCTGCAGCGCAGCGCCGATGCCTATCGCCGCATCCGCAACACCGCGCGCTTCCTGCTTTCCAACCTGTCCGGCTTCGACCCGGCCCGCGACCTGCTGCCAGCCGAAGACATGCTGGCGCTGGATCGCTGGGCGGTTGACCGTACCCTGCTGCTGCAACGCGAGCTGGAAGAGCACTACAGCGAATACCGTTTCTGGAACGTCTACTCGAAGATCCACAACTTCTGCGTGCAGGAGCTGGGTGGTTTCTACCTGGACATCATCAAGGACCGTCAGTACACCACTGGCACCAACAGCGTTGCCCGTCGTTCTTGCCAGACCGCGCTGTACCACATCTCCGAAGCGCTGGTGCGCTGGATCGCGCCGATCCTGGCGTTCACCGCCGACGAGCTGTGGCAGTACCTGCCGGGCGAGCGCAACGAGTCGGTCATGCTCAACACCTGGTACCAGGGCCTGACTGAGCTGCCGGAAGGCATCGAACTGGATCGTGCCTACTGGGATCGCGTGATGGCGGTGAAGGCCGCGGTCAACAAGGAACTGGAGAACCAGCGTTCGGCCAAGGCCATCGGTGGCAACCTGCAAGCCGAAGTGACCCTGTTCGCCGACGAGTCCCTGGGCAACGATCTGGTCAAGCTGGGCAACGAACTGCGCTTCGTACTGATCACGTCTGCGGCCAGCGTCGCGCCGTTTGTCGAAGCGCCGGCCGATGCCGTGGTTACCGATGTCGCCGGCCTGAAGCTGAAAGTGGTCAAGTCCGGTCACGCCAAGTGCGGCCGTTGCTGGCACTTCCGCGCTGACGTCGGGATCAACCCTGCGCATCCGGAAATCTGCGGTCGTTGCGTCGACAACATCAGCGGCAGCGGTGAGGTGCGTCACTATGCCTAATGTGGCTGCGGGGCGTTTCGGACGCCTTGCCTGGCTCTGGCTGAGCGTGCTGGTCCTGGTCCTTGACCAGGCCAGCAAGTTTTACTTCGAAGGTGCGTTGAGCCTGTACCAGCAGATCGTGGTCATTCCCGACTACTTCAGCTGGACCCTGGCCTACAACACCGGTGCCGCGTTCAGCTTCCTGGCTGACAGCTCCGGCTGGCAGCGCTGGCTGTTTGCCCTGATCGCGGTAGTGGTCAGTGCGGTGCTGGTGGTCTGGCTCAAGCGCCTTGGACGCAACGAAACCTGGCTGGCGGTCGCGCTGGCGCTGGTGCTCGGTGGCGCTCTGGGCAACCTGTACGACCGTATCGTACTGGGCCATGTGGTCGATTTCATTTTGGTGCACTGGCAGAACCGCTGGTACTTCCCGGCCTTCAACCTGGCCGACAGCGCCATTACCGCAGGCGCGGTGATGCTGGCGCTGGATATGTTCAAGAGCAAAAAGTCCGGAGAACCCGTCCATGACTGAAACCCGTATCGGCCAGAACACCGAAGTCACCCTGCACTTCGCACTGCATCTGGAAAACGGCGATACCGTCGACAGCACGTTCGACAAGGCGCCGGCGGTATTCAAAGTGGGCGACGGCAACCTGTTGCCCGGCTTCGAGGCAGCCATCTTTGGCTTCAAGGCGGGCGACAAGCGCAGCGTAGCCGTTGCCCCCGAGAACGCCTTCGGCCAGCCCAACCCGCAGAACGTACAGATCATGCCGCGCTCGCAGTTCCAGGACATGGAGCTGTCCGAGGGCCTGCTGGTCATCTTCAACGACGCGGCCAACGCGGAACTGCCCGGTGTGGTGAAGGCGTTCGACGACGCTCAGGTGACCGTCGACTTCAACCATCCCCTGGCTGGCAAGACCCTGAACTTCGAGGTGGAAATCCTCGAGGTGAAGGCCCTCTGAGCCTGGAGTCCCTCATGCAGATCAAACTCGCCAACCCCCGTGGCTTCTGTGCCGGCGTGGACCGGGCGATCGAAATCGTCAATCGGGCGCTGGAGGTCTTCGGGCCGCCGATCTACGTCCGTCACGAAGTCGTGCACAACAAGTTCGTCGTCGAAGACCTGCGCGCCCGTGGTGCGATCTTCGTCGAAGAGCTGGATCAGGTGCCGGACGACGTCATCGTGATTTTCAGTGCCCATGGCGTTTCCCAGGCCGTGCGCCAGGAAGCGGCCGGACGTGGCCTGAAAGTCTTCGACGCCACGTGTCCGCTGGTGACCAAGGTGCATATCGAAGTGGCGCGCTACAGCCGCGACGGTAAGGAGTGCATCCTCATCGGCCATGCCGGTCACCCGGAAGTCGAAGGCACCATGGGTCAGTACGACACCGCCAATGGCGGCTCCATCTACCTGGTCGAGGATGAAGAAGATGTCGCCCAGCTTGAGGTGCGCAACCCCGAGCAACTGGCCTTCGTGACTCAGACCACGCTGTCGATGGATGACACCAGTCGCGTTATCGATGCGCTGCGCACGCGCTTCCCCAGCATCGGTGGGCCGCGCAAGGACGACATCTGTTACGCCACGCAAAACCGCCAGGACGCGGTCAAGCAATTGGCCGCCGAGTCCGATGTGGTACTGGTGGTCGGCAGCCCGAACAGCTCCAACTCCAACCGCCTGCGCGAGCTGGCGGAGCGCATGTCGACGCCGGCCTACCTGATCGATGGCGCCGAAGACCTGCAACGCAGCTGGTTCGATGGCGTCGAGCGGATCGGTATCACCGCAGGCGCCTCCGCACCGGAAGTGCTGGTGCGCGGCGTGATTCAGCAGTTACGCGATTGGGGCGCCACAGGGGCTCAGGAACTGGACGGTCGCGAGGAGAACGTCACCTTCTCGATGCCCAAGGAACTGCGGGTTCGCCCGATCAACTGAGCTTCGTTTAGCACAAGGGCTTGTTGGTCGGCTCATGCAGCAGGCTGATACGCCCGCTGCGTGATAGCACGATCTGGTACAGGTTTTCCTGCCTGGGCTCCCCGCACACCTGCAGGGACCCGGACAGGAAAGCACCTCCGTGCCGCAACGGCACCCCCAACCCGCTGAAGCGTACCTGTTGGGCGACCGGCTGATTGCCGATAATCCTCACGTGCCCCTTCGCTGAATACTCTCGTAACAATGGTGTGTCGCTCTGTTCGAGCAGCATGCGCCAACCGTTGCCCCAGCCTCCCTCCATTGCTTGAAGCGTGATCACCCGGTTTCGCAGCAAGGCCTCGCTGCGCGCGGCTCTCAGTGCCTGGGCGAGGTGTTTCGCTGCGGCTTGCTGTTGCAGGTCACTGCTCATTTTGCTGTAGGTCGTTGTTCCGAGCTGGGTCAGCAAAGCCACCAGCGCCAGCGCGAACATCATTTGAATCAGTGTTACGCCCTTTTGCTTCACCGTGCGTTCCTCCCTGGAAGTGCTTCTCTGTAGGTTCGACCGTGAACCGGATGGCGTCGAGTCAGCCAGGTTTGCAGTTTGCCGAGGAATATTCGCGGAGGTGTGCATGGCAAGGAAGCCACAGCAGGGATTGACCCTGATTGAAGTCATGGTTGCGCTGGTGCTGCTGTCGTCAGGGCTGTTGGCGATGGCGGCGTTGCAAGGGCGCGCATTGCAGGGCTCCGATGGCGCCCGGATCACTAGCCAGGTTGCCTGGCTGGCGCAGGGGATGTTGGAGCGGGCGCGTTCGGCGGGCGGTATCGATGCCGCAGACCGGCTTGAGTTTCAGCAGTCGGTCGAGGCGTTTGTCGGCGGGGCAGGGCAAGGAAAGGTTCGGGAAGACGTCGGCCAGGTCCGTGTGAGCATTGACTGGAGCGAGGAGCGGGCTGGCGGTGGGCAGCGGCTCCATGAGCTGGGTGGTGTGCGATGAGGGCGGCAGCGGGTTTCAGCCTGGTCGAGGTGTTGCTGGCGCTGAGCCTCGGTTTGCTGGTGGTCATGGCCGGCAGCCGGGTTTTCATTGCTGCCTTGCAGAGCTGGCAGGCGCAGGAGGTTGCCGCCGGACTACAGGAAGATGCGCGTTTTGTCCTGCAGCGGCTGGCGCGGGATATCCGGATGGCGGGAATGTTCGGCTGCCTGCGGCCTGAGGCCATGACCTTCACAAGTCCGGCCACCGCGCAGGCATTCTCCCGCCCTGTCAGTCTGGAGCGCACGGGTGACGGCACGTTGCACAGCCTCACCTTGATCAGTGCCCAGGCTGGGGAGTTGGGCGGTGCGCCGGACTGGACGCTGATCACGGATTGCCGGACCACTGCCGATGTCGTTGAGGGCGTTGCGCTTCCTCGCGCAGGTACCTTCACGGTACCGCTGCGCCGCCAGGTGTATCGGTTGAACGCCGCCGACCTGTTGCTCAGCAGTGGTGGCAGCAATGCGGTGCTGATTGGAAATATCAGCCGGCTGGACGTCGAGCAGGAAACGGACCTCCTGAAACTCCGCCTCACCCTGGATGATCCGCAACGGCGAGTACGGCCGCAGACCTACCATCTGGCGGTCGCGCTTCGCAACGGGTGGCCCTGATGCGTCGGCGTGCGGCAAAGCAGCATGGAAACGTTCTGCTGCTGTGCATGACGCTGCTGATGTTGTTGGGCTTGCTGGGTCTGTCGGCCATGCAGGGTGCGATCCAGCAGCAACGCATGACCAGTAATCTGCTGGCTTCGATGCGGGCGTTCGAGTCGGCGGAGGGCCTGTTGCGGGTAGGGGAGGCGCGTCTGCCAGGGGCCGTCATCGGTCCTTGTGGTGTCTGCCTGCCGCCCCCGGAAGCCGAGTGGGTGCAGGCGGCTGGTATCCATCATGGAGGCAGTGGCTCCGGACTTGTCTGGCAGGGTGGGGACGCCGGTCTGTACCTGATCCAGAACCTGGGGCCAAGCAATCGCGCGCGGGGCATGCCGGAAGAGCTGTCCGTCACGCTATTCCGTATTACTGCCATCGGCCTGGAGGGTGAATCCCGGGTCGTCCTTGAAAGCACCTTTGCGTGGCCGGAGCTGCCGGGTGATGTGCCTGCCCGGCGTGTCGCCTGGCGGCAAATATTCTAGGAGTATTCATGCAGCGAACCGAGAAGGGCCTGAGCCTCATTGAATTGTTGATTGTCGTCGCACTGGTCGGCATGCTGGCGAGCATTGCCTACCCCAGCTACAGCGAAATGGTCAAAAAGGCCGCGCGCACGGAAATAGTCGGGATCTTGTTCGAAAGCGCGCAGCACCTGGAGCAGCACCACTCCCGCACCGGTCGCTATACCGACTCCGAAGCGGGGGCGGCCCGACTGCCGGACGGAAACGCCCATTACAGCCTGTATGCCAAGCGCGAAGCCGACAGCTACGTCCTGACTGCCAGACGGCGGTTCGGCGCGGCCATGGCTTCTGACGTCTGCGGCGATTTCGAGCTCGATCATCGGGGCGTGCGGTCCAATCCGTCGCGTGGCGACGACGCAGGTCTGGGTTGCTGGGGTGGTTGAAGTCATTCATGGCGCCGGGCTGGCGCCGCGGTTCATTTCGGGTACTGGATCTACAGATGACCAAGCAAGTAGTAATCGTGGGTGGTGGCGTGATCGGTTTGCTGACGGCGTTCAACCTGGCCAGGGACGTCGAGCGGGTGGTGGTGTGCGACAAGGGTGAGTTGGGCGGCGAATCGTCCTGGGCGGGAGGCGGTATCGTCTCGCCGCTCTACCCTTGGCGCTACAGCCCGGCGGTTACCGCCTTGGCGCACTGGTCCCAGGACTTCTATCCACAGCTTGGCGAACATCTGTTCAGCAGCACCGGGGTCGATCCGCAGGTTCATGTGACCGGTCTGTACTGGCTTGATCTGGATGACGAAGCCGAAGCGCTGGCCTGGGCGAAGCGGGAAGGGCGTCCGTTGAGCAAGGTCGCGGTGTCCGAGGCATATGCCGCCGTGCCTGTGCTCGGGCCGGGCTTCAACAGTGCGGTGTACATGGCCGGTGTTGCCAACGTCCGTAATCCGCGCTTGCTGAAGTCACTCAAGGCGGCATTGCAGGCGCTGCCCAACGTTACCCTCCAGGAACATTGCGAAATCACCGGCTTCGTCCGCGAAGGCGAGCGCATTGCCGGCGTCCAGACCACTGCGGGGACTATCGAGGCGGATGAGGTAGTACTCACGGCCGGGGCCTGGAGTGGTGACCTTCTGCGCCTGCTAGGTTTCTCTCTGCCTGTGGAGCCGGTCAAAGGGCAGATGATTCTGTTCAAGTGCGCCGAGGACTTCCTGCCCAGCATGGTCCTGGCCAAGGGGCGCTATGCGATCCCGCGCCGTGATGGCCACATTCTGGTGGGCAGTACGCTGGAGCATGCCGGTTACGACAAGACGCCGACCCCGGACGCTCTGCAAAGCCTGCGGGCTTCGGCGATCGAATTGCTTCCGGCGCTGGCGGATGCGACACCGGTAGGGCATTGGGCGGGATTGCGTCCCGGCTCTCCGGAAGGGGTGCCGTACATTGGCCGGGTGCCGGGCTGCGAGGGTCTGTGGCTGAACTGCGGGCATTACCGCAATGGACTGGTGCTGGCGCCAGCTTCCTGCCAATTGTTCAGCGACCTGCTGATGGGGCGCGAGCCGATCATCGATCCGGCACCTTATGCACCCCAAGGGCGCCTGGAAGCGATCTGACCGGCAGCAGCCGTTGGCCTCAGCGTTTGTCGCCGGGGCCTTGTTCCAGGTGCGCCGTGCTGCAATACCACTCGTTGCCGCGATGCAGGGCGCGGTCGTTTGGCAGGTGCACGCCGCAGTGAGAGCAGCGCACCATCTTCAGCGGGGCGTCCAGAGGCGTGGAGGTTGAGGCGGCACTGCCTGCCTTGAACTTGCGCCACAGCCAGAACGCGGCGGCAATCAGGGCAATCCAGAAAAGTAGGCGAACCATGGTGTCCAGCTTATTCAGTGAAGATGCGCCAGTTTAGAAGAGCTGCTGACGGCGGCCAATAAAAAAGGGAGGCCCAAGCCTCCCTTTTTTCATTTCGTTGCGATCAGTCAAACACGCCGAAGGTCATGTAGCTGAACCACGAACGGTCATCATTGTTGCCTTCGGCTTCGTGATGCTCTTCCTGCATCACATCACCGTCTTTAGGCAGCAGATCTTCCGGAATCGCTTCCTTGGCATCTTCGTACTGCTTGATCACGTCCTGGTTGGCGCGGGTTTCACCCGGCGGCAGCGGCGCGGCGGTTTCGATCAGGCCCAGCGTGGCCTTGGACAGCCAGCCGCGGTTGTCGGCTTCTTCCTGACGCGGCACGAACTGACCGTCAACCAGGCTCGGATGGTCAGGGTAGTTGAGCTTCAGGGTTTCCAGGCTGGTAGCCGCCAGGTCGTCCAGGTGCAGACGCTGGTAGGCCTCGACCATCACGGCCAGACCGTCGCCGACCGATGGGGTTTCCTGGAAGTTCTCGACCACATAGCGACCGCGGTTGGCGGCGGCGACGTAGGCCTGACGGGTCAGGTAGTAGTCGGCAACGTGGATTTCGTAGGAAGCCAGCAGGTTGCGCAGGTAGATCATCCGCTGCTTGGCATCAGGCGCGTAGCGGCTGTTGGGGTAGCGGCTGGTCAGCTGGGCAAATTCGTTGTACGAGTCGCGGGCGGCACCCGGGTCACGCTTGGTCATGTCCAGCGGCAGGAAGCGCGCCAGCAGGCCACGGTCCTGGTCGAAAGACGTCAGGCCCTTCAGGTAGTAGGCGTAGTCGACGTTCGGGTGCTGGGGGTGCAGGCGAATGAAACGCTCTGCCGCGGACTTGGCCGCTTCAGGCTCGGCGTTCTTGTAGTTCGCGAAGATCAGCTCAAGCTGCGCCTGGTCGGCGTAGCGACCGAACGGATAACGCGACTCCAGTGCCTTCAGTTTCGCGGTGGCGCTGGTATAGCTGTGGTTGTCCAGGTCAGCTTGCGCCTGCTGGTACAACTCGGCTTCGCTCAGGTTTTCGTCGACGACTTCCTTCGAAGAACAAGCAGCGGTCAGTCCGAGGATGGCGATCAGCAGCAGGTGTTTCACTTGCATGGCGGCTTGCGTCCCTATGACGGCCGCTGTCTTGGGCGTGGCCGTCCTGTTATGATGAGCGCCCCGTGGAACCCTCGGGGCAAAAGACGCCGTATTTAACCACAAGCGCGCAGCCGAAACCAAAGGCTGTGCCGTCGCCTGATTCGAGCATGTCCGAGATCATTCAACTTAGCGCAGAGGTGCCGTCCGAATTGGGCGGTCAACGCCTCGACCAAGTCGCCGCCCAATTATTCGCTGAGCACTCGCGCTCGCGCCTATCCGCCTGGATCAAAGAGGGCCTACTGACCGTCGATGGCAATGTCGTGCGCCCGCGTGACATCGTCCATGGCGGTGCCATCCTGGCCCTCGAGGCCGAGCAGGAAGCCCAGGGCGAGTGGATCGCCCAGGACATCGCGCTGGACATCGTCTACGAAGACGACCAGATCCTGGTGATCAACAAGCCAACTGGCCTGGTGGTTCACCCGGCTGCCGGTCATGCCGACGGCACCCTGCTCAATGCCCTGTTGCACCACGTCCCGGACATCATCAATGTGCCGCGTGCCGGCATCGTCCATCGCCTGGACAAGGACACCACCGGTCTGATGGTGGTGGCCAAGACCCTGGAAGCGCAGACCAACCTGGTCGCGCAGTTGCAGAGTCGCACGGTCAGCCGCATCTATGAGTGCATCGTGGTGGGCGTGGTGACTGCTGGTGGCAAGATCAATGCCCCTATCGGCCGCCACGGCTCGCAACGCCAGCGCATGGCGGTGATGGACAGCGGCAAGCCGGCCATCAGCCACTACCGTGTTCTGGAGCGCTTCCGCTCCCACACGCATGTGCGGGTCAAGCTGGAGACCGGGCGTACCCACCAGATTCGGGTGCATATGGCTCACGTGAACTTCCCGCTGGTAGGTGATCCGGTCTATGGCGGGCGTTTCCGCATTCCGCCAGCCGCCAACCCCACCATGGTTGATGCACTCAAGACCTTCCCGCGTCAGGCGCTGCACGCGCGCTTCCTGGAACTGGCGCATCCGACCACCGGTCAGCGCATGAAGTGGGAATCGCCGCTGCCGGATGATTTCGTCTGGATGCTGTCGCTGCTCAAGCAGGACCGCGAGGCGTTCGTCGGATGAGCCTCCTGGCTCCCAGCCTGCTGATTCCGGACTGGCCAGCGCCAGTCCGGGTCAGGGCGTGCGTGACAACGCGCGCGGGCGGGACCAGCCAGGTGCCTTACGACACGCTCAACCTCGGTGACCATGTTGGCGATGCGCCGGCAGCGGTGGCCGAAAACCGCCGGCGTCTGACCGAAGAATGTACCGTTCGTCCGGCCTGGCTCAAGCAGGTGCATGGTCTTGCGGTGGCTTATGCCGACCCGCAGGTGATTGCTGAAGCTGACGCCAGTTGGACAGATATTCCCGGTATCGCCTGCACGGTGATGACCGCCGACTGTCTGCCCGCGCTGTTCTGTGATCGCGCGGGCACCCGGGTAGCTGCGGCGCATGCCGGCTGGCGCGGTCTGGCGGGCGGTGTGCTGGAAGCCACGCTGGACACCCTGGCAGTGGATCCCAAGGATGTTCTGGTCTGGCTGGGTCCGGCCATCGGGCCGCAGGCCTTCGAAGTGGGCGCCGAGGTTCGCGAGGCGTTCATGGCCATTCATCCTCAAGCCGCTTCGGCTTTCGTGCCCGGCGCCCAGCCAGGCAAGTTCATGGCCGACATCTATGCCCTGGCGCGTATTCGCCTGGTTGCGCGAGGTGTCGAGGCTGTCTATGGCGGTGGTTACTGCACAGTGACCGACTCGCGCTTCTTCTCTTATCGACGCAATCCGCACACGGGTCGCTTCGCATCCTTGGTCTGGCTCGAACCCAACTGACCTGAGTCAACGGCGTCAGCCTTGAATCTTCCAAAATGATCCACATCTACAGTGGTATCTCAGGCAGGCTTCTCTTCATCAGGTGTGTCCATCGCTCCGGCCTGCCCTTTTAAGGAAGGTAACTTATGCGAATAGACCGTTTGACCAGCAAATTACAGCTGGCGTTATCCGATTCCCAATCCTTGGCTGTGGGTATGGACCATCCTGCCATCGAGCCCGCGCACTTGTTGCAGGCCCTCATTGACCAGCAGGGCGGTTCGATCAAACCACTGCTGATGCAGGTCGGTTTCGACGTGCCCAGCCTGCGTACCGCGTTGAGCAAAGAGCTCGACCAACTGCCGAAAATCCAGAATCCGACTGGCGACGTGAACATGTCGCAGGATCTGGCGCGCCTGCTCAATCAGGCTGACCGCCTTGCCCAACAGAAAGGCGACCAGTTCATTTCCAGCGAGTTGGTGCTGCTGGCGGCAATGGACGAGAACAGCAAACTGGGCAAATTGTTGCTCGGCCAGGGCGTGACCAAGAAAGCCCTGGAGAATGCCATCAGCAACCTGCGCGGCGGCGATGCGGTGAATGACCCCAACGCCGAAGAGTCCCGTCAGGCGCTGGACAAGTACACCGTCGACCTGACCAAGCGCGCCGAAGAAGGCAAGCTGGACCCGGTGATTGGCCGGGACGACGAAATCCGCCGCACCATCCAAGTCCTGCAGCGCCGGACCAAAAACAACCCGGTGCTGATCGGTGAGCCTGGCGTGGGTAAAACCGCCATCGCCGAAGGCCTGGCCCAGCGCATCATCAATGGCGAAGTGCCGGACGGCCTGAAAGGCAAGCGCCTGCTGTCGCTGGATATGGGCGCGCTGATTGCTGGCGCCAAGTTCCGTGGCGAGTTCGAAGAGCGGCTCAAATCGCTGCTTAATGAACTGTCCAAGCAGGAAGGGCAGATCATCCTGTTCATCGATGAACTGCACACCATGGTCGGCGCCGGCAAAGGCGAAGGCTCCATGGACGCAGGCAACATGCTCAAGCCGGCATTGGCCCGCGGTGAGCTGCATTGCGTCGGTGCGACCACGCTGAATGAATATCGCCAGTACATCGAGAAGGACGCGGCGCTGGAGCGGCGTTTCCAGAAGGTGCTGGTGGAAGAGCCGAGCGAGGAAGACACCATTGCCATCCTCCGCGGCCTTAAAGAGCGCTATGAAGTGCACCACAAGGTGGCGATCACCGACGGGGCGATCATTGCCGCGGCCAAGCTCAGCCATCGCTACATCACGGATCGCCAGTTGCCGGACAAGGCCATCGACCTGATCGACGAAGCCGCCAGCCGCATCCGCATGGAGATCGACTCCAAGCCCGAAGTGCTGGACCGTCTGGAGCGCCGTCTGATTCAGTTGAAGGTGGAATCCCAGGCACTGAAGAAAGAAGACGACGAAGCGGCGATCAAGCGCCTGGAAAAACTGACCGAGGAAATTACCCGGCTCGAGCGTGAATACTCCGACCTGGAGGAGATCTGGACGTCGGAGAAAGCCGAAGTACAGGGCTCGGCGCAGATCCAGCAAAAAATCGAACAGTCGCGTCAGGAGCTGGAATCGGCAAGGCGCAAAGGTGACCTCAGCCGCATGGCCGAGCTGCAGTACGGGGTGATCCCGGATCTGGAGCGCAGCCTGCAGATGGTGGATCAACACGGCAAGTCCGAGAACCAACTGCTGCGTAACAAGGTGACCGAGGAAGAAATCGCCGAAGTGGTCTCGAAGTGGACCGGTATTCCGGTGGCCAAGATGCTCGAAGGCGAGCGGGAAAAATTGCTGAAGATGGAAGGCCTGCTGCACGAGCGGGTGATTGGCCAGGATGAGGCGGTGGTGGCGGTGGCCAACGCCGTGCGTCGTTCCCGCGCCGGTCTGTCCGATCCGAACCGGCCAAGTGGTTCGTTCCTGTTCCTCGGCCCGACCGGTGTCGGTAAAACCGAGCTGTGCAAGGCGTTGGCGGAGTTCCTCTTTGATACTGAAGAGGCGATGGTCCGCATCGATATGTCCGAGTTCATGGAGAAACACTCCGTGGCTCGCCTGATTGGTGCCCCGCCAGGCTATGTCGGTTACGAGGAGGGCGGTTACTTGACCGAGGCGGTGCGTCGCAAGCCGTATTCGGTGGTATTGCTCGATGAGGTCGAGAAGGCCCATCCGGATGTGTTCAACGTGTTGCTGCAAGTGCTGGAAGACGGTCGCCTGACCGACAGCCACGGACGCACGGTGGACTTCCGCAATACGGTGATCGTCATGACGTCCAACCTGGGCTCTGCACAGATCCAGGATCTGGTCGGTGATCGCGAGGCGCAACGTGCCGCGGTGATGGATGCGGTGGGCGCGCACTTCCGGCCGGAGTTCGTCAACCGGATCGACGAGGTGGTGGTCTTCGAGCCTTTGGGCCGCGATCAGATCGCCGGTATCACGCAGATCCAGCTCGGCCGCCTGCGCAGCCGCCTGGCCGAGCGCGAGCTGAACCTGGAGTTGAGCCCGGAAGCCATCGACAAGCTGATTGCCGTCGGCTACGACCCGGTCTATGGCGCACGACCACTGAAACGGGCGATCCAGCGCTGGATCGAGAACCCGCTGGCGCAATCGATCCTTGCCGGGCGCTTCCTGCCAGGCACGTCGATTACCGCAACGGTGGATGGCGACGAGATCGTTTTCGCCTGATTTTTCGGCGGGTTGAGAGAAGGCCTCGAAATTCGAGGCCTTTTTTCTTTGCATTTTCTTTCGAGTGCTTGTAAAGTGCGCCCCGCTGTATGTCACCCCAGATTTCCGGCGGTAGAAGAAATCTGAAAACAAGTTGCAAATCAGTAAGTTGAATGCAAATTGAGGGGTTGACAAAGGTTTTGAAGGTTGTAGAATGACGCGCCTCAGAGACATGAACGCAGCGATGCACAAGGTCGAAGAGTTCGAGGCGGTAGTGATACAGCATTCGAAATTGCAGTACTGAAATTGATAGTTCCGCGATAGCTCAGTCGGTAGAGCAAATGACTGTTAATCATTGGGTCCCTGGTTCGAGTCCAGGTCGCGGAGCCAAATTTCAAGCCGGGGTATAGCGCAGTCCGGTAGCGCGCCTGCTTTGGGAGCAGGATGTCAGGAGTTCGAATCCCCTTACCCCGACCATTTTTGGGTCGTTAGCTCAGTTGGTAGAGCAGTTGGCTTTTAACCAATTGGTCGTAGGTTCGAATCCTACACGACCCACCATTTTCGAGTCCGGTTCGCTGGGTTTGGATCTTAAAAGGTTGGAACGCCATTAGCGTCCAGCCACGAAAAAGGCGCCTTAACCGGTGCCTTTTTTTTACCGGGGTATAGCGCAGTCCGGTAGCGCGCCTGCTTTGGGAGCAGGATGTCAGGAGTTCGAATCCCCTTACCCCGACCATATTCAGAAGAAGGGCACCCGCAAGGGTGCCCTTTTTCGTTTGTGCCTCAACCTTTTCCTGTTGCGCTCACGCCCCTGTTTTCCCTAGGGTGTGCGGGCAGGGATAGCACTAAGCCATTAATTCTTCTCGTCGAGCTCACCGCTCGGGCTTTTCCCTGCGCCAACAGCGGCCGTGGCAGGCGGGGAGTCTGCCCGCGTCCGCTTTATTGTCGTTTCCCGACAAATATTGCAGGAGCATTGGCATGACAGGATTTCACACGCGCCGCCGGCACGGCTGGCCGTTTGGCCTGAGCGCATTGGCACTGATGTGCAGCGCCGCAGCGGTACAGGCAGAGCAACAAGCCCGGACCTTTGCCAACCCACCTTCCATCGAGCAGGTCGCACCGACGCTCAAGACAGCCCGCGGCACCTTGCTGATGAAGGCCGAAGCGCCGGCTGGCGCGGTGGTCAATCCTCACGCCGGTAAAGAGCGTCTGCTGAATCTGGTGATCGACTACACCGACAGCACCATTTATGACCCGGCCACCCAGAATTCTGTGCCGGTCCATCTGCGCAGCTACAAAGGCACCGGCGTCGACCCACGCACCCCGTTTGTGGCGCCAACCATCAATGTCACGCCCGGCGATACCGTGCGGATCAACCTGGATAACCGTCTTCCACCGGAAGACAGTTGCACCGCCAGCGATCTGCCCATCAACAAGCCGCACTGCTTCAACGGCACCAACCTGCACTCTCACGGCTTGTGGGTAAGCCCGGCGGGCAACAGTGACAACGTGCTGTTGAAGATCAAGCCGAAGCAGAAATTCCAGTACGAATACAACATCCCGGCGGATCACCCGGCGGGCACCTTCTGGTATCACCCGCACCTGCACGGCTCGACAGCGCTGCAAGTCGGCAGCGGCATGGCAGGGGCGTTGGTGATTCGTGGCGATCGTTTGCCCACCTCGGAGTCCAACGGCGATATCGATACCCTGCTCAAGCCGATCCAGGGCCAGGATTTTGTCGAGCGCCTGGTGGTGCTTCAGCAAATTCCTTACGTGTGCCTCGGAAAGGACGGCAAAACCAAGCGAACCAAAGGCGGTGATGTGGATTGGAGTTGTAGCTCCGGCGAAACGGGTGTGGTGGAGTCCTACGACGCATTCGGGCCGGGCGAGTGGGGTAAGTCGGGTCGTTACACCAGCGTGAACGGCATGGTCCAGCCTACGTTCGAGGCGCGCACCGGTGAAGTGCAACGCTGGCGTCTGGTGCATGCCGGTATCCGCGAAACCGTGACCCTGCAGTTCGTCAAACTCAAGGACAGCGCTGCGTCCCAGAGCCTGGCGGGTGTGGCGGCGGCCGATTCGCAGAAGTTCATTGAGCAGAACTGTAATGGTGAAGTGGTGCCGTACCAGGTCATCGCCGCAGACGGCCTGACCATGGCCAAGGCCCAGAGCAAGGAGCTGCTGACCCTGCAACCCGGCTATCGCAACGACCTGTTGATTGCCTTCCCGGAGAAAGGTCGCTACTGCGTGATCGATCGTTCCGAAGCCCCTGCGGGTAACGTGACCCAGCTCACCAGCGATCACCAGCTGCTGGGCTTTGTCGATGCCGAGGCCGGGCAGGCCGTGACCGACAAGAAAAACCACATCAGCAACGTGCTGATCGCTGCTGCCCAGGCGAACATGCCGGAAGGCCCGGTTCGCGAGCAAGTGGTGGCCGACCTGAAGAAAGACCTGCTGCTGACCAGCTTCGTGCCTCATCGCACCATCGAAGAAAGCGAGTTGGTGAAGGATGTGCAGCAACTGGTGTTCAAGATTGGCGAGAACGACAAGGGTGTCACCGAGTTCGCCATCGGCACCACGGCGGAAAATGCCAAGCCTTACGACCCGGCCGTGGTCAATCGCGAGCTGAAGCTGGGTGATGCGCAGAAGTGGGTGTTGCAATCAGCCGCGGCCGGCCATCCGTTCCATATCCACGTCAACCCGTTCCAGATCCAGAAGATCATCGCGCCGGACGGTGTGACCGATCTCAGCGAGCCGGGCGTTGTGGATAACCTGGACAAGGATCATCCCGACGCGCAGTACGCCGGTCTCAAGGGCGTGTGGAAGGACACGCTGTTCGTCAAGCCGCTGACTAACGGCAAGTACTACACCATCTATGTGAACACCCGCTACGAGCGCTACATCGGTGAATACGTCCTGCACTGCCACATCCTCGATCATGAGGACCAGGGCATGATGCAGAACGTGCGGATTTCGTTGGATGGGACGCCGGGTGACGCGCACGGTGCGCATCACTAGCGTCTAACGATTTTGGGGCTGCATTGCAGCCCCAAAATGCGGATCAGTGCAGTTTCAGGCGCGGCTCGGTTCCCCGGCCAATGCGACTACCAAGCATCAGCATCAAGGTCCGGAACGTCCCGTAAAGCGCCATCTGGTGCATGCGGTACAGCGACACATAGAACATCCGCGCCAACCAGCCTTCCAGCATGACGCTGCCGGTCAGGTTGCCCATCAGATTTCCCACCGCCGAGAAGCGCGACAGCGATACCAGCGAGCCGTAGTCGAGGTAGGTGTAGGTCGCCAGCGGCTTCCCTTCCAGACGAGCCTTGAGGCTCTTGGCCAACAGCGATGCTTGCTGGTGAGCGGCCTGTGCCCGTGGCGGCACATTGCGGTCGCTGCCCGGCTGTGGGCAGGCGGCGCAGTCACCGAAGGCGAAAATGTTGTCGTCCAGGGTGGTTTGCAGGGTAGGACGTACTACCAGTTGATTGATCCGGTTGGTTTCCAGGCCATCGATGTCCTTGAGGAAGGCTGGGGCGCGGATGCCTGCGGCCCAGACTTTGAGGCTGGCTTCGATGACGTCGCCATTGGCGGTCTTCAGGCAGTCGGCGTTGACTTCGCTGACCGAGGCGTTGGTCATGACCGTGATGCCGAGTTTTTCCAGGGTCTTGTGCACCGGCACGCTGATGCGCTCTGGCAGCGCCGGCAGAACTCGCGGCCCGGCCTCGATGATGGTGATGTGCATGTCTTCCGGCTTGATCCGGTCCAGGCCATACGCTGCCAGCTCATGGGCGGCGTGGTGCAGCTCGGCGGCCAGCTCGACGCCGGTGGCGCCGGCACCGACGATGGCGACGCTGATCTTTTCCTTGGCCTGATCGCCAGCGTGGGCGCGCAGGTAGTGGTTCAGCAGTTGCTGGTGGAAGCGCTCGGCCTGCTTGCGGGTGTCGAGGAACAGGCAGTGCTGGGCGGCGCCCAGGGTGCCGAAATCATTGGTGTTGCTGCCGACAGCGATGACCAGGGTGTCGTAACCCAGGGTGCGCGCGGGCAGCAGCTCGCGGCCCTCTTCGTCGAGGGTGGCGGCCAACTGGATCTGTTGGGAGGCACGATCAAGCCCGCTCATGCGTCCGAGCTGGAACTGGAAGTGATTCCACTTGGCCTGGGCCACGTAGTTCAGTTCGTCCTCGGAGGAATTCAGCGAGCCTGCTGCGACTTCGTGCAGCAACGGTTTCCAGATGTGGGTCAGGTTGGCGTCGACCAGGGTAATACTGGCCGTGCCCTTTTTACCCAGGGTCTTGCCCAGGCGGGTCGCCAGTTCCAGGCCGCCGGCGCCGCCGCCGACAATCACGATGCGGTGAGTCATGGAGATATCTCATAAGGTTTACGGAATTCGGGTCCTGACTGGCCGGCCGCGTGGGGCGGGCGAAGTGGGCGAGCGCAAGGCAGCTCATAGCACCAACAAACTCAGGAGGCGGCTCACCAGCCCCAGTACCACGGTCACGCCCACGACCAACGCAAGGAGCAGCCAGGGCCGGAAAGGCTTGCGCTCGACTTGGTGTTGGGGGGCTTGCAGGTACTGATCGACACGTCGCTGGTCTTCGGGGGTCAGGCGGCTGGTCATGATGGCCTCGGCAGGTAGACGCTTGGAGTTGTGGGAAAGCTACAGGGTTCACTGTAGTCGCTTGCCACTGGCGTACCTGCCGGCAAAAGCTCGCATCAATAGCGAATGATTGCGCTTTGTATCACCGGCGCCGGATTTATGCCATCCCGCTTTAGCAGGAGGACGGATCAGAGGCTGATGCCAACGTCGAAGACAATGCTGCGCCCCAGGTTGCCGCGCAGGAAATCGGGCGCGTCGGGGTGGGCGAAGATCACCCGGGCGAAGGTCGGGCCGACCAGAGAGAGGGAGCGCCAGCCTTGGCGCAGGTACTCGGTGGGCGGCGGGAAGTGGCTGTTGAGGTCGAGGGTTTCGCGCTTGAGGCTGGCGAAAGCAATGATGTCCAGCTCACCCAGGTCCAGCCCGCGCTCGCGGTAGTTATGGGCCTTTTTCCGCAGGGTGGGGGCCAGCCGTTGCAGCAACTCGGGCGCGCCGATGCGCCGTGGGCGAGCTTCGCGACGGACCAGTTGCGACAACGAAAACGCGCTGCGCCGACGCTGCAGTTCTTCGCGCCATTCGTCGTTCAGGCGACGGCCCTCGTCCAGCACGAAAAACACCTCGAACGCCGCGTCGCGGAACAAAACGTCAGGCGGCTCCTGGCCGGCGGCGGTGAAATCCTCGCTACGATAGGGGATGTTCAAGCCTTGCAGCAGGCGTTGGCAGACCCAACGCTCGCGTTCCCATTTGCGGGCATTGGAGAGAAACGCATTGGCTTGTTCGGCCTGAATGGTGAGCAGGCGCAGGTAGTCTGAGTCATCCATAGGAAACAAGCTTAGCGTCCAATTCCGTTTTGAGGGAGCAAGTGGCTGATTCTGGTCGGTTTTAGCTGTCCCAGCGCAGGGAACGCCGGCGAGCCGGGTGTAGACTGCCAGAATCCCCCGTGAAGAAGGGCTGCCTGCCGTGATTGGTGCACAACTGCTGTCGGATCTGAGCCTGACCCTCGGCTGGATCATCTTCGTGCCGCTGCTGGCCTGGGCCGTGGCGAGTACCCGTTGGGTCGAGCTGTTCACCGACAGCCGGCGCCAGCACCTGTTTCTGGGCACGGTGTTCGCGTTGTTTGCGCTCTGGCTGGTACGGCGGGATTTCGAAACGGGCCTGTCCTACCACTTCATCGGTATGACCGCCGTTACCCTGCTGCTGGACTGGCCATTGGCCGTGCTCGGTGCGTTCATGGCGCAGATCGGCCTAGTGTTGCTGGGTCGCCAGGATCTGGCGGCAATGGGCGTCAATGGCGTGCTGCTGATCGGCCTTCCGGTACTGGTCACTGAGGTGTGCGCGATGCTTGTGGAGCGGGCACAACCACGCAATCTGTTCGTTTATATCTTCTGTTCGGGATTCTTTGCTGCGGCGCTGTCGGCGTTGGTGTGCCTGCTGGCAAGCCTGGGCGTGCTGTGGCTGGATGGGCGCTTCGTGATGCCGGTGTGGCTGGAGGACTTTATCGGCTACCTGTGGCTGGTGCTCTTCCCTGAAGCTTTTATCAACGGGATGGTGGTCAGCGCGCTGGTGGTGTTCTGCCCGGAATGGCTGGAGACGTTCAACAGGACCCGCTATTTGCAGGCCCCGTGGAAGGATGACGGACCGGAGCCTTAATGCGGCTCGCGCGGGTCGAATTCACCGGAGAACAATTCGTCCTCGGCATCCGGTGCGACCGGAATCTTGTGCTCCTCGGCGGCCCAGGCGCCCAGGTCGATCAGCTTGCAGCGATCGGAACAAAACGGTCGGTTCGGGCTGGTAGCGCTCCATTCGACAGGGGCGCCACAGGTTGGGCAATCAACGTTCAGCGGCTGGCTCATGCTCGGCCTCCTCGCAAAGTCAGGTAAAAGTGGTGCAGGCGGTCGACTTCCGAATGCAGCCAGGCCAGGTCGCGGTCATTGACCAGCACATCATGGGCATGGCGCAGGCGCTCTTCGCGGCTGGCCTGTGCCTTGAGGATGGCCTGGACCTGCTCCGGGCTGGTCTGGTCGCGCAGCAGGGTGCGTTCGATCTGCAAACTCTGCGGCGCGTCGATCACCAACAGGCGGTCGGTACGCTGGTACTGGCCCGACTCGACCATCAATGGCGAGACGAACACGGCGTAAGGGGATTCGGCCTTGGCCAGGTAGCTGAAAATCTCCTGGCCGATCAGCGGATGCAGCAGGGCTTCCAGCCAGCGGCGTTGTTCCGGGTCGGCGAAGATCAGCTCGCGCAGCGCGGCGCGATTGAGCTGGCCGTCTTCCAGCAGGACGCCGGGTCCGAAGCGCTCGACAATGCTGGCCAGTGCCGGACGACCGGGTTCGACCACCCAGCGGGCGGCCTGGTCGGCGTCCACCAGGTGCACGCCCAGCTCGACGAAGCGTTGCGCGGCTGCGCTCTTGCCGCTACCGATGCCTCCGGTGAGGCCGAGAATCCAGGGAGTGAAAGCGGGCGTTGTCATCAAAATCCAGCGAGATGCAGATAGGAAGTGGTTATTTGACCACCCCAGAGCAGTGCGATCCAGCCTGTCACAGCCATATAGGGGCCGAAAGGTATCGGCGTGCTGGCGCGTTTACCGGCCAGACGCAGCAGGACCAGGCCGAGAATGGCTCCCAGCAACGACGAAAAGAACAGGATGAACGGCAGAATCTGCCAACCACCCCAGGCACCGAGCAGTGCCAGCAGCTTGAAGTCGCCATAGCCCATGCCTTCCTTGCCGGTGATCAGTTTGAACAGCCAGTACACCGACCACAGGCTGACATACCCGATCACCGCGCCCCACAGCGCCTGTTCCAACGGCACGAACAGTCCGAACGCATTGACGATCAGCCCTAGCCACAACAACGGCAAAACCAGCGCATCGGGCAGCAGTTGGTGTTCGATGTCGATCAGGCTCAGCGCAAGCAGTCCCCAGCTCAACAGCATGAACGCCGCCGCGCTGGCGCTGAAACCGAAGTGCCAGGCGGCGAACAGGGTCAGCCCGGCGCTGGCCAGTTCGGTCAGGGGATAGCGGAGGCTGATGTGCGCTTTGCAGCCGGAGCAGCGACCGCGCAAGAACAGGTAGCTGATCAGCGGTATGTTTTGCCAGGGCCGGATGCGCTGCTGGCAATGCGGGCAGCGCGAAGGCGGGAGAAACAGGTCGAAACGCTCGCTCGGCTGCACCGGCAGCGCCAGTGCCTGGCGGGCGTCGTCGCGCCATTGGCGTTCGAGCATCAGCGGCAGGCGATGGATCAGCACATTGAGGAAGCTGCCGACGATCAGGCCCAGCAGCAGGGCGCTCCCCAGATAGGCCAGCGGCTGGCTGGCGAGGGTGTCCCACAGGTTCATGTTCAGATCACGTCACCCAGCTGGAAGATCGGCAAGTACATGGCAATCACCAGGCTTCCGATCAGAAGCCCCAGTATCAGCACGATCACGGGTTCGAGCAGGCTGGTGAGGTTTTCGATCAATTGATCAATGGCCTGTTCGTGGTGGTTGGCGATGCGTTCGAGCATATCGTCCAGCGTGCCGGATGTCTCTCCGATCCCGCACATCTGTACGCAGAGGTTGGGGAACAGTGGGTTGCCGCGCATCGCTGCGCTCATCGAGAGGCCATTGCCGAGGTCGTGGCGCAGGCGAAGAATCGCCTGTTCGTACAGCGCGTCGCCGCAGGCTCTGGCCACTGGCCCCAAGGCTTCGACCAAGGGAATGCCCGCCGCGAAGCAGGTGCATAAGGTCCGCGCGAAGCGGGCCAGCGCCGCGTGCTGCAGCAGGGTGCCGAGCACGGGCAGGCGATGGCCGATACGCAACAGCCACAGGTGGAATTTCAGATGACGGCGGAACGCCTGCTGCACCGTGACGCCGCCGGCCAACAGCAGGGTCGCCATCAGCAGGATGTGATTGGACAGCCAGTCGGCCAGGCCAATCACCATCAAGGTGAACGCCGGCAGCTCCGCGCCCATGCCGGCGAACAGCACTTCGAACTGCGGCACCACCTGAAGCAACAGCAGGCTCGACACCCCCAAGCCCACCATTAGCACCAGCAGCGGGTAGATCATCGCCTTCTTCATTCGCGCCCGCAGGGTGGCGCGTTTTTCCTGGAAGGTCGCCAGTTGCTCCAGCAGGGTATCCAGGCGCCCGGAGGCTTCGCCGACCGCCACCAGATTGCAATAAAGCGTGTCGAAGTAGCGCGGGTGCTTGCGCAGGGCTTCGGCCAGGCTGTGGCCGGCGCTGATGTCGCGCTTGAGGGTGTGTAGCAGCGTGATCATGCGGGTGTTCTTGCTGCCCTCGGCGATGATGTCCAGGCCGTGCAGCAGAGGAATGCCTGCCTGGAACAGGGTCGCCAGGTGGCGGCTTAACTGGGTGAGTTGCGCCGCGCTGATCTGCCGCGAGAACTTCAATGTCGAGACGCGGCGCGAATGGTGGATGCGAGTGGTATGGATGCCGCGTTTGCGCAGCATGGCCTTGATCAGCGCCGGGCTTTGCCCATCGCTGCGGCCGCTGACCCGGGCGCCGTTCCGATCGACTCCCTGCCAGTTGTAGGTTCTGGTTTTCATGGTTATGGCGACGTCCTTGTAGCAATTGGCCAAACACAATTTCCGTAACAGCTCCAGCCGGCAGTGCTTCCCGGCCCGCACTAGAGTAGTCGAGCCGCCCCGGCGGTCCTGCCTGGCAGGGTGACAAAAGGTGTCGGCTCGGGCCTACTGGCGCGCCTGTCGGCACAACCGACCGATATGACTTGAAGTTTCAGTAATTGGGGAATGCATCCATGAAGGAGCAACGCGGGATTACATTGATCGAGCTGATGATTGTCGTGGCGATCATTGGCCTGTTGGCGACTATCGCCATGCCGCTCTACACCAACCACCAGGCACAGGCCAAAGCCACGGCTGGCCTGGCCGAAATCAGCGCGCTGAAGACCGGTTTCGAGGTTCGACTGACACAGGGGGCGGATATCGCCAATGTCACCCAGATCGGCGGCCAGGAACGCACCGCGAACTGCACCATCAGCGCCACGGCGGTAGCCGCCAGCGGCACTGGCAGCATCGCCTGCACCCTGGTGGATGCACCGGCGCCGGTGCTCGGCAAGACCCTGACCCTGAACCGCTCGGCCACCGGCTGGACCTGCAGCACCAACATCGGCACCGACCAGGCGCCGAAAGGGTGCGAGGCGAAGGATCAATAGCCTTATTAAACAGTAAATTGCGTAAGGCTCACGGCAGTGGTAGCGTTGGCGCCACGCCGGTGTAGCTCAGTCGGTAGAGCAGCGCACTCGTAACGCGAAGGTCGCAGGTTCGATTCCTGTCTCCGGCACCAGAAAAACCAAAGGCCTACAGCGATGTAGGCCTTTTTTGTTTCTGGAGCGGGCAGGCATGGGGCTGGCAAAGGTCTGGGCTGCCTTCCTGTGGATACATTTCGTTGCCGAGCAGATTTGCTGCCCTGCAGCGACAGTTCAGTGGATTCGCTAAAGCACAGATCCCATCACCACAAACTGATATTCGTTCGAAGCGAAGCCTATTCAAAACCATCTCAATGGTCAGGTTTGTAATATTTTGAAATGAATTCAGTCATCTCACTGAATCGCAACCTTTTTCCTGGCAGAACTACCGTTCGTCGGCTCAAGACCACGCCCCGCATCGCTTTCACCCAGCGAAACCGGCGACTAATCAGGAAGTATTAATACTAAGTGAACGTACGAATTGTCCGGCATGGATCCAATTTTTCGGCTACAAATTCACCCCAAATGGAACCTGTATTCGCCAAGGTCAGGCTGTTCGACTCGCAGTGTGTGTATTTCCAAGGGGTTTTGTTCACACTCCGACACGCATTTCAATGACGGATTCGCCTGATCCACGAAGGAGTCACACGTGGACAGAAGATTCGCCAAAAAAGCCTTTACCGCTCGTTTCGCTCCGCTGCCTCTGGCAATCAGCCTGGCGGCGGCCGGTGTGGTTTCCGGCCTCTTCAGTCCCGAGGTGTTGGCGGTGTGTGACACGCCGGCGCCCGGTGCCACCATCAACTGCACAGGCACCACTGTCGGGCTGACCACCGGCGTCAACAACCTCACGGTCAACGTGCTCACTGGCGCGGTTGTCAACGCGCCGCTGCTGGGCACGGCACTGAACCTCACGGGTAACAACTCGCGGCTGACCAACTCTGGCCTGATCGACCCATCGTTGCTGGGCACCGTGTCCGGATTGACCACCGGCGTAACGATGGGCAACGCGAACAACAGCATCGTGGTGGTCACCAACAACAACACCGGGATTATCCGCGGCACTTCCGGTCTGCTCGGTGCTTCGCTCGTCGGCCTCACCGGTATCGGCTTGAGCGTGCAGAACGGCGCGGCCGGTACTACTACCGTCACCAACAACGGCACCATCGAAGGGATGCCATTGGTAGGGGTATCGATCCTCGCATCGGATATTCCGTTGATCGCGCTCTGGGGCGGCTCCAAGGCGGTTTTCACCAACAATGGCACTATCACGGGCCGGGTTTCCTTCCAGGGGACCTCCACCGGCAACGTGTTCACTAACACCGGGATCCTGAGCGGCAGCCTGTCCATGGGCACCGGCGGTGGCGCCAACCGTTTCAATGCCATTACCGGGTCGCTGGTGAGCGCCGGTGGCGGGGTCGGGATAGCACTGCCGGTGCTGGGGCTGACCATCGGCTTTGCCGGCGCTGGCATCGTCGATGGCGGTACGGCCACAACCGCCAACACCCTGGCGTTGCAGAACGCTGTCGGTGGTGGCTCAGGTACCGGCGGGACAGGGACGATCAACGGCAACAATTACCTGCACTTCAACAACCTGATCGTCGACAGCGGAACCTGGGCGCTGTCCGGCCTGTTGTTCAATGGTGCCACCACACCAACCGTCCAGCTCAACGGCGGTTTGCTGAACGTCACTACCTCGGCGCTGGGCAGCGCCTCGGTGACCGCCAATGGGGGCGGGCTCGGGGCTTCGGACATCGGTGTGGTGATCGGCAACACCATCACCCTCGGCACCAACGGCCTGACGGTATCGGGCAACAACAACCTGACCCTGTCCGGTGTGCTGACCGGTGGGGGAGCGCTGAGCAAGACCGGGCTCGGCCTGCTGACCCTGAGCGGGGCCAACGACTACACCGGTGGTACCACGATGAGCCAGGGCGGCCTGGTTCTCGGCAACGTGGGTGCCCTCGGCACCCAGACGCTGACGGTCACCGGCGCCAGCAGCCTGCAGAACGCTACGACGATGAACCTGGCCAACGCCATCCTGCTCGACGGCGGGGCGCTCAGCCTGACCAACACCGTTGCGCTGACCCTCGCCGGCGCGGTCAACGGGACCGGCTCGCTGATCAAGAACGGCACCGGCGACGTGACCCTCAGCGGCGCCAACAACTTTAGCGGTGGCCTCAGCCTCAATGCCGGCAAGCTGATCCTGGCTAATGCCGGCTCCGCCGGTTCGGGCACCATCACCGCCGTCACTGGCGCGGCCCTGGACACCAGTTCCGCCCAGACCCTGACCAACCTGGTTCAGCTCAACGGCAACCTGACCCTGACCGGCAGCAACGATCTGACCCTGGGCGGGAAAATTTCCGGCTCTGGCGGCCTGATCAAGAGTGGCTCCACCAGCCTGACCCTGAGCGGCAACAACGATTTCACCGGCAACACCGCCCTCAACGGCGGCAGCCTGATCCTGCAAAGCAACACTGCACTGGGCACTGGGCAACTGAGCCTGGGCGCCAATGCCTCACTGGATGCCAGCGGACAAGCCATCACCAACGCGATCAACCTGGGCACCCGCACCCTGACCCTGACCAATGCCACCGCCACCAGCCTTGGTGGCGCGATCACCGGCACCGGCGGCGTGATCAAGAGCGGCGCTGGGGACCTGACGCTGAGCGGTGCCAACACGGGCTATTCCGGCGTCATGCAACTGACCAACGGCAAGCTGATCATCGGCAACAACGCCGCGCTGGGTACTGGCAGCTTGCGCACGTCCGCCAACACCACCCTGGACACCGATGCCGCGCGCTCGATCAGCAACCTGGTCATCATGCTCGGTAATACGACCGTTGCCGGCAGCAACGATCTGACCCTGGGCGGCTCGATCTCTGGCGGCGGCTTCAGCCTGACCAAGAACGGCTTGGCCACGCTGACCCTCAACGGCTTCAGCACCTTCAGCGGGGGTACGATCCTCAACGCCGGCACCTTGCGCGTCGGTTCCAGCGGCGCGCTCGGCATCGGAGCACTGACCACCGCGGCCGGCACCACCCTTGATGCCAGCACCGCAGTGACCCTGGGCAATATCGTCAACCTGGGGGGGGACCTGAGCATCGGCGGCACCGCTAACCTCGGCCTCAGCGGCACCCTCAGCGGCGCCGGTGGCTTGATCAAGAACGGCAATGCAGACCTGACGCTCAGCGGTAACAACAACTTCCTGGGCAACACTCAACTGAACGCCGGACGCCTGGTGGTCGGCAACGCCGGCGCCCTCAGCCAAGGTGCGTTGATCGCGGCCAGCGGCACCACGCTGGATGCCAGCACCGCACTGACCCTGACCAATGCCGTCACCGCGAACGGCGTGCTGAACATCGGCGGCACTTCCGATCTGAACCTGTCGGGCGTGATCGACGGAGCCGGCGGACTGGTCAAGAACGGCAGCGCCAACCTGACCCTCAGCGGGGTGAACACCTACCTGGGTGGCACTACCCTGAACGCCGGGACCCTGACCCTGGCCAGCGCGGCCGCGCTGAGCAGTGGCGATCTCACCGTTGGAGGGGGCTCGACGCTGGTGGGCGTCGGTCCGCTGACGCTGGGTAACGCCATTCACCTCAACAGTTCCTTGACCACCGCGGCCAGCGGCTCCCTGACCCTCGGCGGCGTGATCGACGGCGCCGGCAGCCTGACCAAGGCCGGTACCGGCACCCTGCTGCTGACCGGCAACAACAGCTATGGCGGCGGCACCCTCCTGAGCAGCGGCACCCTGAACCTGGGCTCCAACACCGCGCTGGGCACCGGCACGCTGAGCACGGCCAACGGCACCTCGCTGGACACTACCGGCGTCCTCAGTGTCGGCAACAATCTCAGCGTCGCCGGCACACTGAATCTCCTCGGCAGCAATGACCTGACCCTCGGCGGCGGCATCACCGGCACTGGCGGTCTGACCAAGGCCGGCAACGCCAGCCTGACCCTGAACGGCAACAACGCCTACCTGGGCAACACCAACCTCAATGCCGGCACCCTGGTGCTCGGCAGCAGTACCGCGCTGGGCTTCGGCATCCTGAATACGGCGGCGGGCACCGCGCTGGATGCCAACGCGGCCGTGTCCATCAACAATCAGGTCAACCTCGGCGGCAACCTGGCTGTCGGCGGCAGCGCCAACCTGGGCCTGAACGGCATAGTCAGCGGCGTTGGCAGGATCACCAAGGACGGCGCGGCCACCCTCACGCTCAACGGTGCCAACACCTACACCGGCGGGACCGTGCTCAATGCCGGTGTCCTCCAGGTGGGCAACGCCCAAGCGCTGGGGAGCAGCACGCTGATCGTCAGCGGCGCCTCGACCCTCGACAGCGGCACGGCGCTGAATATCGGCAACCGCCTCAGCCTCGGCACTGACCTGACCATCGGCGGCAGCAACAACCTCGGCCTGACCGGCGTGATTTCCGGCAACGGCGGCCTGATCAAGAACGGCGCGGCCGACCTGACCCTCAGCGGCGTCAACACTAACCTCGGCAACACCGTGTTGAACGCTGGCAAGCTGATCGTCAGTAATGCCGCCGCGCTGGGGCAGGGCGCCCTGATCGCGGCGGCCGGCACCACGCTGGATGCCAACACCGCCCTGGCCCTGGCCAACGCGGTCACCCTCAATGGTGCGCTGAATATCGCCGGCACGTCCGACCTGACCCTGCAAGGCGTGGTCGACGGCAGCGGCGGCCTGATCAAGAACGGCAACGCCAACCTGACCCTCAGCGGCGTCAACCTCTTCCAGGGCGGCACCACCCTGAACGCCGGCACCCTGACCATCGGCAACGGCCTGGCCCTGGGCAGCGGCGACCTGACCATCGCTGGCGCCGCCAACCTCGCCAGCGCCGGCGCTCAGTCCATCGCCAATGCCATCCACCTGAATGCCGGCCTGACCCTGCCGGGCAGCGCCAACCTGACCCTCAACGGCGCCATTGACGGCGCCGCCGGCCTGACCAAGACCGGCACCGGCAGCCTGATCCTGAACGGCGCCAACACCTACGCCGGCGGCACCGTCCTCAGCAGCGGCAACCTGGTGCTCGGCTCCGCCACCGCGCTGGGCAGCGGCACTCTCAGCGCAACCAATGGCGGTTCGCTGGACGCCAATAAAGTCCTCAGCGTCGCCAACGCCATCACTGTCACCGGCAACCTGAATGTGCTGGGCAGCAACGACCTGACCCTCAGCGGCGACATCGCCGGCAGCGGCGGCCTGACCAAGTCCGGCGGCGCGACCCTGGTCCTGTCGGGCAACAACAGCTACCAAGGCAACACCAGCCTCAATGCCGGCATCCTGAAACTGGGCAGCAGTACCGCGCTGGGCCTGGGCACCCTGAACACCGCGGCGGGCACCACCCTGGATGCCACCACCGCGCTGGCGATCAGCAACCTGGTCAACCTGGGCGGCAACACCGCGATCGGCGGCAGCGCCGACCTCGCGCTCAACGGTGTGGTCAGCGGCACCGGTGCCCTGACCAAGCAGGGCACCGCGACCCTGAGCCTGAACGCCGCCAACACCTACACGGGCGGCACCAACCTGCTGGGCGGCACCCTGCAACTGGGCAACAGCCTGTCCCTGGGCAGTGGCGCGCTGAACGTCAACGGCGCTGGCACCCTCGACAGCAACACCGCGATCAACCTGGCCAACCAGGTCAACCTCAACGCGGCCCTGACCATCGGCGGCAGCGCCGACCAGACCCTCAGCGGCGTCATCGGCGGCAATGGCAGCCTGATCAAGGCTGGCGCGGGCAACCTGACCCTGACCGGCATCAACACCTACGCCGGCGGCACCACCCTGGCGGCGGGCACCCTGACCCTCGGCAACGCCTTGGCGCTGGGCAGCGGCGCGTTGAAGCTGAACGTCAGCGGCGCGGCCAACCTGGACACCACCTCGGCATTCGCCCTGGGCAATGCCGTCACCCTGGGCGCCAACCTGACCCTGGTCGGCCACAGCGACCTGACCCTCAACGGCGTCATCGACGGTGCCGCGGGCCTGGTCAAGACCGGCGCCGGCAACCTGACCCTGAATGGCGTCAACAGCTACCTCGGCGGCACCACCCTGGCCGCCGGCACCCTGACCCTCGGCAACGCCGCGGCGCTGGGCAGCGGCGCGTTGAACGTGACGGGCGCGGCGACCCTGGACAACAGCGCGGCGTTCGCCTTGGGCAACGCCCTCGTCCTGGGCGCGGACCTGACCCTGGCCGGCAACAACAACCTCAACCTCGGCGGTGTCATCAGCGGCACCGGCGGGCTGGTCAAGACCGGCCTGGCCGACGTGACCCTGAGCGGCGCCAACACCTTCAGCGGCGCGCTGAACATCCTTTCCGGCAGCCTGACCACGGTCGGCACCGGGGCGCTGGGCAACACCTCGCTGGTCAATGTCGGCGCCGGCGCCAGCCTCAACTTGGGCGCCAGCGGCAGCGTCGGCACCCTTGGCGGCAGTGGCGCGATCAACCTCGGCAGCGGCGCCAACCTGAGTGTCGGCACCGGCGATCTCAGCGGCGTCTTCAATGGCGCGCTGAACGGCAATGGCGGCCTGATCAAGGTCGGCAACGGCAGCCTGGAACTGGCGGGCGTCAACGTCTACACCGGCAACACCCAGGTCAACGGCGGCGTGCTGAACGTCAGCGGTTCGCTGGCCAGCGGCCTCGTGCAGGTCAACAGCGGCGGCACCCTGACCGGCAGCGGTTCGCTGGCCGGCGCGGTCACCGTGGCCGATGGCGGTCACCTGGCCGCCAACAGCGGCGCCAACCTGAGCCTCGGCTCGCTGGTGCTGAGCGGCAACTCCAATCTCGATATCGGCCTCGGCTCGCCATCCACCGGTGGCAGCCCGCTGATTACCGTGGGCGGCAACCTGACCCTCGACGGTAACCTCAACGTCAGCGACATCGGCGGCTTCGGCGCCGGTATCTATCAGGTCATCAACTACACCGGCACCCTCACCGACAACGGCCTCGTCCTCGGCAGCCTGCCGAGCGGCGTGCTGCCAGGCGACCTCGAAGTGCAACTGGCGATCGCCAACCAGGTCAACCTGCTGGTGGGCGGCGCCAACGGCAGCGTGCTGTTCTGGGACGGCACCGGCCTGGTCGGCGACGGCACCATCCAGGGCGGCAACGGCGTGTGGGATGCGCTCACCACCAACTGGACCACCGTCAACGGCACCGGCAACCGTGACTGGAGCAGCAACTTCGCGGTGTTCCAGGGCGCGGCGGGCACGGTCGCGGTCAATGGCACCCAGACCGTCACCGGTCTGCAGTTCGTCACCGATGGCTACGTACTCAACAGCGGCGTGGCGGGCCAGTTGAACCTGGTCAACAACGACAGCGGCACGGCTACCGTGCGCGTCGATCCGGGCCGCACCGCGACCCTGAACCTCGGCCTCACCGGCAGCGGCCTGCTGAACAAGGCCGACAGCGGCACCCTGGTGCTCAACGGCAACAACAGCTACACCGGCGGCACCCGTCTCAGCGGCGGCACCCTGGTGGTGGGGAACAACTTCGCGCTGGGCAGCGGCCTGCTGACCACCGCCAACAACACCACGCTGGACAGCAACACCGCGGTCACCCTCGGCAACAACCTGAGCCTCGCGGGTGTGCTGAACATCGCCGGCAGCAACCCGCTGACCCTCGCCGGTGCTGTCAATGGCAGCGGCAGCCTGGTCAAGAACGGCGCCGGCAGCCTGACCCTCAATGGCGCCAACGGCTATGTCGGCGGCACCACCCTGAATGCCGGCAGCCTGGTGCTGGGCAACAATCTCGCCTTGGGTAGCGGTACGCTGCACGTTGCCGGCGCTGGCACGCTGGACAACAGCGCCGCGCTGACCCTGGCCAACCTGATCGACCTGGGTGCAACCCTGACCCTGGTCGGCAGCAACGACCTGACCCTCAACGGCGGCGCCAGCGGCGCGGGCGGACTGATCAAGAACGGCGCGGGCACGCTGACCCTGAACGGGGTCAACGCCTATACCGGCGGTACTACCCTGGCCGCTGGCGGCCTGGTTCTCGGCAACGGCGGCGCATTGGGCGCTGGCGCCCTGAATGTCACCGGCGCGTCGACCCTGAGCAGCGGCAGCGCGCTGGCGCTGGCCAATACCGTCAACCTCGGCGCCGACCTGACGCTGCCGGGCAGCGCCAACCTGACCCTCAACGGCGTGGTCAACGGCACCGGCGGCCTGAACAAGACCGGCACCGGGACGTTGGTGTTGAACAACAGCAACGCCTATCAGGGCAACACCACGCTCGCGGGCGGCACCCTGGTGGTCGGCAGCAACGGCGCCCTGGGCACCGGCCAACTCACCGCGAGTGCCGGCACCACCCTCGACAGCAACAGCGCCGTAACCCTGGTGAACAACCTCAACGTTCTCGGCGGCCTGAACATCGGCGGTAGCAACAACCTGACCCTGACCGGTCTTATCAACGGTGCTGGCGGCCTGATCAAGAACGGCGCCGGCGTCCTGACCCTGACCGGCAACAACGGCAACCTCGGCGATACCGCGCTCAACGCCGGCACCCTGGTGCTGGGCAGCGACACGGCGCTGGGCCTGGGCGCCCTGAATGCGGCCGCGGGCACCACCCTCGGCAACACCGGCGCCACGGTGCTGGGTAACGCCATCAATGTCGCCGGCAACCTGAACCTGACCGGCACCGCCGACCTGACCCTCAACGGCGTCGTCAACGGTGCCGGCGGCCTGACCAAGAACGGCAGCGCCAACCTGACCCTCAACGGTGTCAACGGCTACCTGGGCAACACCACCCTCAACGCCGGCACCCTGACCCTGGGCAACGACCTTGCCCTCGGTCTCGGCGCTCTGAACGTTGGCGGCGCAGCGACCCTGGCGACCGCCACCGCTGCGATCCTCGCCAACGCCGTCAACCTCGGCGCCAACCTGACCCTCAACGGCGGCAATGACATCACCCTCAACGGGGTAGTGGGCGGCAGTGGTGCGCTGGTGAAAACCGGCGCTGGCGTTCTCACCCTCAATGGCGCCAACACCTACGGCGGTGGCACCACCCTGGCCGCCGGTACGCTGGTGCTGGGCAACAACACCGCGCTGGGCAACGGCGCGCTGAATGTCACCGGCGCATCGACCCTGGACAGCAACGCCGCGGTAGCCCTCGGCAACGCCGTCAACCTGGGCGCAAACCTGACGATAGCCGGCAGCAACGACCTGAGCCTGGGCGGCAACGTCAACGGCGCGGGCGCGCTGATCAAGAACGGCGCCGGCACCCTGACCTTGTCGGGCAACAACGGCTACCTGGGCGGCACCCAATTGAACGCCGGCACCCTGGCGCTCGGTTCCGCCACTGCCCTGGGCAGCGGCAAGCTGACCGCCGCCGGCGGCACGCTGGACAACAACACCGCCCTGACCCTGGGCAATGCGCTGACCGTCACCGGCAACCTGACCCTGGCGGGCGTGCAGAACCTGGTACTTGGCGGTGTGATCGACGGCGCCGGCAGCCTGACCAAAAACGGCACGGCCGACCTGACCCTGAGCAACACCAACACCTACACCGGCGGGACAACCCTCAACGGCGGCAAGCTGATCCTCGCCAGCAACGGTGCGTTGGGCACCGGCGACCTGACCGCGAACAACAACGTCGCGCTGGACAACAGCATCGCCCTGGCGCTGGCCAACAACGTGCACCTGCTGGGCGCGCTGGGCATCGGCGGCAGCGCCGACCTGACCCTCAACGGTACGGTCGATGGCGCGGGTCAATTGACCAAGAACGGCGCGGGCGTCCTGACCCTCAACGGCAACAACAGCTATGGCGGCGGCACCGTGCTCAACGCCGGTGGCCTGGTGGTTGGCCAGAATGGCGCGCTGGGCACTGGCGCCCTGCAGGTCAACGGCGCTTCGACCCTCAGCAGCGGCAACAGCGCCGTAGTGCTGGGCAACAACGTGGCCCTCAACGCCAGCCTTGCCATCAACGGCGCCAACGATCTGGGCCTGAGCGGCGTGATCAGCGGTGGTGGGGAAGTGGTGAAGTCTGGCACCGGCACCCTGGCCTTGACGGGCGCTAACAGCGGCTGGACCGGCGGTACCGTCCTCAACGGCGGCATCCTGTCGATCAACAATAGCGCGGCGTTGGGCACCGGCACCCTGACCACCAGCGGCACTGCAACGCTGCTTGTCAGCCAAGCGCTGGCCCAGGCCCTGAGCAATGCCATCGTGGTCAACGGCGACCTGACCCTGAACACCGCTGGCGCGCTGACCTATGCCGGTCAACTGAACGGCAATGGCAATCTGACCAAAGATGGCGCCGGCGAGTTGATCCTGCTCCCCAGCGCCAGTCCCTTCAGCGGTACCTGGAACGTCGCTGCCGGTACGCTCACCTCGTTTGGCTCCGGCGCGATTGGCAGTCCGAGCCTGATCAACCTCGGCGCCAGCACCACGTTGAACATCAACGGCAATACCAGCATCGGTGCGCTGACCGGTAGCGGCACCACCAACATCGGTGCCGGCAGCATCCTCTCCGTGGGCGGCAACAACGGCGACAGCGTATTCGCAGGTGCCTTCGCCGGTAACGGTGCACTGAGCAAGGTCGGCGCCGGTGTGCTGGAACTGAGCGGGACCAGCAGCCTGAACGGCAGCAGCACGGTCAACGCCGGCACCCTGAAGGTCACCGGTGGCCTGAACGTTGGCAGCCTCACCGTCAACTCTGGCGCGACCCTGACGGGTTCCGGTTCGCTCGGCGGCCTGGTCAGCGTTGCCAACAACGGCAATCTGTCCGGCACCAGCGGCAACACCCTGAGCTTCGGCTCGCTGATACTTGCGCCAAACAGCCAAGTCAATGTCGCCCTGGGCTCGCCGGTCACCGGCAACGTCCCACTGTTCAGCGTCGCGAGTACCCTGACCCTGGATGGCCTGCTCAACATCACCGACGCCGGTGGCTTCGGTAACGGTGTCTACCGCCTGTTCGAATACGGCGGCGCGCTGGTGAACAACACCCTCTCGTTCGGCAGTCTGCCGGGCGCTGTAACCGCGGGTTCTTTGCAACTTCAGACGGGCAACGGCCAGGTCAACCTGGCGGTGAACTCGCCAGATCTGATCCTCCAGTTCTGGGACGGCGCCGGGACGGTGCCCAACGGCACCATCGAAGGCGGCAGTGGGGTGTGGGACAGCACCACCACCAACTGGACCCTTTTCGACGGCGCGACCAACGAGAATTGGCTCAGCAAGTTCGCGGTCTTCCAGGGCGCGGCCGGTGTGGTCAGCGTCAATGGCACGCAGACCGTGGATGGCCTGCAATTCATGACCGATGGCTACATCGTGGTCGACGGTAACGCGGGCGCGTTGAATGTGGTCAACCGCAACGGTGGCCTGTTCGCCGTGCGTGTCGACCCGGGCGTAACCGCAACCCTGGAGCTGGATGTCAACGGCACCGGCACCCTGAACAAGCTGGACAACGGCACCCTGGTACTCAATGGCAACAACGGTTACACCGGCGGCACCCTGCTCAGCGGCGGCACCCTCGTAGTGGGCAGTAACAGCGCCCTGGGCACCGGCAACCTGAGCACCGCCGCCGGCACCACGCTGGACAGCAACAAGGCGGTGACCCTGGCCAACAACATCGGCGTCACCGGCCAGTTGAACCTCGCCGGCAGCAACGCCCTGACCCTCAACGGCGTAGTCAGCGGCACCGGCAGCCTGGTCAAGAACGGTTCAGGCCGGCTGACCCTCGGCGGCACCAACACCTTCGCTGGCCCGCTGGCGCTGAATGCCGGCTCCCTGGTGCTGGCGTCCGATGGCGCGCTGGGCGCCGGGGCGCTGAACGCGGCCAGCGGCACGCAACTGGACGTCAGTTCGGCAAGGACCGTGGCCAACACCGTCAACCTCGTCGGCAACCTGACGCTGCTCGGCAGCAACGACCTGACCCTCAATGGCTTGGTCAACGGTTCTGGCAGCCTGCTCAAGCAAGGCAACAAGACCCTGGCCCTCAATGGCGTCAACGGCTTCACCGGCGGGCTCAACCTGCAGGCCGGCAAGCTGCTGCTCGGCAACGCCGGCGCGCTGGGCAGCGGCACCCTGACGGTGAGCGGTGTGTCGTCGCTGGATACCAGCAGCGGCATGTCCCTGGCCAACAATGCACAGCTCTTCGCCGCGCTGACCCTGGACGGTAGCAACGACCTGACCCTCAACGGCGTGATCGACGGCTCCGACCGCCTGGTCAAGAACGGCTCGGGCCGCCTGACACTCAACGGCGCCAACACCTTCGCCGGCGGTGTCACCCTCAATGACGGCAACCTGACCCTGGGCAATGCCGGGGCACTGGGCAGCGGCGCGCTGAACGTCACCGGCATCTCGCAACTGGACACCAGCAGCGCGCTGACCGTGGCCAACAACATCAACGTCGGCGGCACCCTGACGGTGGCCGGCAACAACGATCTGACCCTGAGCGGTGTCATCAGCGGCAACGGCACCCTGAACAAGGCCGGGCTTAACAACCTGACCCTGAGCGGCAGCAACACCTTCGCCGGGATCCTCAACATCCTCTCGGGGCGCCTGACCGCCACCAGCGGTTCGCTGGGCAACCCGTCGCAGATCAACCTCAGCAGCGGCGCCGACCTCAACCTCGCCGGCAGCCTGAGCCTGGGCGATCTGGATGGCGCGGGCACCGTCGACATCAACAGCGGCACCACGCTGTCGGTGGGCAGCGGCGCCTTCGCCGGCAACCTGACCGGCACCGGCAACCTCGACAAGAACGGCACGGGCACCCTGACCCTGAGCGGCACCAACACCCACAGCGGCGCTACCACCATCAGCGGCGGCAACCTGATGGTCAACGGCAGCCTTGCCAGCAGCACGGTCACCGTCAACAACGGCACCAGCCTCGGCGGCTCCGGCGACCTCGCCGGCACCGTCACCGTGGCCAACGGCGGCAACCTGGTGCTCAACGGCGGCGACACCCTCAACGTCGGCTCGCTGGTGCTGAACGACACCTCCAACCTCAACGCCAGCCTCGGCGCGGCGCTGGCGGGCCAGCCTTCGCTGGTGGACATCGCCGGCGACCTGACCCTGGACGGCAAGCTCAACGTCACCGATGCCGGTGGCTTCGGCGCCGGTGTCTACCGCCTCATGAGCTACGGCGGCACCCTGACCAACAACGGCCTGGACCTGAATACCCTGCCGGGCAGCGTGCAAGCCGGCAATGCGCTGCTGCAGACCGCGGTCAACAACCAGGTCAACCTGGTGGTGGGCGGCCCTGAGACCGTGCTGTTCTGGGACGGCGGCCAGATCGTCGGCAACGGCACAGTGGATGGTGGCTACGGCGTCTGGGATGTTTCCAACAGCAACTGGACCGATGCCAACGGCACCGTCAACCGGGCCTGGAACGACACCTTCGCGGTATTCCAGGGCACCGCGGGTACGATCACCGTCAATGGCTCGCAGAGCATCGGTGGCCTGCAATTCGCCAGCGACGGCTATGTGCTCAACGGCGGTATCGGCGGCGAACTGCTGACCAGCGGCACCACCAACGTACGGGTCGACGCAGGCAACACCGCGACCCTCGGCGTGGCAGTCAATGGCAGCGGCACCCTGACCAAGCTCGACAGCGGCACTCTGGTACTCAACGGCGCCAACGGCTACACCGGCGGCACTGCGCTGAACGGCGGCACCCTGGTGGTGGGCAACAACGCGGCCCTGAGCAGCGGTGACCTGACTGCCGCCGCCGGCACCACCCTGGACAGCAACACCGCGGTGACCCTGGCCAACAACGCCATCCTCAACGGCGCACTGGCCATCGGCGGCAGCAATGCCCTGACCCTCAACGGTGTGGTCAGCGGCGCCGGCAGCCTGGTCAAGAACGGCAACGCCAACCTGACCCTCAACGGCGTCAACACCTACGGCGGCGGCACCACGCTCAACGCCGGCACCCTGACCCTGGGCAACAACGGCGCGCTGAGCACCGGCAACCTCAGCGTCACCGGCGCCTCGACCCTCGACAGCACCGGCGCGCTGCAACTGGGCAACGCCATCAACCTCGGTGCCCAACTGACCCTGGCCGGCGTGCAGAACACCACCCTGAGCGGCGCCATCAGCGGCACCGGCAGCCTGGTCAAGAACGGCAGCGGTTCGCTGGTGCTGAGCGGCGCCAACACCTACAGCGGCGGCACCACGATCAACGCTGGCAGCGTCAGCGGTGATACCACCAGCCTGCAGGGCGCGATCGTCAACAACGCGGCACTGACCTTCGAGCAGAACGCCAACGGCAGCTACACCGGCAACCTCACCGGCACCGGCAGCCTGACCAAAAACGGCACCGGCCAACTGTTGCTCACCGGCAACAGCGGCTTCACCGGTAACACCACGGTCAACGCCGGTAGCCTGGTCAACAACGGCACCCTGGCCAGCGCCAACGTGCAGGTCGCCAGCGGCGCCAGCGTCGGCGGCAGTGGCACCTACAGCGGCACCGTCAGCCTCGCCGACGGCGCCACGCTGAACGCTGGCACCGCCACCGCGCCGCTGTCGGTGGGCAACCTCAACCTGTCGTCGGGCAGCAACCTCAACTTCGACCTCGGCGCGCCGGGCAGCTCCACCACCGTGGTCAAGGTGGCGGGCAACCTGGTGCTGGACGGCACCCTGAACATCACCAATGCCGGCAGCTTCGGCACCGGTGTCTACCAACTGTTCACCTACGCCAGCCTGACCGACAACGGCCTGGTGTTCGGCTCGCTGCCGGGCACCACGCTGCCGGGCGACCTGACCCTGCAGACCTCCATCGCCAACCAGCTCAACCTGCTGGTCGGTGCCGACGACCTGCAGTTCTGGAACGGCGGCAAGACCAACCCCGATGGCACCGTCACCGGCGGCAGCGGCACCTGGGATTCGAGCACCAACTGGACCAACGCCAACGGCAGCAGCAACGCCGGCTGGGGCAGCCAGTTCGCGGTGTTCGGCGGCGCCAGCGGCACCGTCACCGTGGTCGGCCAGCAGTCGTTCAACGGCATGCAGTTCCTCACCGATGGCTACCAGGTGGTCCCCGGCAGCGGCGGTGCGCTCGCACCGGTCAATGCGCCTGACGGCAGCCTGGCCGCGATCCGCGTCAACGCCGGCGCCACCACCACCCTCTCGGCGCCGCTGGTCGGCACCGGCGGCATCGAGAAAACCGATGCCGGCACCCTGGTCCTGACCGGTGCCAACACCTACAGCGGCGGCACCACCGTCAGCGGCGGCACCCTGATGGGCGACACCACCAGCCTGCAGGGCGGCATCCTCAACAACGCCACCCTGGTGTTCCAGCAGAACGGGACCGGTCAGTTCAACGGCACCCTCAGCGGCACCGGCACCACCATCAAGCAAGGCGCCGGCGACCTGCTGCTGGTCGGCAACCAGCCGACCAACGGCGCCTTCGACGTCAACCAGGGCACGCTGACCGTCGGCAACGCGGCCAACCCAGGGACCGTGCTCGGTGCCCAGGTTACCGTCGCCAACGGCGCCACCCTGACCGGTACTGGCAGCGTCGGTTCGCTGGTCAACCACGGCACCGTGGCGACTGGCGCCGGCGGCAACAACCTGAGCGTGGCGGGCAACTTCACCAACGCCAGCGACGGCACCCTGGCCATCACCATCACGCCGACCGTGGCCAACTACCTCAATGTCGGCGGCACCGCCAACCTGGGCGGCAGCCTGCAAGTGCTGGGGCTGGGCGACTACACCGGCGACGCCACCTACACCCTGGTCTCGGCCACCGGTGGCGTGAACGGCACCTTCGCCAGCAACAACCTGACGAACCTGCTGTTCCTCAGCTCGGCGCTCAACTACGGCGCCAACAACGTCACCCTGTCGGTGGCGCGCAATGGCGTGGCCTTCGCCGATGTCGCCGAAACCAGCAACCAGCGTGCCGTGGCCGCTGCCCTGGACAGCGCGGCGGCCCCGGCCAGCTTGCGCAGCACCCTCATCAGCGGCGATCGCGCGACGGCGGTGAAGGCCTTCGACAGCCTGTCCGGCGAAATCCACGCCAGCACCGCCAGCGTGCTGATCGAGGACTCGCGCTACATCCGCGACGCGGTCAACGACCGGATGCGCCAGGCCAGTTGCAGCGACGAGCAAGACCCGCGCCGCGCACTGGCGCCGAGCGGCAACCAGCAGACCACCGGCCAAGGCTGCAATGGCGACGGCGTCGGCTGGATCCGTGCCGTCGGCGGCTGGGGTGACTTCGAGGGCGGCCATAACGCGGCCGACATCGACCGTGACCTGTCCGGTTTCCTGATCGGCTTCGACAACAGCCTCAACGACGAATGGCGCCTGGGTATCGCTGCCGGCTACACCAACAGCAGCATCAACGCCAAAGGCAAAGGGCAGGACGCCTCGGTGGACAGCTACCACCTGACCACCTACCTGAGCTACCAGATGGACGCCTTCGCCGCACGTCTCGGCGCCGGTTACACCTGGCACGACATCGACAGCAAGCGCTACGTCGAAGCGGGCAGCTACAACGACCGCCTCAAAGCCAGCTACAAGGCACGCAGCGCCCAGGTGTTCGGTGAAGTGGCGTACACCATCGACGCCGGTGGCGTGGCGCTGGAACCGTTCGCCGGTCTGGCCTACGTCAACTACGACAGCGACAAGGCCCATGAAAAAGGCGGAGTCGGGCGTCTGGAAGCCAGTGCCGATCAGGACGTGACCTTCTCCACTGTCGGCCTGCGGGTTGGCAAGGCGTTCGCCCTGGACAACGGCAGCACCCTGACGCCACGCGGCAGCATCGGCTGGCGGCATGCCTTCGGCGATACCAAGCCGGATGCGGACCTGCGCTTCATCGAAGGCGGTGCCGGCTTCAGCAGCGAGGGCGTTCCGATTGCACGGGATGCCGCGGTGGTCGAAGCGGGCGTGGACCTGAGTGTTGGCCAGGCGGGCAAGCTGGGCCTGGGGTACTCGGGCCAACTGTCCAGAGAGAACCGCGACCATGCGGTGACCGTGAGCTTCAGCCTGGGCTTCTGATGTAAGCCTTCGGCATCGCGAGCAAGCTCGCTCCTACAGAGGACTGAGATCCCTGTAGGAGCGAGCTTGCTCGCGATGCCGCCAAACGGCCCCATTTGCGGTATCGTCCGGCTCTCAATCCGTTCATCCAGGGTCGCCGCATGGCGCGTTTCTACCTTTCCGTCAGCCTTCTGTTCTACCTCCTGGCCCTCTGCTTCGATGCCGTGCACCTCGCCGGCGGCGGCGCCATGCCCGCCTTGCAGATGCTGCTTCAAGGACCTTGGGGCATTGTCTTCGGTCTGTTCGGCTGGTTCGCCAATCCGCTGTTCGGCCTGGCCCTGTTGGTACGCCGGCGCTGGCGCTGGTTCTCGCTGCTGCTCGGCCTCTGGTCGTTGTACCTGGCCCTCGCCAGCCACGGTATCGAGCGCTTGCCGGATAACCACAGCTACAGTTTCCACGACGTCAGCGGTTTCGCCGCCGGTTACTACCTCTGGGTGATCGCCCTCGGCGCGTTCTGCGCCGGCCAGGCCTGGTGGTGCAGCCGCGGGCGGGCAAGCGAAGTGCCGCGCTGGAGCCTGGCGGACGGCGGACTCGCGCTGCTGCTGTTGGTGGTGGTGATCATCGGCCTGCGCGATGCGGACCTGCGGTTTGATATCGAGCGGGCTTTCGAGTGGCCGTCGCCTTCATCGGACCAGCACACCCCGCGCAAGGAAGACACCATTTGAACAAGCCCGTGCTGAGCGCGGAAACCGTCACCGCGATTGCCCTGGAAAACCCGGTCAACGCCGCCTTGCTGCGGATCCTCGCCGACCTCGACCTGCCGGACGCCATGCTCACCGCCGGCTGTCTGTTTCAGGCGCTGTGGAACCGTGAAGCCGGGCGCCCGCTCGATTGGGGCGTGAAGGATTACGACGTCATCTACTTTGACGAAGACCTGTCCTGGGAGGCGGAAGATCGGGTGATCCAGCGCGTGCGCCGGGCCTGCGGCGACCTCGCCGACAAGGTCGAGGTGCGCAACCAGGCGCGGGTGCACGTCTGGTATGAAGCGAAGTTCGGCGCGGCCTATCCGCCGTTGCAGTCAGTCACAGACGGCATCGACCGCTACCTGGTGCGCTCGACCTGCCTCGGGCTGGAGGTGCGCAGTGGGGCGTTGTACAGCACCCACGGGCTGGATGATTTGCGCGACGGCGTGCTGCGCAGCAACCCGCTGAATCACCAGCCGGCGATGTTCTTGCGCAAGGCCCGGAGCTATCAGGAACGGTGGGACTGGCTGACGATCGTGGCGTGAGCGGGCGCGGGCCGGTTCCGTCAGGTCCGCGGGCTCAAATGGAGGCGCTGCCGATCAGAAGTCGTAGCGCGCACTCACCGCGAAATTCCGCGGATTGCCGTACAGCCCTTGTGCTCCGTAGAGGCTGGTCATATAGGTTTTGTCGAACAGGTTGTTCAGGTTCAACGAACCCGACAGGTGTTCGCTGACCTTGTAGCGGGCCATGGCGTTCACCACTGCGTAATCACCCTGGGTCACCTGATAATCACCGAACTCGACGTGCGTCGGGCCGTACCAGTTCACGCCACCGCCGACCGTCAGGCGATTCCAGTCCCCTTGCAGGTTGTAGGTGCTCCACAGCTTGAGCATGTCGAGCGGAACGGTGGTCAGGGCCCGGTCGCCGTCAGCATCCTTGGTTTCGGAGTGGGTGTAGCTGGTGCTGAGGTTCCAGCCCGGCAGCAGTTCGCCGCTTACTTCCAGGTCATAGCCTTTGGTGGTGGCGCCTTTCACCGCGCGGGATGCCGTGGTGGTGGTGCCGGGCACGGTGTAGCCAGCGTCCAGTTCCGCCATGTTGTCCCGTTCGATCTGGTACAGCGCCACGCTGGCGTTCAGCGCCCCATTGAAGAACGCGCCTTTCCAGCCGGTTTCGTAGTTCTGCCCGGTGACCGGGTCGAGCACCGCGCCGTTGCGGTCCTGGTTGCTCTGCGGCTGGAAAATGTCGGTGTAGCTGACGTACACCGACTGCTCGGGCGTGAGGTCGTAGACGACCCCGGCATAGGGCGTGAACACGCCGTTCTCGCGGCGCCGCGAAGTGTTCGGCGCCAGGTTGCTGAAGTACGTCAGGTCGTAGTCGTAGCGGAAGTCCGAGACGCGCCCGCCGACGATCAGGCTCAGGTCATCGCTGAGCTTGAAGCGGTTGGCGGCAAACACGCCTTCCTGCTGGTAGCGGGTTTTCATCACGAAGCTGGGGGTGAAGGTGGTGCCTTTGGGCAGGTAGTTGTCCCAGGTATTGAAGTTGAACAGGTTGGCGATGCCGTCGCTCCAGACGTTATGGGTGTTGTCGTAGCTGGTGTAGTTGTAGCCGGCGACGAAGTCATGGGTCTGGCCGAACAGGCTCCACGGCCCTTGCACGGTGACGTTCAGGCCTTTCTGGGTCTGCTCGGCCTTGGCCAGGCCCCGGTCGGCACGGGCGTTGCCGGTCTGCTGGTTCAACGACGGCAGGACGCCGACGCCTTTGAACAGGTAATTGCCGATCAGGTCGGTGCGGTCGACATCCATGTAGTTGGCCGAGAGGTTCAGGCTCCAACCGTTGGCGAAGTTATGGTCCAGGGCAACCAGGTAGTTGTACGTCTCGATTTCGTCCTTGGCCCAGCGTGCACCCACGCTGGTGGAGCGCGAGAAGTGCGTGGGCTGGCCGTTGCTGTACACCAGCGGAACGCCGGCAGCGCCGTCGGCTTCGGTCTTCGCGTAGTCGATGCCGGTGCGCAGCACCGTGTCTTCGCCGAGGTCGAATTCCACCACGCCATAGAGAATGTCGCGGCTGTTGCCGTAGGCATCCATGAAGCTGTTCTGCTGTTGCCGAGCGCCGACCAGGCGTCCGCGAACATTACCGCTCTCGGTCAACGGCCCGGAGATATCGCCTTCGGTGCGGTACAGGTCCCACGAGCCCGCGCCGGCCTGCAGATAAGCCTGGAACTCGCGGGTCGGGCGTTTGCGCACCATGTTGATCAGCCCGCCCGGCGCGCCCGAGCCGGTCATCAGGCCGCTGGCGCCGCGCAGCACTTCGACGCGGTCGTAGAGCACCATGTCCATCGCGGTCTGCGGGATGGTGCGGGTCTGGCTGTCGCTCTGGGTGGTGATGCCGTCGATCTGGTAGTTCTCGATGACACTGCCGCGGGAGAACACGTCGAAGCGGTCCATGCCGCTGTACGAGACGTTGATTCCCGGTGTTTGTTCGAGCACATCGGTGAGGCGATCGAGCTTCTGGTCCTCGATGCGCTGGCGCGTCATCACGCTGACGGACTGCGGCGTTTCCCGCAGGGTCAGGGGCAGTTTGGTCGCGGTGCTGGTCGAGCCGGTGGTGTACGAGCCAGTGCCTTCGGTGGTTGCGCCGAGGCCGGCGCCGACCACCGAGGTGGCGCCCAGTTCGAGGGCGTTGGCGTTGCTCGGCACCGCCTCCAGCGAGTAGTTGCCGTCGCGGTTGACCAAGCCGAGGCCGCTGCCGCTCAGCAGTTGGCCGAGGCCGTCGATCACGCCGTAGTTGCCGCGCAGGCCGCGGCTTTGTTTGCCGGCGGTGAGGGTGGCGTCCACCGACAGCAGGATGCCGGCTTCGCGGGCGAACTGGTTCAGTGCCTGGTCCAGCGTTCCGGGGGCAATGGCGTATTCGCGCACCGCTTGCTGGCTGGCGCTGGCGGCCAGCACGGCGTGGCAAGGAAGCAGCGCGGCAGCGAGCGCACCGCTGATCAGCAGGGCGGGAGTGAGTCGAGGCGGGAGGGGCAACAGCGGCATTGCGGGACTTCCTTCTTGAGAGCGCTTCGGGGGATTCAAGAGGTATCCCGAACGAGCCGGCGAAACCGACAAGGCCGGCGGCAGATTTTTTTCAGTCCCGCGGCAGCACGCTGACCCAATAGCGGGTCATGCGCTGGACGCGCACCGGCAATGTCTGTTCCAGCGCCTGGAGAATCCGGTCGGTGTCCGCCAGCGGAAACACCCCCGACAACGGATAATTCGCCACCGCCGGATCGCACCGCAGCACACCCGGACGGTAGCGCGACAGTTCCGCGATAAAGCGCCCCAGCGACATTTGCTCGGCCACCAGCCGGCCTTCGCTCCAGGCGATGGCATTGAGGTCGGCCTTGCCCGGCGGGCCGTTGCGTTTCGAGGTGAACCACAGCGACTGGCCGGCCTTGAGCTGAACCGGCGAGCCTTCTCGCAGACGGATCTCCAGAGCGCCTTCGTACAACTGCACGCTGCTGCTCCCGGCCTGGGTCTGCACCGAGAAACGCGTGCCCAACGCTTGCACATCACCGGCCTCGGTTTCAACGATCAGGGCCGTGTGGGCGAAGGCCGGGTCATGGCCGCTGTTCAGCAGCACCTCGCCGCGCAACAGACGGATGCGCCGCTCGCGGTCGTTGAAACGGATATCCACGGCGGTGTCGGTGTTGAGCTGCAACTGGCTGCCGTCGGCGAGGGTGCGCTGCAGCGTTTCGCCGACGCCGCTGCGCAGATCGGCCATGGCCTCGCGCCAGGGCAACGCGCGGTGCGCGAGGGCGCCGCTGCCGCCAATCAGCAGCAGGGCAGTGAGCAATTTCAGGGTGTGGCGACGGCGCAGCTCCGGTTGCTGGCGCAGTACATTCAGGCTCGTCGCGGCAGGAACCTGGGTCAGTTCCTGCTGCAAGCGGCCCAGCCGTGACCAGGCCCGGCGATGCTCGGCGTCGCCCGCCAGCCAGGCGTCAAACGCCGCTTGCTGCTGGCTGTCCAGCGAGCCCTGCCAGTGCAGCATCAGCCAGTGACTGGCCTGCTCGACCACGGGTTCAGCGATGGGGGCGTCGGCGTGTCGGGTCATTCGCTGTACATCACCGCGTAGCAGGACTGGATCGCCCGGGTCATGTACTTCTGCACCGCGCTCAGGCTGACGTTCAGGCGCTCGGCGATCTGGGCATAGCCCAGGCCCTCGAACTGCGACAGCAGAAAGGCTTCGCGGACCCTGGCCGGCATGGCGTCGAGCATCCGGTCGATGCGCATCAGGGTTTCCATGATCAGGGCGCGGGTTTCAGGCGAGGGTTCCATGGCGTCGTCGGCGTGGGCGAGGGTGTCGAGGTAGGCCTGCTCGATGCGCTGGCGGCGCCATTGATCGATCACCAGATTGCGGGCGATCTGCAGCAGGTACTGACGGCCCTGGCCGAAGCCTGGCAGGCGGCGGGTGGCCAGCAGGCGGAGGAAGGTGTCCTGGGCGATATCGGCGGCATGTTCCCGGTCGGCGAGGCGTCGACGCAGCCAGCCTTGCAGCCAGCCGTGATGATCGGCATAGAGGTCGCGGATCTGCATCTGCACGCCTGACTCGGGCGAAGCCTCGACCACCTGCCTGTCCATGGATGTTTCCAGTTGTTAATGGGAATCGGTCGCAAGTGTAATGGCGGCGCTCACATTTGCAAACAGACAGTTTTTTCGGCGCCCCTCACGCCAACGCGCAGTTCCAGTTGTTGCGGATGGTCAGCCCATTGAAAACCACGTCGAAGCGGTGTTCGGTACGCAGGGCCTGCATCTTGTCATCGACGACCGGCACGATCGGCAGGTTGTAGGTTCGGGCGCAGTGGGTAATGGCGTTGATGACCCGGTCGTCGGAATAGAACCCCATGACGTCGCCAAGCCCCGGAACGTCGTACAGTTCCGGATCGATCGCATCGACCAGGTACTGATGCCCCTGGTGAACGCAGACTTTGATGAAGATGCCGGTCACCGTCGTGGCGGTGCTGAACAGCCGGGAGGTGCCCAGCACCACGATCTCGTTGTAGTGCGACTCGCCACCGGTGCCCTGGGTCTGGGTGATTACCTGGGCCAGGTTCGGGTAGCTGTGCAAGGCGTGTTTCAAGGCCATGTTGTTCTGGCCTTTGGCGATGCCCCGGGCCTGGTCGATGCCATTCATGGTGCGGGCGTTGTCGTTGGGGAACTGGATGTCGCGAGGGGCGAAGCCGAAGATGTTCCACACCGGCGCATTGATGATCCAGCCCAGCGGCGAGGCCGTGGAGCACTTGGTGCTGGACAGCAGGCTGCAACTGAGCACCAGGCTGGAAATCGTCGCCGGGTTGGACAGCGAGCGCAGCACCGGCTTGGCGATCACCCGGTTGGGCGCCGAGCCTTCACCGATCACGTAATCGGCCCAGCCGGCGTCATCGCTGGCCACTTCTTTCTGGGCGCCGAAGCCGTGCACCAGCATGGGGAACGTTTCGCCGTGGGGGACCAGCGGGTTGTAGGTGCAGCGATAACCCCAGCCACTGACTTCGGCGTTGTTGAAGTCGGGGCACAGGTTACGCAGCTTGTTGCGCACGTCCCGTTCGGAGAGGTTCATGTGCGGCCACAGGCTGCGGACGTAATCTGGCCGGGCCAGCACATCCATGATCAGGTACGCCCGCTGCAGGTCCGACGCGGAGTCGGTCAGCACCTGGGTCAGGGTGTTTTTCTGCGCCAGGGTCGCCCGGCTCAGGCGTTGTGCCACCAGCCTGCGTGCGGCCAGGCCGCAGACATTCTCGACCGCCCCGAGTGCCCACCTGGCTTGCGCGTGCTCGGCCAGCTCCAGTTGATCAAACATGCTCGACTGCTCCTTGAACCGCGCTGTGTGGGTGCGATGTCACTGTAATGGCAACTACGCGAGCGCTGAACAATAGTCGATCTTTTTGTTGCAGGGGAGGGTGTTGGCTGATGTGCGCGGAAGGAGGGTTTCGGTGGAGCAGACCCGCCATCGAAGGCGGGCCTGCTCTGGACGGCTCAAGCCTTGCGCTTGAGCGGCTCACCGTCGAACTTCACCCCGGCCAGGCCGTGGGCGATGAGGGCGCGGATGTTGCCGTGGTCGCTGCCTTCAGGGGTGGCCAGCACCGAGCGGTAATGCTCGCCGAACGCCAGCAGCGCTTCCTGATCGCTCAGGCCTTCCAGCAGGGCCAGGCCGAGGGTCTTGCAGGAACCTTCGTTTTGTCCGGCCGCGCTTTCCACGCCGCCGTTGTTGAAGGCGCGCTGTTCGTAGTCGTAGTGCTCGGCGATGAACGCCAGGGTGTCGGCGAAGGCGTGCTCGCCACTGTTGAGACGGGTACGCAGGGTGTTCAGGTCAGTCATGCGGTTTTCCTTTGGCGAACGCGGCTTGCTGCTCGGCGCTGGCTTCTTTCTGGTATTGGCTTTTCCATTGATCGTAAGGCATGCCGTAGACCACCTCGCGGGCGTCATCCAGGCTGACCTCGATCTGGCGTTCGTCCGCGGCGGCCTTGTACCACTTGGACAGGCAGTTGCGGCAGAAACCGGACAGGTTCATCAGGTCGATGTTCTGCACGTCGGTGCGGTTGCGCAGGTGTTCGACGAGGCGACGAAATGCCGCGGCTTCGAGTTCGAGTTGTTCTTGCGGGCTCATGGGCGTTCTCGTTATCAGGCGATACGGTTTTTCAGGTGGCGGCCACCGTTGATGACCACGCTGCTGCCGGTGCTGTACTGGCTTTCGAGCAGGAACAACACCGCGTCGATCAGCGGCTGGGCGCCGGGCTCGAATTCCAGCAGGGCCTTTTTCAGGGTCTGCTGGCGGTAGTGCTCGTCGCCGCCTTCTTTGAGGATCAACAGCCCCGGCAGGATGGCATTGACTCGCACGCTGGGGGCGTACTTCTCGGCGAACGACAGCACCATGTTCTGCAGCGCGGCCTTGGTCGCGGCGTAGCCGATATGGCTCTTGCTGCCGCGGGACGACGTTTCGTCGCAGATGTGGATGATGTCGGATTTTTCCAGCTTGAGCAGTTGCTCGCCCAGCGCCAGGTTCAGGTGGTACGGCGCTTCGACGTGCAGCTTGAACATGGTGTTGAGGTTGTTCAGGTCATCGTCGAGCCACAACGAGGCGTTGTGGATGATGCCGCGCAGGCCGTCGTAGTGGCTGCGCAGGTGCTCGATGAGGGCTTCGCGGTCCCGTTCGCTGCACAGGTCGGCCTGGAACTGGATGATATTCGGATGCGCCGCGGTCGGATTCTTGCTGCGGCTGGCGCTGACGACCGTGTGGCCGGCCTGCGCCAGTCGCGTGGCCAGCGCCAGCCCGACTCGCTGGCTGCCACCGGTAACTAGGATTGGGCTGTTCATAAGCGGGAACGATCAACTTTTCAGGTTCGCAGGGTCAGGTGCCAGCATACCCGAACTCGCCGCCATTGACCGCCCCCGGGGCCCTCAGCGGCTTTCCAGCGAACCGGGCTCAGGCGCCGCTGGCCGTGGGCCCTTGGCCGGGGCATTGAGCCAGTTGGCGAGGCAGCGGGTCGATAGCGGAATGAAGAAATAGACCATCAGCGGCGTCAGCCCAAGGGTGCTGAGCAGGATGCGGGGCAGCAGGCTCAGTTCGGCCAGCCAGTGACCGAACAGCAGGTTGAACGCCAGCGACACCGGAAAGAACGCCAGCCAGATTGCCACCGCCTGCTTCCAGCGCGGCGGGCGCTGCGCGGTGCTGTTGCCGAACCAGCCTTCGATGCCGCTGACGCGTTGTTCGGTGGGTTGCTGGAACAAGCCGTTACCGCGGGCCAGCCAGGCGCTGCGCGAGGCGGAAAACTCCCAGGCGTGGAGGGTCTTTTCGTCGACGAAGCGGAAGATGATCTGGAACTCGTCGCCCTGGGGCGGCGGTGCGAGAACCCCGGAACCGAGGTAGCCGGGAAAATCGGTGGCGAGCTGCTCGCCTTCGTGCAGCCAGGCGATCATGTCCTGGTAACGGCCTTCGGCGACGCGCCGCGCGACCATCAGGGTAACGGGAGGGGTAGACATCGTGTATCTCCTGACGAATGCCCGCAGCGGGTAGCCGCGACCATGGAACGCAACCCGGGGTGTTGGGCTGCGTCCGAAAACAAGCAAGGATTATTCCGTAAATTACGTGACTCGTCAGTGTTGGCGTGACGGAGTGCACAGATGGCCTTTGGCCCGAAGAGCATGTGAAGGGGTAGAATGCCGGACATTTCCTACAGCAGGCGGCGCTCCGGCGATGATCGACCCGACCTCACTCACGGACCGTGGGCTGCAACACGAAGAGTTGTTTCCCATCCGTGAAGTCTCGCGCCTGACCGGCATCAACCCGGTCACCCTGCGTGCCTGGGAGCGCCGTTATGGGCTGATCCAGCCGACGCGCACCGAAAGTGGGCACCGCTTGTATTCCCGCGCCGATATCGACGAGGTCCGCCATATCCTTGGCTGGATCGAGCGCGGCGTGGCGGTGAGCAAGGTGGGCAAGATTCTCGCCCGCAACCGCGGCGGCGATGTGCGGCCCAGCGAAGTGGCCGATCCGCCGTCCGTCGACGACCACGAAAAATGGCAGGCGCTGCTGGGCCAGGCCGTGCGGGCGTTCGATGAAGTCCGGCTGGAGCGGGTCTACGGGCAGGTCTTTGCCAGCTATCCGCTAAGCGTGGTGTTCCAGGACATCCTGATGCCGGTCTGGCAGGAATTGCGGATCGCCCATGACGGCTTTGGCCGCACCAGCGAGTGGCTGTTTCTCGACACCTTCCTGCGCGCCCGGGCCTGGCAGCGCCTGCAGCTGGCGCGGGAGCAACAGGAGGTCCGCGTGGTACTGACGGCGCTGCCCGAGCAGTGCCGGGAGCTGGAGCTGCTGGTGTGCGCCTTGTTGCTGGGCAGCAGCGAGATTGCCGTGTCGGTCCTGGCGCCGGGCCAGCCGCTGGAAGAACTCAGCCTGGTCTGTGAGCGTATGGCGCCGGATGCGCTGGTGCTGTTCTCCAACCATTCACCCGCCGCCGATCTGCCCAAGCGTCTGGCGCGCCTGGCACTGGCGCTGGATTGCCCGCTGTTGTTTGCCGGCGAAGGGGCGGAGCTGGCTCAGGACAGCCTGGTCGGTTCGCAGATTATCTGCCTGGGGGGCGAGGGACGTTTGATGCGGCGGCGTCTGCAACAAGCGTTGGACGGCCATCTGGATACCTGACGCCGCTCAGGAAGAATGCAGTTCCGGGTGGGCGAGGCGGTGCTGCTGGAGGATGTACTGGCGCAGCCGCTCGATTTCTTCCGGCGGGTGCTGGCTCAACTTGTAGGCCGCCAGACCTTCGGCGGTAAGCCGTTGCAAGGTGCCGCGCAGGGCGATTGGCGCGATGCCGTCGGGGCTGAACCACAGGTTGAAGGCTTTTGGCGGTTTCTTGCCGGCCGGTACTTCCACCAGCGCACCCTTGAAGGAAATTTCCCGGACTTTCAGGCCGCTGCTCAGGCCCAGTTCGTCTTCGAGCATCACCGGCGTGTCCAGCGTCAGGCGCCAGGGCCGAACCACTTCGCCTTCTTCATAGATGCTCGGGGCGCCGACTTGCAGGTGCAGGGCATGGAATTCATCTTCCACCAGCACCAGCGGAAAACTCATCTGCTGGTTCTCGAACTGCGCCTGCACGGTCACCTGCTCATTGGCCACCAGTCGGGTGAGCAACGCCTGGACTTCGCTGCGGCCATTGAGGCGCAGGCTGGAGTTGGGGTCGACGCGGTTGAGCTGGGGCGAGCGGTGAACGCTCTGGATAAAGTCCAGCTCATCCTGAGTCAGAAGGGCATCGGCTTGCATGATAGGGAATGCCGCGAATTTTCCGGGTGATAAGTGGACAGCAAATCCGTGCCTTGGTTTAGGACCGCTGGTCGTTTTCCAGGCAACGGATACGTTCCCGAGCCTCGGCCAACTCGCGTTCCAGTTCTGCCACGCGCTGCTCGGCGTGCACTGGGCGGCTGACGTCTTTCTGAATACCGATGAAATAGGTGAGCTGGTCGGCTTCGTTGAACACCGGTGTGATCGACAGCTCGTTCCAGAAGGCGCTGCCGTCCTTGCGGTAGTTGCGCAGCACTTCCCGGCACGGCTGGCCGCTCTGCAGCGCCTGGCGAATCCGCTCGCGAGCGGGCTGGTCGCGGTCGTCTCCTTGGAGGAAGCGACAGTCGCTGTAGAGGATCTCATTGGCGTCGTAACCCGTCAGGCGCTCGAACGCCGGGTTCACGTAAATCAGGATGGTGTCGTCGCCTTCCTGTTCGGCGACCACGATGCCGTCGTTGGAGGCATCGATCATGCGTTGCAGCAAGGTGGCGTTGATCATGGGTAACCGGTGCGTAGGCAACTGGAGTGGGCAATTCTAGTGCATTGGCGGCCGGCGGATAAGGCCTTTTGCCAGCGACGGGTGTTAGTATCCTACGCTTTTGCTCAGATACGGAATCCGCTATGAAAGTCGTCATCCTGTCCGGGTCGGTGTATGGCACCGCCGAAGAAGTCGCCCGTCATGCCCAGTCACTGCTCAAGGCTGCGGGTTTTGACACGTTGCACGCTGCCCGTGCGACCCTCGCCGATGTTCAGGCATTCGCCCCCGAGGCTTTTCTTGCCGTGACCTCCACCACCGGTATGGGCGAACTGCCGGATGGCCTGCTGCCGCTGTTCAGCGAAATGCGTGACAGCCTGCCGGCCGCGTGGCGTGGTCGGCCGGGTGCGGTAGTGGCGCTGGGCGATTCCAGCTACGGCGATACCTTCTGTGGCGGTGGCGAACAACTGCGCGAGCTGTTCGCCGAGCTGGGCGTCGAGGAAGTCCAGCCGATGCTGCGCCTGGACGCCAGCGAAACCGTGACCCCGGAAACCGATGCCGAGCCGTGGCTGGCCGAGTTCATCGGCAAGCTGCGCGGCTGATCAGCCCGGCGGGTTTTCCTGCAACAGTTGCAACCAGGCCCGCGCCGCCGCCGACAGGTACGCGCCGCGGCGCCAGATGAAGGCGATGTCCCAGCGCAGGTCGCGGGGTTCGGTCAGGCTCAGGCGAACCACGCCGGGCCGCTCCAGCGCCCGCGCCACCACGCGCGGCAGCAACACCACGCCTTGGCCGGCGGCCACCAGCGCGGCAAGAAAGTCCGCCTGGCCGCTGCGGCCACCTTCCTTCGGCGTGAAGCCCAAGGCCTGACAGGCACTGAGCAGCCGGTCATTCAGCACGAAGCTGCGCTGATACAGCAGGAACGGCGTCTGCGCCAATTCTTCCAATTGCACACTGCCATTGCCCGCCAGCGGATGGTCCAGCGGTAGCAGCGCGTCCAGCGGTTCGTTGCAGAACGGTTGATGGTCGAAGGCCGGGTCCTGCGGCGTGAGGCTGCCGCCCAGTTCCAGTTCGCCACTGAGCACCGACTGTTCGATGGAGCGGCTGCCGCCTTCGAGCAGGTGCACGGTGATATTCGGATAACGCCGACGGTACTCGGCGAACAGTCCGGCGAACAGCGCATCACTTCCCAGCAGCGGCAGGCCCAGGCGCAACTCGCCGCGGGCCAGTTGGCTGAGGTCGTCCAGTTCGTTCTGCAGGGCCTGGCGCAGGTGCAGCATGTCTTCGCCGCGCTCCAGCACGACCTTGCCAGCGGCGGTCAGGTGCAGGCGCGACGCGTGCCGTTCCAGCAGCACCACGCCAAGATCCTGCTCCAGTTGCGCCACCTGCTTGCTCACGGCGGACTGGCTGATGTGCAGGGTCTGCGCGGCTTGGGTGAAACCGCCGCGGTGCACCACTTCGATGAAGCTGCGCAGTTGCTTGAAGTCCATGGTCTGGATTCCGTTTTGGAATGCTTCTCAGTCTAACAATTCGCTTTTTGCATGTATGAGCAAATTTTACAATGGGCTCCCCTGAGGACCCTTCGATGAAACTCGTGAACCTGAAATTCCTTGCGCGCCTGCTTGCCGAGCTGGGCGTGCTGCTGGCGCTTTACCTGCTCGGCGGGCAGTTGGCGAGCTGGTTGGGGTGGCCGATTCCCGGTGGCGTGATCGGCCTGGCGCTGCTGCTGGCGCTGTTCGCCAGCGGCTGGCTCAAGCCCGCCGCCTTGCAGCGGGGCGCTGCGGTATTGATGGCGGAAATGCTGCTGTTCTTCATCCCGGCGCTGATGAGCCTGCTGGACTACGGCACGCTGCTGCGCAGCGACGGCTGGCGGATTCTGCTGGTGATCGCCGTCAGCACGTTACTGGTGATGCTGGTGACCGCCTTCACTGTGGAATGGGTTTGCCGTCGGAGCCTGCGCCATGAGCCTTGAACCGATGCCGCTGTTCTGGCTGGCGCTGACGCTGGTGACTTACCTCGGCAGCCGCTGGCTGTACCGGCGCACCGGGCGCTACCTGTTGTCGCCGCTGATCCTGGTGCCCGCCGTGCTGCTGGCCATCGCTGTGCCGCTGCACACCGGCTACGCCGAATATTCCCGCGACACCCACTGGTTGATGGCCGTGCTTGGCCCGGTGACCGTGGCCTTCGCCGTACCGATCTGGCAGCAGCGGCGGCTGCTCGCCCGGCACTGGCCGGCGTTGGGCCTGGGCATGTTGATGGGCAGCGCGGCGTCGATCGCCAGTTCCTGGGCGCTGGCGCGGCTGCTGTCGCTGGACAGCGCGGTGAGCCTGTCGCTGCTGCCGCGTTCGATCACCACGCCGTTCGCCATGCCGCTGGCCCAGGAACTGGGCGGCGTACCGGAACTGACCGCGGTATTCGTGATGTTCACCGGCGTGCTCGGCGCATTGTTCGGTGGCGTGCTGTTGCGCTGGCTGCCACTGCGCACGCCGCTGGCGCGGGGCGCGCTGTTCGGCGTCGGTGCCCACGGCGCGGGCGTCAGCCGGGCCCATGAGGTGGGCGGCGAAGAGGGTTCCGTGGCGGGGCTGGTGATGGTCCTGACCGGTTTGCTCAACCTGTTTGCCGCGCCACTGTTGTCGGCGCTGCTCTGACATTTGGCGCGGCTGACTCGCAGGGTCATCAAGCTGGCTGCGAAGGCAACTTTCGATTCGGGCAGGCGTGACTATGCTGTCCAACAGAGCACAGAACATGTGCCGCGTGCCCGACACTTAACACAACCCTCTAACCGAGATCCCGCTAATGCCATTGGCAGAGATACCTCTGTGCGTCTGGCGTACACGGAGCCTGGGATTCACGTTCCGCGGCCAGAGCATTCGCTACTGGACGGCAGGGCAGGGAGAGCCACTGCTACTCATTCACGGATTTCCCACCGCCAGTTGGGACTGGCATTACCTCTGGCAGCCACTGGCCCAGCGTTTTCGCCTGATCGCCTGCGACATGCTCGGCTTCGGCGATTCGGCCAAACCGCCGCGACATCGCTACAGCCTGCTGGAGCAGGCTGATCTGCAACAGGCGTTGCTGGCACACCTGCAGGTGCATGAACCCGTGCACATCCTTGCCCACGACTACGGCGGCAGCGTCGCCCAGGAACTGTTGGCCCGACACCATGAAGGCGTGGCCGAAGTCGCCACGTGCGCCTTTCTCAACGCTGGCTTGTTTCCCGAACGTCACCGCTCGCTGCTTGCCCAGCGCTTGCTGCTCAGCCACCTCGGCTGGCTGGTGGCGCGGACCTTCAATCGCGATGATCTGGTGCACAGCGTCAGCCAGATCTATGGCCCCTGCACTCAGCCCAGTGAAAGCGCGCTGGACGATTGCTGGAGCCTGATCACCTCGAACCGCGGCAATCGCATCCTGCACCGATTGTCGGCCTACGTGCCCGAGCGCCTAGCCTATCGAGAGCGGTGGGTGGGCGCGTTGCAACAGGCGCGGATGCCGTTGCGCTTCATCAGCGGCGCGGTGGACCCGGTGTGCGGTGCGCACATGCTCGAGCGCTACCGTGAACTGGTGCCGCTGCCCGACACCGTGACCCTTCCGGGCATCGGTCACTACCCGCATACCGAAGCACCGGCGCAGGTGCTGCGGCACTACCTGGATTTTCGCCAGCAACCCTTGACCAGCAGCCTGCAGAAAGTCGCCTGGTCCTGACCCCGTCGTTACTTATTGCGCGCCATTCAGCGTCCGCCCGGTTGATTGTCCCGGGTCGGGCGCTGGTCGACACTGCGCGTTCCGTTCCCTGTTCAGTTGGAGTTGTGCCATGACCGATTCGGTGCGCCTGGAAGACAAAGTGGTGATCGTCACGGGAGCCGGCGGCGGCCTCGGTCGCGCCCACGCCCTGCTGTTCGCCCGCCACGGAGCGAAAGTGGTGGTCAACGACCTGGGCGGCTCGACCCACGGCGAGGGCGCCAATGCCTCGGCGGCGGACCGCGTGGTGGCGCAGATCCGCGAAGCGGGCGGCACCGCGGTGGCCAACCATGATTCGGTCACCGACGGCCAGCGCATCGTCGAACAGGCCCTGGACAGCTTCGGCCGCATCGACGTGGTGGTGAACAACGCGGGCATCCTGCGTGACAAGACCTTCCACAAAATGGACGACGCCGATTGGGACCTGGTCTACAAGGTCCACGTCGAGGGCGCCTACAAAGTCACTCGCGCCGCCTGGCCGCATTTGCGCGAGCAGAACTGGGGGCGGGTGATCTTCACCTCGTCGACCTCGGGCATCTACGGCAACTTTGGCCAGGCCAACTACGGCATGGCCAAGCTCGGCCTGTACGGCCTGACCCGCACCCTGGCGCTGGAAGGGCGCAAGAACGGCGTGCTGGTCAACGCCATCGCCCCCACGGGCGGCACGCGCATGACCGAAGGCCTGATTCCGCCGCAGGTGTTCGAACAGCTCAAGCCCGAACTGATCAGCCCGTTGGTGGTGTACCTGGGCAGCGAGCAGTGCCAGGACAGCGGCAACCTCTATGAAGTTGGCGGCGGCTGGATCGGCCAGGTGCGTTGGGAACGCAGCCTCGGCGCCGGTTTCGACCCGCAGCAGGGCTTCAGTGTCGAAGACGTCGCGGCCAACTGGGGCCGCATCGGTGACTTCGAAGGCGCGGTGCATCCGAAGGACAGCCTGGAAGCGCTGCAACAGATGATGGCCAATCTGCAGGCGTTCGCCGGTCGCTGAAGCGGCTCGTTTCCTGTCGTGATCTATGCTGGGAGGCCGTGATCGCGACATGGAGTGCGAACGATGTATGAATCAAAAAATGACACCGTCATCTCGGCCGAACAGTTTCGTAGCCGCCTGCTGCTGCATGCGCTGGGCGCCGGGTTGCTGGTGGTGGGCTCGATCCTGATCGGGGTGACCGGGCATCTGTATTTCGAAGAAGGCGTGAAGTGGTACGACGCGGCGTTCAACGCCACCTTGCTGCTGGGTGGCATGGGGCCGGTGGACTTGCCGGAGACGCCGGGCGGCAAGGTGTTTTTCGCTGTGTACGGGTTGTACGTGGGCCTGGTGTTTGTCGCCAGCATCGGCCTGATTCTGGCGCCGGTGGCGCACCGGTTGTTGCACCGGTTTCATTGTGACGACTGATTTGGCGACGCCATAAAAAAGGCCGCTGCAAAGGCAGCGGCCAAGTAAGACGCAGATCAAGGAGCTTCAAAATCAACGTCGGTGAAACTGAAGGGTGACGCTTCGGAACAACAATCGAGGAGCACTCTAGGGGGAGAGTATTAACCGACCATTAAGGGGGCCGAAGCGTCAACTTCGCGCCTTGGCGAACACCGGATCGCCAAGACAGGACAAAGGATAGTCAGCTCCAACCTGCGGAAAAATAGTGCTTTCTGACATTCACTGTTGCGCTGCTCGCAACAGTGCACCAAAGCGGGTCACTGCGCTTCTTCATAGCCCATTCGCCAACTGATCGCCTTCGCCGCTGCCAGCAGCTTGTCGGCGGCGGGGCCTTGTTCGTCGGCATGGAAGATCGAGGTCGGGCCGACCACGGTGATTACCGCGGCAACCTTGCCCATCGCGTTGAACACCGGCGCCGACAGCGCATCCACCCCCGGCATCAGCAAACCGTGCACATGGTGCAGACCGCGTTCGCGGATGCGGGCGAACAGTTGCTCGTACTCCGCGGCGCTGTGCCCGGCTTGCGCCAGTTCCTCGTCACGCAGTTCGATGGTTTCCCGCTCCGGCAGGTAGGCGCCGAACACCAGCCCGGTGGACGAGCTGAGCAGCGGCAGCACCGAACCGATCTGCGTGACCACCGTCACCGCGCGCACCGCCGGCTCGATATTCACCACCGTCGCACCCTGGTTGCCCCACACGGCGATGAAGCAGCTTTCATTCAGCTCGTCGCGCAATTGCGACAGCGGCATCGCCGCGACCTTCAACACCTCCATTCCGCCCAATGCCGCCAGGCCGACCCGCAGCGCTTCACGGCCCAGGCCGTAGTGGTTGGTGGCCTGGTCCTGCTCGGCGAACCCGCTGGCGATCAGCGCCTGGAGATAGCGATGGACCTTGCTCGCCGGCATCTGCACGTGTTCGGCCAGGCGCGACAGCGAGGTGGCCGGGGACAACTGCGCGAGGGCCTTGAGGATGTCGGTGCCGACTTCCGCCGAGCGAACCTTCTGTTTGCCGTTGTCGGCAGGGGGCGTGGCTTTGGGCATGGGTGTGTTCACTGTGCGGGGCAGGAATTCGGAGATGTTGGGCCCCGAAGAAGGACGGCGGTCTTTATAACTTGACGCCCCCAGGCAATCAAATTACGTTATGCGTAATCAAATTACGAATAACAATAACGCAGAAGCGCCGCCATCGCTGCCTACGGCAGGCCGGGTGGTCAACCTGCCACAACCGGCCTGGACACGGCCTGGAGGCTCGATGAACCTCGATTCCACTTCCGCCCTCGCTTACCAGAGCGGCTTCGGCAACGAATTCGCCAGCGAGGCACTGCCCGGCGCCCTGCCGGTCGGCCAGAACTCCCCGCAGAAAGCGCCTTACGGTCTGTACGCCGAATTGCTGTCGGGCACCGCGTTCACCATGACCCGCCACGAACAACGCCGCACCTGGCTGTACCGCATCCGTCCTTCGGCGCTGCACCCGGCGTTCGTGCGTCTGGAGCGGCAACTGGCTGGCGGTTCGCTGGGTGCGATCACGCCCAACCGCCTGCGCTGGAGCCCGCTGGAGATGCCGGCCGAGCCCACCGATTTCATCGACGGCTGGGTCACCATGGCGGCCAACTCGGCGGCGGAAAAACCAGCCGGCATCAGCATTCATTGCTACCGCGCCAATCGCTCCATGGAACGCGTGTTCTTCAATGCCGACGGTGAATTGCTGTTGGTGCCGCAACAGGGCCGCCTGGGTCTGTTCACCGAATTGGGCCGGCTGGAAGTGGGGCCGCTGGAAATCGCGGTGATCCCGCGCGGGATGAAATTCCGTGTCGAGCTGCTGGACGGTGAAGCCCGCGGCTACATCGCCGAAAACCACGGCGCGCCGCTGCGCATCCCGGACCTCGGCCCGATCGGCAGCAACGGCCTGGCCAACCCGCGCGACTTCCTCGCCCCGGTGGCGCACTACGAGGAGCAGACCGGCCCGGTGCAACTGGTGCAGAAATTCCTCGGCGAACTGTGGGGCTGCGAGTTGCAGCACTCGCCGCTGGATGTGGTCGCCTGGCACGGCAACAACGTGCCGTACAAATACGACCTGCGCCTGTTCAACACCATCGGCACCGTCAGCTACGACCATCCTGACCCGTCGATCTTCACCGTGCTCACCTCGCCGACCAGTGTGCCGGGCATGGCCAACCTCGACTTCGTGATCTTCCCGCCGCGCTGGATGGTCGCCGAGAAAACCTTCCGTCCACCGTGGTTCCACCGCAACCTGATGAACGAGTTCATGGGCCTGATCCAAGGCGAGTACGACGCCAAGGCCGAAGGCTTCCTGCCCGGCGGCGCCTCGCTGCACGCCTGCATGAGCGCCCATGGCCCGGACGCCGAGACCTGCGCCAAGGCCATCGCCGTGGATCTGGCGCCGAACAAGATCGATAACACCATGGCCTTCATGTTCGAGACCAGCCAGGTGCTGCGTCCGAGCCGCCATGCGCTGGACTGCCCGCAGTTGCAGAACGACTACGATAGTTGCTGGGCCACGCTGCCGAGCACCTTCACCCCGAACCGGAGATAAGCATGAATCAGACCGCCATTGCCCGCAGTTGGGTCGAACACGCCAACGGGCATAGCGACTTCCCGCTGCAGAACCTGCCGCTGGGGATCTTCAGCCGCGCCGGTGGGGAACGCCGTTCGGGTGTCGCCATCGGTGATGCCATTCTCGACCTGGACGCCGTACTGGCTGCCGGCCTGTTCGACGGCGAAGCCCGCGCGGCTGTCGAAGCCACTCGCGGCGGCGCGCTCAACGCCTTCTTCGCTCTGGGTCGCGGCGCCCGTGTCGCCCTGCGCCAGCGCCTGCTGGAACTGCTGGCGCAAGACAGCCCGCACCAGGCTGCGCTGAAGGCCGCGCTGTACCCGGCCAGCGAGTGCGAACTGCACCTGCCGGCGCGGATTGGCGACTACACCGACTTCTACGTCGGCATCGAGCACGCCAAGAACGTCGGCAAGCTGTTCCGCCCCGACAACCCGCTGCTGCCCAACTACAAATACGTGCCGATCGGTTATCACGGTCGCGCCTCGACCATCCGTCCGTCCGGCACCGACGTGCGCCGTCCGAAGGGCCAGACCCTGCCGGCCGGGCAGACCGAGCCGAGCTTCGGCCCGTGCGCGCGACTGGACTACGAGCTGGAAATCGGCATCTGGATCGGCCAGGGCAATGACCTGGGCGACGCCATCCCGGTGGCCGAGGCCGCCGAGCACATCGCCGGTTTCTGCCTGCTCAACGACTGGTCGGCGCGGGATATCCAGGCGTGGGAATACCAGCCGCTGGGTCCGTTCCTGTCCAAGAGCTTCATTTCCACCGTTTCTCCCTGGGTCGTTACCGCCGAGGCATTGGAGCCGTTCCGTTGCGCCCAGCCGGCGCGTCCGGAAGGCGATCCGCAGCCGCTGTCGTACCTGCTGGACAAGCGCGATCAGGCCGGTGGCGCTTTCGATATTGAACTGGAAGTGCTGCTGCTCACCGAGCGCATGCGCGAGCAGAACCTGCCCGCCCATCGCCTGACCCTGAGCAACACCCTGAGCATGTACTGGACCGTGGCGCAGATGGTTGCGCACCACAGCGTCAACGGTTGCCAGTTGCAGCCGGGCGACCTGTTCGGCTCCGGCACCTTGTCTGGCGCCAAGCCTGGCCAGTTCGGCAGCCTGCTGGAGATCACCGAGGGCGGCAAACTGCCGGTGGAACTGGCGAGCGGCGAAGTGCGCAAGTTCCTCGAAGACGGCGACGAAATCATCCTGCGTGCCCGCGCCAGGCGCGACGGCGTGGCCAGCATCGGCTTCGGCGAATGCCGCGGCAAAGTTGTCGCGGCGCACTGAGAGGGCAGGGGCATGGAACTCTTCACCTACTACCGTTCCACCTCGTCGTATCGGGTACGCATCGCGCTGGCGCTCAAGCAACTGGAGTTCCAGTCGCTGCCGGTCAACCTGCTCAAGGGTGAACAGCGCGAAGAACACTTCCTCGCGCTCAACCCCCAGGGCCGGGTGCCGGCACTGAAAGCCGATTCCGGTGAAGTGCTGGTGCAGTCGCCGGCGATCATCGAGTACCTGGAAGAGGTTTATCCACAGCCCGCGCTACTGCCGCAGGACCCGGTGCAACGCGCCCGGGCCCGGGGCGTGGCGGCGTTGATCGGCTGCGATATCCATCCGCTGCACAACGTCAGCGTGCTGAACCAGTTGCGTCAACTGGGGCAGGACGACGCGGCGGTGAACCAGTGGATTGCCCACTGGATCAGCCAGGGCCTGGCGGCGGTGGAGCAGTTGATTGGCGACAGCGGCTTTTGCTTCGGTGATGAGCCGGGATTGGCGGATGTGTACCTGATTCCGCAGGTGTATGCGGCCAAGCGCTTCAATATCGATCTGGGCGGCTATCCGCGGATCTTGCGGGTGGTGGAGTTGGCGGAGGAGCATCCGGCGTTCGTGATTGCGCATCCTTCGCGGCAGCCGGATACGCCGGCGGCGGGGTGAATACAAGGGCCTCATCGCTGGATTGCCAGCGATGAGACCCTAATGAACTGACCTCTTCCCCGGCGGCAACTGCGCCAACCGCTCCGTCAGCCGCAACCGCTGGATCGGATCATCGGTCAGCAGCAACGCATGCTCCAGGTCGAAGCGCTCGGCGTGGGGGCAATCCAGATGCTGATAGAGCGTCGCCCGCGCCAGGTAATCACTGGCCAGCGGCGGCCCCAGATCCAGTACCCGTTCGGCATCCTTCAACGCCGCCAGATCGTTGTCATGGGTCGCATGCAACTGCCGCAAATTACGCGATAGGCGCTGAAGCATCTGCCGCGCACTGGCGACCTGCAGATGTTCCGCACTCAACGGCACCTGCGGACCGAACTGGCGTCCAAGCAACTCGCGGCAATCGGCCGGGTACAATCGCCGCCCGCCGCACGGATCAAGCAGATGATCCGCCCCCGGCACCCGCAGCAGAAAATGCCCCGGAAAATTCACTCCTTCCAGCGGAATCGACAACCCGCGCGCCAACTCCAGGGTCAGCAGCGCCAGCGTCAACGGCTGGCCGCGACGGCGTAGCAGCAACTGATCGAGCATTCCGGCCTGGGGCCGCAGCGGGTGATATTCGTCTTCCTGGAAACCCAGTGCGCAGAGCTTGCGCAGCAGGGGCTGAGCCAGTTCGGCCAGCGGCAGCATCGGCAGGCTGTTGCTCACCTCATGCTGCAGCGCCAGCACGGCGTTCATCACCTGTGCCGGCTGCACCTGGTCGTCATGCTCGGCGGCAATCCACAGCCCGGCCTCGAACAAGGCCGGGGGAGTGCGTTCCAGACAGTCCAGGCAGGCTTGGCGTGGGTTCATGGTGGTCTCCGCTGAGAGCTTCTGTTTTAGCCCTCGCACACCGTTTCGTCCAGTGCCCCGGCAGGCTTCGGGGCGCCGCCTATACTTGTTTCAGCACTTAACGAGGGCCCGCAGATGTTCGCTCTCATGCAAAGCACGCGCACCCAGTCATTGCACCTGTGTATCGACCAGACCACCGGCCTCAAGGCGGTGATCGCGATCCACAACGAGCGGCTGGGCCCCGCGCTGGGCGGTTGTCGCTACCTGGCCTACCCGGATGACGACAGCGCCATGACCGACGCCATTCGTCTGGCCCAAGGCATGACCTACAAGGCGGCGCTGGCCGGCTTGTCGCTGGGCGGCGGCAAAGCGGTGATCATCCGCAATCCCCATGTGGAAAACCGCGCGGCGCTGTTCGAGGCGTTCGGGCGTTTCATCGAGTCGCTGGAAGGCCGCTACATCACCGCGACCGACAGCGGCACCTCGACCCTGGACATGGACTGCATCGCCCAGACCACCCGCCACGTCACCAGCACCACCCGCGCCGGCGATCCTTCCCCGCATTCCGCCATGGGCGTGTTCGCCGGCATCCGCGCCACGTCGATGGCGCGGCTGGGCAGCGACAACCTGGAAGGTTTGCGGGTGGCGGTTCAGGGCTTGGGCAATGTTGGCTATGCGCTGGCCGAGCAACTGCATGCGGCGGGAGCGGAATTGCTGGTCAGCGATCACGATCGGGGACGGGTGCAACTGGCGATGGAGCAGTTCAATGCGCAGCCAGTGGCGCCTGAAGCGCTGGTCGGCACGCCCTGCGATATCTTCGCGCCGTGCGGGCTCGGTTCGGTGCTGACCGGGCAGAGCGTGATGCAACTGCGCTGCGCGGCGGTGGCGGGCTCGGCGAACAACCAGTTGACCAGCCTGCAGGTGGCCGACCAACTGGAAAACCGCGGCATTCTCTATGCGCCGGACTACGTCATCAATTCCGGTGGACTGATCTACGTAGCCCTGACCCATCAGGGCCAGGATCCCGTCGCCATCACCGCGCACCTGTCGCGGATTCCCACCCGGCTGACCGAGGTATTCGCCCACGCCCAGGCGGAAAAACGCTCGCCGGCGCGGGTCGCCGAGCAACTGGCCGAACGCCTGGTGTACGGCGGCTGAGGCTTATTCCGCTGGCGCGTCGAGCAGTTCGGACAGGGCGTCCGGCTGGCTCTTGAACGCCTTGGCGAACACATCGCGGTTTTTCGCCATGTAGATACCGGCTTCCTCGACCTGCTGCTCGCTCAGCGACGGCACGGCTTTTTTCAACACGTCGGCCAACAGCTCGGCCAGTTCCAGCATCTTGTCGTGACGATCTGCTTCGGCTTTATCCATGAACAAGCGCTCCAGGTCGCGGCTGCTGCGGTACACCACTTCGACGGCCATTCATCACCTCACATGCCTTTCGATAATTGAAGATTGCGAATACTGGGTTTTTATACAGTAATCCAGCAATGCTGGATAGTGGCATTTTTATAGCTCAGATTTTGCAGTTGATGCGGAACAGGCGTGTCTTGCGGCAATTGGTCGCCTTCTCAAACGGGGCCCCTGGCCTTTTTACTGCATGCAGGCAAAGCGTCATGTGCTTGTCGCATCCTCCGTCGAAGTCGTACCAAGGAATCCGCATCGTGAACATCAAATGGGCTGACAAACTGCGCAAGGGCCTGCATGGCGCCGCCGACTCGCTGGGCAATCTGTGCGTCGAGTCGTTCCACTACCTGGCCCTGTTCGGCATCGGCGGCATCACCGCCTGGGCCGCGGTAGTGACTTTCATCGAGATGCTCGGCAAGGGCGGGGTCAGCGTCGACGATATCCTCCTGCTGTTCATCTACCTCGAGCTGGGCGCGATGGTGGGGATTTACTTCAAGACCAACCACATGCCGATCCGCTTCCTGCTCTATGTGGCAATCACCGCACTGACCCGCCTGCTGATCGGCGATGTTTCCCACCACAAGGCGCCGGATGTCGGGCTGCTGTACCTGTGCGGCGGCATCCTGCTGCTGTCGTTCTCGATCCTGGTGGTGCGCTATGCCTCGTCGCGCTATCCGTCGAGCCGGGTGATCGATGCCAATGGCAAGGAGATCGAGGAAGGGCGTTGATGGCTTTCTAGGCTCTGTATGAAAGGCCTTGATACTCGGTGATGCTGCGTTGAAAACAGCCTCGGAATGCTCATTTACAACCCGTAAACTCCGCTTCCTCGGCTGTTTTCGCCTTGCCTGACCTTCGTCTCAAGGCTTTTCATACAAGCCTAAGTCGCTTATAACCAAACGATCTGCAAGATTTTTCCGCCTCACTCCACAAGCGGAGGTCAGCCAATGATCCAGGACCTCCGCAATGCCCCATTACCTCGACGACGCCCAGCGCGAAGATGTGCTGCGCCTGCAAGCCAGTTTTCTCGGCCGCAGCGAGTGGCCGACCTGGCTGTTGCTGGTCGGCGTCTATGCCGGCTGGTTCGCGTTGCTGCTGGGCAGTCCGGTCCTTGGCGTGTGGCCGACGACCGTGTTGCTGGTGCCGCTGCTGGTGCTCTGGCTGTCGCTGCAACATGAGCTGCTGCACGGTCATCCGACGCGCTTCCTCTGGCTGAACAAGCTGATCGGCTACGCGCCGTTCGCGGTCTGGTATCCGTACACCCTGTACCGCGACAGCCACCTGCTGCACCACCGCGATGAAGACCTCACCTTGCCGGGCCGCGACCCGGAAAGCCGCTACCTCAGCCGTCAGCACTGGCAACGCACGCCGCGCCTGGCGCGGGCGTTGCGCTGGTTGGACAAGACCGTGCCGGGGCGGGTGCTCAGTGGTGCGCCGCAAGCGCTGTTTGGCCTGGCGCGGGAGGAATTTGCCCGGTTGGCGAAGGGTGATCGCCAGGCCTGGCTGATGTGGCTGACCCACGGCGCCGTCACCCTGCTGATGTTCACCTTCATCGCCCAATACAGCGCGCTGTCGGTGGCGCACTACGTGTTTTTCGTCAGCGTGCCGGCGTTGTCGGTGGCGATGGTGCGTTCGTTTTATGAGCACCGTCCCGCCGAACGGCCGGAGCAGCGCACCGTGCTCAACGAGGCCGGCTGGCCCTGGAGCTGGCTGTTCCTGCACCTGAACCTGCACCTGGTGCATCACGATCTTCCGGGCTTGCAGTGGTATTTCCTGCCGCAGGTCTACCGTCGGCGCCGCGAGCAGTGGCTGGCGCGCAGCGGCGGCTTCCTGGTGCACGGCTATGGCGAGCTGTTTCGCCGCAACGCCTTGCGCCCCATCGACAGCCCCGAACATCCCCACGCCTGAGCCGGAGTCCGCCCATGTCCCAGGGTTTTGCCGAATTGTTGATGTACGTGGCGCCACCGCGGGTCTGTGCTGCCAGTGAGGCGTGGTTGCAGCGCACGCTGGCGCTGCTCGGTGCCAGCCGCCTCGACGCGGGCGGGCTGGACCTGCCGGGCTTGTGGCTGTCGCCGCACTTGCTCTTCACCCAAACCTGCGGCTATCCGTTGATGACCCTGCTGCGCGGCAAGGTGCAGGTGATTGGCCGGCCCGTCTACGAACTGCCCTACAGCGGCGGTGGCGACCATTGCAGCCTGCTGGTGGCCCGGGTGGATGACCCGCGCCGCGAGCTGGCGGCGTTTTTCGACAGCCACGGCCTGATCAACAGCCCCGATTCCAATTCCGGCATGAATCTGCTGCGCCATCGCCTCGCGCCACTGCAACGCGAGGGCCGCTTCTTTTCGGCCATCAGCTACACCGGCGGCCATCGCGACAGCCTGCGCGCCTTGCGCGAGCGGCGCGGCGATCTGGCGGCCATCGACAGCGTGACCTGGGGTTACCTCGCCCGTGACCACAGCGAAGAAGTCGCCGGGCTGCGCATCATCGACATCAGCGCGCCAAGCCCGACCCTGCCGTTCATCGGCCCCGCGCACCTCGACGAGCACGCTGCGGCGCTTATCCGCGACGCGCTGAGCCAGGCGCTGCAGGACTTGCCGGAAGTCGCCGCGACCCTCGCGATCAGTCGCGTGCTACCGGCGAGCGAGGCGGATTACCAGGTGCTGCTGGATTACCGCGACGAGGCCGCCAAGCGGGGCTTGGCGCGGATTCACCCCGAAGACGGGTAATTCCATTAGCGAATATAAGAATGCTTTTTAAATATTTTTAAAGAATAAGACCTCCCACTAGCATGGCGTCACCGGACCACCGGACATTTCAAGCAATCCTCCTTCTGGAGCCTTTCATGTCCGGTATCGAAAACTCTCACAGCGATTACGTGGGCGGCTTGTTCCGCAGTCATTACCAGTGGCTGTGCCTGCGTTTGCGCCGGCATCTGGGCGAAAGCGGCGCGGAAGATATCGCCGCCGACACCTTCGTGCAGTTGCTCAGCGCGCCGGGTGTGGAACCGATCCGCCAGCCGCGGGCGCTGCTCACCACCATCGCCCAGCGCCTGATGTACCAGCTCTGGCGCCGCCGCGACCTGGAGCGGGCCTACCTCGAGGCCCTGCAGTTCGACGACGAGGCGCAGGCGCCGTCGCCGGAAGAACTGACGCAAATGATCGAGGCACTGCAGATCATCGACAGCCTGCTCGACGGCCTGCCGGCCAAGGTCAAGGCGACCTTCCTGCTGTCCCAGGTCAACGGCCTGACGTACCCGGAAATCGCCGCGCAACTGGGCATCTCGCAACGCTCGGTGAGCGACTACATGGCCAAGGCCATCCACCGTTGTCTCAAGGCCAGCCTGGAGTGATATGAGCGCTGAACAGGACCACCTGATCGAACAGGCCACCCGCTGGATCGTGCTGCTGCGCTCGGGGCATGCCAGCGATGCGGAACGTCTGGCGTTCCAGGCCTGGCGCGCCCGCGACCCGCGTCATGAAGAACTGTGCCTGCGCCTGGAACGCACCCTCGGGGTGTTCCAGGTGCCGGTCGCCCAAGGGGTTGATGGCAACGTGCTGCAACGCGCGCTGAATGCGCCGTCGAGCCGACGCAAGGTGCTGCAACGGGCGTTGCTCGGCGCCGGGTTAATGATCGGCGGCGGCCTGACCCTCAGCTCCGGGCTGCCGTCGCTGGACAGCCTGAGCGCGGACATCTCGACCGGCATCGGCCAGCGCCAGACCGTGCAACTGGACGACGGCAGCGAACTGGTGCTCAACGCGCAAAGCGCGGCGGACGTGCGCTTCGACGAGCAGCGCCGGCTGCTCAAGTGGCGCGGCGGCGAGGGCCTGGTGCGGGTGGTCAACGACCGCCGCCCGTTCATCGTCCAGACCGACGCCGGCGACCTGTTCGCCAGCGCGGCCCAGGTGCTGGTGCGCGAGCGCGGCGCGCAATGCCGGGTTGGCGCGCTGGATGCGCCGGTGCAGATCGTCACCCGCGGAGGTGATCGCCTGCAGCTCCAGGCCGGGCAGGAAGTCAGCTTTGACCGCTACCGCTTCGGCGTCGTCCAGGCCGTGCGCAACGGCGACAGCGCCTGGGTCAACGGCCTGCTGGAAGTGCGCGACAGCCCGCTGAGCGACGTGATCGAAGCGCTACGGCCTTACCGTCATGGCGTCCTGCGCCTCGACCCGGCGATCGCCGGGCTGCGGGTCAGCGGCCTTTATCGGCTCGACCAGAGCGATGTGGTGCTGGAAGCCCTGAGCCGAACCTTGCCGATTCGCGTGACTCGGCGCAGTGACTATTGGGTGACACTGGTTCCGGCATAAGCCGGTGCGGTGGGCGCGAGTTCAGCGTAACGCCGCGATGGTCTGCATAGCCGACGCAAAAGACACTGGCCGGTGAATTCACGTTTGCAGTTTTTCAGCGCCCATTGCCGCGATTGCCAGTTGTAACTCGGCCTCCTGCAACTGCTCGTGATAATGCTGTTTCAACTCAGGAGCCCAGCCAGCAACTTCATCGATCACTGCCGTCGCCTCGGCCTCAGTCAAGCCGAAGTGACCGACCTGGCTCAGCAGATTGCGTCGCGATAGTTCATGCCCATATCGACCGATACTCATCGCCAATCTGGAAGGCGCGTGCCCTTCAGTCGTGGGCACCACGTCGTACAGGGGAGAAAGGCGCCAGTCGCCATTCTTGAATATCACCGCTGTGTTTTTCGGGTGATCGTCGTCGTTGCCCACCAGAATGTTGAAGCAGATTCGTTTGAACAGCTCCTGCCGGTCACCTTCGGGCACGTTGCGCCTGGTCATTTCGTCGACCAGATAGCCGTAGTGCCATTCTCTCCCCCAGGCGGAGGGTGTGTTCCAGTCGCTATCCAGCAGTGTCAGTCCGCTGATCATGGGGATGCGATGGAACCGGCCGTCCGTAGTCGGCTCGCGGTCAAACCGGTCCACCAGCAGCGTATTGACTCGACCACGGTGCAACGCCACGCCAGCGGTATTCAGACCTTTGCGGGCGGCGAATGACATGCAAGCGTATTCAAGTGAGGGGATGTCATAGCGATCATGACGGTCCCTCGGTTTGGCCAGAATCAGCCGTTCCGTGTGAAGCAGCGTGCATTTCGGGCGCGCGCCGCCGAGCGACGAGCGTTGCTGCAATGTGGCTCTGGTGGCTTTGTCGGCCTCGGGCGGGAACCCTCCCTGGATCCCATCGGCAAACTGTATGAAATCGTCGAGTTGGGTGAGGTTCGCCAGCCCTGTTTGGCCCACACCCTCGGGAGGGACTCTTGCTGTCCCGACCATCAGGCTGCCGGTTCGATCGTGGTTCGGTGACTTGAGCAGGAAGCCCACCGCATCAAGCTCGCCGTCGTATTCCCGGATGGCCAGTCGTTCTCCCCAACCGTCCGGGGCGGCATCCCTGATGAAGCCCGGTATGCCACGGTTTTTGGTGATGTTGCTGTAGGGCTGGGATCGCAGTGGAAAACGCACAGGGTCCGGAACCCAGCCACCGGCATTGACCCAGTCCGGGTTGTAGACGAACTCGCCGATGCCGCTACGGACTTCCAGGCGGCCCAGTGTGCTGACGTCATCCGAGCCGGGGATTTGCATGTAGATGTACACGGAAGCCATCAGAAGTCTTCCTCGGAAAATTTCCTGAGACGGACGCGGTGCTCCGTGGCACGCGGAGCAACGGTGGGAACACCGGGATCTTGAAAGGCGTCGTCCAGCAGCCCCAAGTGCCAGAGGGCTGTCATGTAGCTGCGTATTTCGACACTTGGAGCGCCGGACTCGATCTTGCCGAGTGTCGCCGTGGAGAGGCCTGTTTGCGCTGCAAGGTCTTTCTGGCGAATTTTTCGCTCCAGGCGTCTGGTTTTGACCAGAAGCCCAATCTTTTCGAGCCTGTCAGCGCAGGCCAAGGGAAAAATGCTCGTCATAAGAGCTCTTTTGAGAATGCTTAATTGATTTAAGGTCGACTATAGCAGCTCTTATGTAACGGTGAATTTCGTCAGCCCCCTCAGCTTTGCACCCGGTTCTAATCCCATAACCAATCGATCTGCAAGATTTCCCGTGCCTGCGCCACACCTTTCCCGTAAGCGCTGCCGAGGGAGCAGCGTCGTTTGATTCCGTGGGGGGAATCGTTGTGCGCAAGAGCAAACACAAGATCCAACGCAACACGACATCCGCAACCGGTGCCATCGCGTTCAGCCTGCTGCTGAGCGGCATGGCGTTCGCTGACGAGGCCCGGCAGAACTGGCATATCAATCCCGGCCCGCTCGACGAGGTACTGCTGAGCATCAGCCGGCAGAGCGGCCAGGTGATTTCCTTCACCCCGGAGCTGGGCCGTTATTCTTCGGCGCGGGTCGACGGCAACCTCTCCGCCGAGCAGGCGATCAGTGCCGCGCTGCGTGGCACCGGCCTGGAGCTGGAAGTCAGCCCGACCGGCGCGTTCATCATCAAGGACAACGGCGCCGAACCCGCGGCGACCACCGCCGCCAGCGCCAGCACGGTGGCGCGCAATCAGACTTCCGCGGCCAGCGTGCCGACCCTGGACCGGGTGGTTGCCATCGGCACCCGCCGCAGCGACGCCACCGCGTTGACCAGCGCCGCCCCGGTGGATGTGATCAACAGCGAAGAGTTGGTGCAGACCGGCGCGACCACCCTGAACCAGGCGCTGTTCCAGTTGCTGCCGTCGTTCAACTTCCCGCAGAACCAGAGCGCCACCCGTGGCCAGAACCCCAAGGGCGCTTCGTTGCGCGGGCTGGCGCCGGACCAGACCTTGGTGCTGGTCAACGGCAAGCGCCGGCATGCCTCGGCGGTGGTGAACATTTCCAGCGGCGTGCCGTTCATTGGCGCCCAGCCGGTGGACCTGGACATGATCCCGATCAGCGCTATCGACCACGTCGAAGTGCTGCGCGACGGCGCCTCGGCGCAGTACGGTTCCGACGCGGTGGCCGGGGTGGTCAATATCGTGCTCAAGGAGCGCGACACGGGCGGGCAGCTCAATACCCAGGTCGGTCAGTACGGCCAGGGTGACGGCTTCAACAAGAGCGCCGATGGCTGGTACGGCATCGGCCTGCCGGGCGATGGTTTCCTGACCCTGAGCTTCAACGGCGTCAACAGCAAACCCACCGATATCGGTGACAGATACGTCGCCGACGGCAAGCTGCAGGACCCGCGCTGGGGCGGTGCCGGTCGCGACAAATACAACCTCGCGGCGAACGCCGAGGTTGGTCTGAACGATCAATGGCGGCTGTACAGTTTCGCCACCTTCGGCCAGGACAAATCGATCAACAACACGCCGCCGCTGCTGGCCTCCAACCCCAACAACGTCGCGTCGATCTACCCCAACGGGACCATCCCGAAGTACCGCTTCCGCTACGAAGATTCCTCGCTGACGGTGGGGTCGCGCTTTGAAGACGAGGTCATCGGTCGCCTCGATATCAGCGCCACCTATGGCCGCGACAAGCACGACGAGCTGGCCTTCGACACGGTCAACCCGAGCTACGGCGCCAGCAGCCCGACCAAGTTCGACGTTGCCACCCTGATCAACGAACAGACCAACGTCGGCATCGACTACACCAAGGACCTGCCGGTGGCCTGGTCGGACAACCCGCTGACGGTGTCCGCCGGCGTCGCCTACCGCCACGAGGAGTACACCCTGGAGGCGGGCGACTACGACTCCTATTCCTACGGCGGCATCGACGGTGTGCAGGTCGGCGCGGTGCAGGCTTCCGGGCTGACACCGGATGATGCGGGCGTCTACAAGCGTGATGTCGGCGGCGTGTACTTCGGCCTGGAAAACCAGCTCACCGAGAAATTCCAGGTGGGCATCGCCGGGCGTACCGAGCACTACTCGGACTTCGGTTCGGCCACCACCGGCAAGCTTTCGGCGCGTTACGAACTGACCCCGCAAGTGGGCCTGCGGGCCACGGTCAACAGCGCCTACCGCGCGCCGACCCTGGGCCAGATCGGCACGTCCTGGACCACCACCACCAACGTCGATGTCAACGGCAACCCGGTGCTGACCCGCATGCTGCCGGTGGACCACCCGGCTGCCCAAGCGCTGGGCGCCGAGGCATTGAAACCGGAGAAATCCACCAACTACTCGCTGGGCGTGGTGTTCCGGCCGAGCGAGCAGGCTTCGCTGACCATCGACGCCTACCAGATCACCATCCGCGACCGCCTGCTCTACAGCGGCGGCATCTCCGGGCCGGATGCCGAACGCATCCTCGCCGCCGCCGGCTACGGCCAGTACAGCTGGGCGCAGTTCATGACCAACGCGGCCAACACCCGGACCCGCGGTGTCGACATCGTCGGCAAGTACAACCTCGACCTCAAGCAGTTCGGCAGCCTGGCGCTGTCGGCCGGCTTCACCAAGGCGCGGACCACCATCGAGTCGGTCAATGCCAGCCCTTACGGCTTCGACATCCTGACTCGCGAGGCCCGTGGCTTCCTTGAACACGGTTACCCGGAAAGCAAGCTGGTGCTCGGCGCGGTGCATCGCTACGGCCCGTGGACGGTGAGCCTGTCCGAGACCCGCTACGGCGAGTACCGCAAATACGCGGCCTCGGCGACCAACGCCCAGTACGACCAGACCTTCTCGGCGCAGTGGAACACCGACCTGGACGTGAACTACGCGTTCACCAGGCAACTGAAACTCTCGGTGGGCGCCAACAACCTGTTCAACAGCAAACCGGACGACTTCAACCTCCGCCTGCGCCAGACGCCGGGGCAGCAGTACAGCTACCTCGCGCCGTCGGCGCCGGAGGGTGCGTTCTATTACACCAAGCTCACTTACGACTTCTGATCTGAGGCAGCGCTGCAGCCTTCGCGAGCAAGCTCGCGCCTACAGGGGACGACCGTGTAGGCGCGAGCTTGCTCGCGAAGGGCCGCAGCGCGGTCCCTCCGTGCACCGAGGCACACCATGAAACCACTGAAAACCCTCCTGGCCGGCTCGCTGCTGACCCTGTCCCTGCTCACCCACGCCGCCGACAAACCGCAACCCATCCACTTTGGCGACATCACCTGGGAAAGTGGCAGCCTGATTACCGAGATCCTCCGCACCCTGGTGGAAAAGGGCTACGGCTACACCACCGACACCCTGCCGGGCAGCACCGTCAGCCTTGAAGCGGCGCTGGCGAAAAACGATATCCAGGTCATCGGCGAGGAATGGGCCGGACGCAGTCCGGCCTGGGTCAGGGCCGAAGCCGAAGGCAAGGTGTTCGGTCTCGGCGACACGGTCAAGGGCGCCACCGAAGGCTGGTGGGTGCCGGAATTCGTCATCAAGGGCGACCCCGAGCGCGGCCTCGCGCCGCTGGCACCGGAGCTGAAATCGGTGGCCGACCTGCCGCGCTACGCCCATGTCTTCAAAGACCCGGAATCCCCCGACAAGGGCCGCTTCCTCAACAGCCCCACCGGCTGGACCTCGGAAATCGTCAACAGCCAGAAACTCAAGGCCTATGGGCTCACCGACAGCTTCGTCAACTTCCGCACCGGCTCCGGCGCGGCGCTGGATGCCGAGGTCGGCGCGTCGATCCGGCGTGGCAAGCCGGTGCTGTTCTACTACTGGTCGCCGACGCCGCTGCTGGGCCGCTACAAGCTGGTGAAGCTGGAAGAACCGCCGTTCGACGCCGAGGCCTGGAAGACCCTGTCCGACACCAACAACCCCAACCCGCGCGGCACCCGCTCGATGCCGGCGCGCCTGGCGATCGGCGTGTCCGCGCCGTTCCGCACGCAGTACCCGGAGCTGGTGGCGTTCTTCGAGAAAGTCGATTTGCCCATCGATCTGCTCAACCAGACCCTCGGCCAGATGGCGGAAAAGCGTCTGCAACCCAAGGCCGTGGCCCAGGCCTTCTTGCGCGATCACCCCGACGTGTGGCGTGCCTGGCTGCCGGCGGATGTGGCGGCGAAGGTGAGCGGGAGCCTGTGATTGCATGAGCACACGACCGATCTACATCGACTTCCTTAACGGCCTCGACGTGGCCGAGCTGAACCTGAACAACGATGAAATCCTCGCCGCCGTCGAAGCCGGCCTTGCCCTTCAGGGGCACGGCGCGGCAGTGATCGAGCCGCGCACCCATCTGATTCCGGGCGGCGCCATCAATGGTCATTTCAACGTGCTGCGCGGCGTGCTCGGTGGTGATATCGGCCGCGCCGGGGTCAAGGTGGTAGGCGATTTCGTCGACAACTACCAGCAAGGCCTGCCCTCGGAGCTGGCCATCCTCAACCTGCTGGACCCGGCCACCGGCGTGCCCCAGGCGATCCTCGACGCCTCGGCGATCACCGACATGCGCACCGGCGCGCTGACCGCCATCGGCGCCCGGCACCTGGCCAATCCGCGCAGCAAGGTGCTGGCGCACATCGGCGCGCGTGGCACGGCGTACTGGAATGTGCGGCTGCTGGATCACCTGTTCGACTTCGACGAAATCCGCGTGCACTCGCGCCGGGTCGAGAGCCGCGAAGCCTTCGCCGAGCGCCTGCGCCGCGACCTGGGCAAGCCGGTGATCGTCACCGAAGACTGGGAAAGCGCCGTGCGCGGCGCCGACATCGTGGTCGAAGCCTCGCGCCTGCAACGGCCCGAACCGCTGCTGCGCACGGAGTGGATCAAGCCCGGGGCGTTTGTCGTGCCCTACGGCACCATGAGCGCGGTGGAACTGTCGCTGACCGACATCATGGACAAGCTGGTGGTGGACGACTGGGGCCAGTGCAAGGGCGGCCAGTTCGGTTCGCTGCGGGCCCATGTCGAGGCCGGCAAGCTCAGCGAGCAGACCTTGCATGCCGAGCTCGGGCAGATCGTCGCCGGACTGAAACCCGGTCGCGAGCACCCGCAGGAAACCATCCTGTTCTGGCACCGCGGCCTGAGCCTGAGCGATATCGCCCTCGGCCATGCGCTGCTGGAAAAGGCCCGTCGGCTGGGTATCGGCCAGCGGCTGCGCTTTGCATGAGCGCGCTGGAACTGGGGGTTGATGGCCTCGCGTTATCTCAGTTGCTGGCGCTGGTGGACGACGACGTGCCGCTGCAACTGAGCAGCTCGGCGCGTGGCCGCATCGAGGCCGGGCATCGCCTGTTGCGTGAGCTGATTGCTGCCGGTGAGCCGATCTACGGCGTGACCACCGGGCTTGGTGCGGCGGTAGATCAGGCGCAGGCGCTGGACGATGTGGCGTTCCAGCAACGCATCGCCGCAGGCCGGGCGGTGGGTGTGGGGCGCCTGGCCCAGCGGCGCGAGGTGCGGGCGATCATCTGCGCCCGTCTGGCCGGGTTGGTCCAGGGCCGTTCCGGCATTTCCCTGGCCAGCGCCGAGCGCCTGCTCGACCTGCTCAACCATGGCATCCATCCCGAAGTGCCTTTGCTCGGTTCCCTGGGCGAAAGTGATCTGGCGCCATTGGCCCATCTGACCCTGGCGTTGCAGGGGCAGGGCTGGGTCGAACACTGCGGAGAGCGACTGACGGCGGATGAGGCCCTGCGCCGGGCTGGGCTCAGTCCGATCGTGCCGCGGGACAAGGACGGTCTGGCGCTGGTCTCGGCCAATGCGGCGAGCATCGGCCTTGGCGCCTTGCTGGTGATCGAGGCAGAGCGTGTGCTGGCGCGGCAACTGGCGGCGCTGGCGTTGTCTTGCGAAGGCTACCGCGCCAGCCTCGCGCCGTTTCAGCCCCGGGCCGCTGGTCTGCGTCCGGCGCCTGGGCAGGTCGAGGCGGCGGCCGATTTGCTCGGATTGCTGGCGGGCAGCGACTTGAACGACCCGTCGCACGCACGACGCTTGCAGGACCCGTTGAGTTTCCGCTGTTCGACCATCGTCCTCGGCGCCGCCCGGCACGCCTGGGCGTATGCCTGCGAAGTGCTGGAAATCGAGCTGGCCAGCGGCGCGGACAATCCGGCGCTGGTGGACGAAACCCGGCAGGTGCTGGTGACCGCCAACTTCGACAGCACGCACCTGGCCTTGGCCTTTGAAGGGCTGGGACTGGCGCTAAGCCGGGTGGCGGTGGCGAGTGCCGAGCGCATGGCCAAGCTGTTGTCGCCGTCGTCCAGTGAACTGCCGCGTTCGCTCAGCCCGCGTCCGGGGCGCGTCGGGCTGGCGGCGTTGCAGCGCACGGCGGCGGCATTGGTGGCGGAGATCAGCCATCTGGCCAATCCGATTCCGGCCATCAGCGTGCCGGTGGCTGACCGCGTGGAGGATTATGCCGGGCAGGCGCTGGCGGTAATCGAAAAGACCCGCGCGCTGCTGCAACGGCTGGAATGGCTGACCCGCATCGAAGCGGTGATTGCGGCGCAGGCGGTGGACCTGCGCGGCGAGATTCGTTTGGGCGAAGGCGTGCACCGGGTGTACGAACAGGTCCGCTGTCGGGTGCCGTTCGTCGATGAAGACCGGGCGGTGGAGGTGGCAGGCGACGAATGGTGGTCGCCCGATTAATGCCGGGTGGCGCTGGTGCCCCAGCGATTGTCACGCCGACTGTGGCGTGCACCTTCTTCGGTCATGGCCGCGAGGATGTCCATGGCGCTGTGGCCCTGCTCGATGGCGATGCCGAAACGCACGCTGTCGATCAGTCGATCCAGGCGCTGCGGGTCGTTGCGCTGGGCCGAGCTGATCAGGCGTTTGGCGACCACACCGCCGGTTTCGTTGGACAGCGTCAGCATGATGCTGCCGTCCAGCCGCTCGATACTCAGGTTGACCCGGTACTGCGCCGAAAAGGCGGCGCTGATCTGCTGAAAGGGATTGTGCATGGTGCTCACCTGACAAATGACGTGCATCGATTGACTGGCCTCGAGGCGGGTAGTTCAGATCAGGTTGCAAGGGTCGGGCCGGACGGTGGGGTGCCGGTACATAAAAAAAGCCCCGGGCCGCAAGGCCAGGGGCTTTCTCTACCGTCCGCGTTACCGCGTGATTATCAGCTCAGGCGAGCCTGTTCGTTTTCCAGGAATTCTTCCTGCAGCAGACCATCGGCATCATTGGCACTGCTTTCCTGCTGGGTGACTGCGCGTTTGCTGCGCTGCTTGCCGTAATGGTGTTCCAGCGCGTGGTTCAATTTGTCTGCGGCGCCCGCGACAGCCTTCTCCAGCGATTCGGCTTTGTGGGACACGGAAATCGGTTGATGGCCTTTTGGGCGTGCCTCCATCTGGCAGCGTTTGTCATGCGGGCCGGGCTTGTCGCCGTTTTCATCGCGCATGTGGACTTCAATTCGGGTGAGGTCCTCTTCGTAACGTTCGAGCGTGCTTTCCACCGTGCTGCGAACCCACTCGTTCAGCCGGATATTGCCTTGAATATGGTTGTCGCTGTAGACCTGGATTTGCATGGTTCCAATCCTTATTCAGCTAGCTCGCAAGAGACTGACCAGGAGCTTTGCGCTCTGTGGGAATCATTGCCTCTTGACTACAAGGTCAGGCACTTGGACGAACATTTCAACCCCCTAAAAAATAAAAATATTTTGTTTCAAGTGGGTTGGGGAATAGGGTTAGGATCCGGTAGATAAGTTGCATGAGGGCATTTCACTCTTGCCCAGGAAGGGCCGCAACGCGGCCCCCAGGGGCTTCAGAACGCCACGGACGTTTGCAGGTAAACCGTGCGCGGCTCACCCACATACTTGCCCTTGTTGTTGTCGTCGAACGAGCGCGTGAAGTACTCACGATTGAAGATGTTCTTCACGCCCACCGCCACGTTCAGGTTCGACAGTTGCGGACCGAAGTCGTACGCCGCGCGGCTGCTGAACAGCATGTAGCCGGGGATGCGTCCGGTGCTGCCGTCGGCGCTTTCTGCCGAGGTGTTGGCGTTGTCGGCGAACTGGTCGCTCTGCCAGGTGCTGTCCAGGTTCAACTTCCACGGCCCTTCGCTGTAACCCACGCCCAGCGTGCCCTTGTGCCGCGACGAGAACGGCACGCGGTTGCCCTTGTTGGCGCCGTCTTCGCGGATGGTAGCGTCGACGAACGCATAGCTGGCGTACACATCGAAACCGGCCAGCGCCGGGGTCAGCCCGTCGAGCGCATATTTCACGCTGGTTTCCAGACCCTGGTGACGTGTTTCGCCGCGGGCGATGACGCTGTCGTTGGTCTGGTTGCTCTCGTACTGATTGTCGAAGTTGATGAGGAACAGGCCGGCTTCTGCCTGCAAGTTGCCGTTATCGTAGCGAGTGCCGACTTCCCAGGTGCGCGCCTTCTCCGGCTTCACTTCACCCTGGTTCACGCGGTTCGGCATCTGGCTGTACTGCACGCTGCCGAACGAGCCTTCGGTGTTGGCGTAGAGGTTCCAGCTTTCACTCAGGTGATACATCACGTTCAGCGCTGGCAGGGCGGTGTTGTAGCTGCCCTGGTAGTCCTTGCCGGTGAGGTTGTTGTTCTGCCGCGAGTCGATCATTTCGTAGCGGATGCCGGGGGTGATGGTCCACTGGCCGATGTCGATGCGGTCATCGAGGAACAGCGCATGGGCTTCGGTGGCGCCGCGGGTGTCGCGGTCGTTGAGGCTGGCAGTGGACGGCAGGCGATTGGCGCTCACCGCTTCCATGAAGCGCAGTTCGTGGCCGGCCTCGTTGACGTAGCGGTAGCCGAGGCCGACTTCGTGGTGGCTGTCGCCCAGCGCGAAGCCTTGGGTGAAGCGGGTTTCGATGCCGCGCACCCAGTACTCGCGCGGCGACAGCGAAATCGAGTTGCCCTGGCGCAGGTAGCCGCTGCGCAGGGTCTTGGTGAAGAAGCTGTTGACGCTGAACTGGCGCTCGCCTTCCTTGTAGTCGTAGCCGGCGTTGAACATGGTGCGACGGCCCCAGAACTCGTCCTGCAGGCGGGTCGACTGGTACGGATCGGCGTCGTACGCGGCCGTGCTCAGGCCGCCGGGCATCTCGGCTTCGCCCTCGTAGTACTGGGCCATGGCGTGCAGGCTGTTGGCGTCGTCGATCTGCAATTTGCCTTTGAGGATCAGGTCGTCGATCTGCGTGTCGCTGTGCTCGCGCCAGTCGCCACCGCGGGTGCCGGAGTAGAGCAGGGCGCCGCCGAGGCCGTTGTCGGCGGTGCCGCCGGCGAGCAGGTTGGCGCTGCTCTTGAAGCCGTCGTGGCTGGACGACGGGCTGGTCTGGGTTTGCAGGCCGGCCTTGACGGTCGGTTCGTCCGGGATCGCCCGGGTCACGAAGTTGACGATGCCGCCGACGTTCTGCGGCCCGTAGCGCACCGCGCCGCCGCCGCGCACCACATCCACCGCGTCCATGTTGCCCAGGCTGATTGGGGCGAAGGACAGTTGCGGCTGGCCATAGGGCGCGAAGGGCACCGGAATGCCGTCCATCAGCACCGTGGAGCGCGAGGCCAGGCGCGGGTTGAGGCCGCGGATGCCGAAGTTCAGTGCCATGTCGTGGCTGCCGGTGCCGTTGTTTTCCGGCGCGTTGACCCCCGGGATACGGTTGAGCACTTCCCGCGCGCTGCTGGCGCCGGTGCGTTCGAATTCTTCGCGGCGGATCACGTCACGGGCACCGGGGTGCTCGAAGACGTTGTCCTGCGCCGCTTCGCCGAGCCAGTCGCCCACCACGCTGGAAGCGCCCAGCTCGACCGGCGCACTGGCGGCGCTGCTCGATGGTTGCAGGCTGAAGGCGTTGTCGCCCTCGGCGCGGGCGTACAGGCCGGTGCCGTGCAGCAGTGCGGCGAGGGCTTGCTCTGCCGTGAAGTTGCCGCTCAGGCCGTGGCTTTGCAGGCCCTGGGTGAATTCCGAACCGAAGGAAATCAGCACGCCGCTTTCCCGGCCGAACTGGTTCAGGGCGTTTTCCAGCGGCATCGGCGCGATCTGGTAAGTGCGCGCCGGGGTATCGGCGGCCTGGGTCGGGGCGATGGCGCTGAAGGTCAGCAGCAGGGCGAGAGCAAGCGGGCTTGGGCGCAAGGGCATTTCGGGATCCTTGAGAAGTCAGGAGCGGAAGGGTTCTGTCTTCTCTGTCACGCGAGGAGCGGAAAACGGCTCACGGGTTTTGAAAATAATTCACAGCGCAGTGGATTGGTGGTTTGAAAACGCCCATCAGGCGCGGCCTTCCACCGTCACCCAATACCGCGTAAACCGCTTCACCCGCACCGGCAACGCCACTTCCAGTAGATCAAGAATCCGCTCGCTGTCCGCCAGTGGATAACTCCCCGACACCAGCAACCCCGCGACCTTCGGATCGCAATTGAGCTGCCCGCGACGGTAGCGACCCAGCTCGCCGAGGAATTCGCCCAGCGGCATGTGCGCGGCCACCAGCATGCCGTCGACCCAGGCGCCGCTGTTGGCGTCCAAGGCGCGTCTGGCGCTCCAGCCGCTGGCGTCGAAGCGGGCCTGGCGGCCGCTTTCCAGCAAGGCACCATCGAGGCCGGCGCTGCCCTGAAACACCGCCACGCTGCTGTGCCGCGACCACTGGCGAACGTTGAAACGCCCGGCGGAAAGGTCCAGCAGGCCGTCGTCCGTCTGTACCCGCAACGGGCGACTGTCATTGGTCACGGTGAGCAGCAACTCGCCTTCGAGCAGGTGAATCAGGCGCTGCTCGGCGTCGAAGCGCACATCGGCGGCGCTGGCGGTGTTCAGGTGCAGTTGGCTGCCGTCGTCCAGGCGCATTTGCCGACGCTGGCCCAGCGGGCTGCGGTAATCGGCCAGCAGCGGCGTCAGGTTGTGGTTGGCCTGCAGGCCGAACCCGACGGCGCTGCCGGCGCCCAGCAACAACAGCATTTTCAGCGCACGACGGCGGCCGGCCGAGGCGGGCGTCTGCAAGGTGGCATGGGCCAGCGGCGAGGACAGCCCGCCCAGACGCTGGTTGACCCGCTGGATATGCGCCCACGCCCGGCGATGTTCTTCGCTGGCCTGCAACCAGCGCTCCATGGCCAGTTGCTGACGGTGATCCAGCGTGCCGCCCTGGAGTTCGATCAGCCAGTGCACGGCCTGCTCGGCCACTTGATGGGAAAACGCGGGATTCGGTGTGTTCACAGGGCGAAGTAGCAGCGCAGGGCGGCCTTGTTCAGGTGGCGTTTGACCGTCGCCAGGGAAATACCCAGTTGCGCGGCGATTTCGTTGTAGGTCAGGCCGTCGACCTGGGCCAGCAGGAAGGCACGCTTGACCTGCGCCGGCAGGCCGTCGAGCAGGCGGTCCAGTTCGAGCAGGGTATCGAAGATGATCGCCCGGTGCTCTTCCGAAGGCGCAACGTCCTCCGGTAGCTGCGCCAGCGCTTGCAGGTAGGCGCGTTCCAGTTCCTGGCGGCGGTAGTGGTTGAACAACACGCGCTTGGCCACGGTGGTGAGGAACGCCCGCGGCTCGTTCGGCGCCGGCGCTTCGCGGGCCTGGAGCAGGCGCATGAAGGTGTCTTGCGCCAGGTCGGCGGCGCTGTCCGGGCAGCCGAGACGGCGCCGCAACCAGCCGGTCAGCCAGTGGTGGTGATCGTGGTAAAGACCTTCGACCGATGAAGACAGGGCGGTAGGAGCACTGGGCACCGTGGACACTCCGGCGCCAGGATGCGCAACAGAATAAGAATTGTTCGCATTGTATGAGTGAAAGCCGGAATTCGGCAATCGGACGTTGACTGACGGTCCGTAGGAATCATTCGGTCAGACAGTTTTGCGTGTGAGAATCCTTATCATTTATATTGGCGGCCTTTTCCGCCCTGGAATCTCCCTGATGAAAAGCAAAGCCGCCGGGCTGCCCTTGAGTTACCGCATGGCCGTGGCGTCCCGCTGCCTCGCGGCGCTGCTCGGTGGCTACCTTTTGGCGGCGATGGCCAGCGTCTGCTTCAGCCTGCTGCTGCCGATTCCCCGGGCCGAAGCGGTGCTCAGCGGGATGATGCTGTCGTTCCTGTTCTACCTGGGGGCGTTCATCTGGGTCTTTGCTGCGCGCAGCGCGTGGCTGGCCTGGTTCGGCGTGCTGGCGCCGAGTGCGCTGCTGGGGGTGATCAACGGACTGACGTGGTGGGTGACCAACGCATGAAAGAGGGCTTTCGCCAGGCCATGGCCTGGCTGCACACCTGGGCCGGGCTGATTTTCGGCTGGCTGTTGTTCGCGATTTTCCTGACGGGCACGATGTCTTACTTCAAGTCCGAGATCACCCACTGGAGCCAGCCGGAAATCCCGGTGCGCCCGCTCGATGGCGCCGCCAGCCTGGCGATGGCCCAGGATTACCTGCAACGCAACGCCGCCGATGCCGGCAGTTGGTTCATCCAGTTGCCGAACGCCCGCGAGCCGGCGCTGACGGTGGGTTGGCGTGCGCCCGGCGCCGGTCGGCGCGATTTCACCGAAAAGACCCTTGATCCTGCCAGCGGCGCCGAAATCACCCCGCGTGACAGCCTGGGCGGCCAGTTCTTCTACCGCTTCCATTTCCAGTTGGAGATGCCGTACCCGTGGGGCCGCTGGCTGTCCACCTTCGCCGCGCTGATGATGCTGGTGGGGCTGGTGACCGGGATCATCACCCACAAGAAAATCTTCAAGGAGTTCTTCACCTTCCGCCCCGGCAAGGGCCAGCGTTCCTGGCTCGACGGGCACAACGCGATCGGCGTGCTGGTGCTGCCGTTCCACCTGATGATCAGCTACAGCAGCCTGGTGATCTTCATGTCCATGGTCATGCCGGCGAGCATCCTCGCCAGCTACGGCAACGACACCCGGGCGTTCTTCAACGAGGTGTTCGGGCCTCAGCGCAATGTCGAACGGGCCAATCAGCCGGCACCGTTGCAGTCGCTGCCGGCGCTGTACCACAAGGTCGGCGAGGCCGCGCCGGGCAGCCACATCGGCTGGGTCGAGGTGCAGCAGCCGGGGGATCGCAATGCCCAGGTGCGCTTCATTCCTGAAACGGGTCAACGGATTGTCCGCCAGCGTGGCGCCGGCTGGGTGTTCGATGGCGCCGACGGCTCCCTGACCTACAGCCAGATGCCCGAGCCGGCGCCGGTGCTGATCGCCGGCGGTTTCTACGGCCTGCACATGGGCGAGTTCGCCGGGCCGGTGTTGCGCTGGCTGTACTTCTTCTTCGGCCTGGCCGGCACCGCGGTGATCGGCACCGGGCTGGTGATGTGGCTGGGCAAGCGCCAGCTCAGGCACGCGAAGAGCGGCACCCAGCCGTTCGAACTGCGGCTGGTGGAAGTGCTGAACATCGCCAGCATGAGCGGGCTGATCCTCGGGATTGCCGGGTTCTTCTGGGCCAACCGCCTGTTGCCGGTGGGGCTGGAAGGACGCTCCGGCTGGGAGGTCAACGCGTTCTTCGGCGTCTGGTTGCTGGGTTTGCTGCATGCGCTGCTGCGTCCCGGACGCAAAGCCTGGGGCGAGCAACTGGCGCTGGCGGCGCTGGCCTGGGGCGCGTTGCCGCTGCTCAACGGCCTGACCACCGACGCTGGCCTCGACCATTCGCTGGCCGCGGGCGACTGGGCCATGGCCGGCTTCGATTTGACCGCCCTGGGCTGCGGCCTGTTCTTCGCCTGGACCGCCAGCAAGATGCTGCGCCCGCCGGTGCAGGCGCCAAAGCGCGCGCCGAAAGCGGCGAAGGCCGCGCCGGTGGCCGTCCGTGAAGCGGGGGTGAACTGATGCTGGCCATTGCGCTGTTTGCCTTCGCCGGTTCCGCCGCCTTGTGCCTGGCCATGGAAAAGCACTTCAGCGACCTGCTCGGACGCAAGCCTACCCCACGCCAACTCAACGGACTGCGGATCGCCGGCTGGCTGCTGATGGCCCTGGCCCTTGCCGCCGCGGTGCATCACAGCGGCTGGGCCATGGGCCTGGTCGAATTGTCCGGCGCGCTGATGGCCGGCCTGTGCCTGTGGGTGTTCGCCTTGCCGTACCGGCCGCGCTGGCTGCTGGGGCTGGCGGCGGCGAGCCTGTTGCTGGCGCCGTTTTCCGCACTGGGACTGATCTGAGCCGATGAGCGAACCCCTCGACCCGCCGCCCGCCGACGCCCCGGCCCGTGCCCGCTTTCTCCAGGTGTTCCTGGCGCAGCGTGCGCGCATGGAAAGCCTGGTCAGTCGGCGGGTCGGTTGCCGGGCCACGGCGGCCGATCTGGTGCAGGAGCTGTTCCTGCGCTTCTGGCGTCGGCCCCAGGTCGAGGTCGAGTCGCTGGACAGCTACCTGATGCGCTGCGCCGGCAATATCGCCATCGACCACCTGCGCAGCGAAGGCGCCCGCGAGCGGATCAACGACAACCTGCCCGAGCCGATTCAACAGGCGCTGGAAAGCGAGCCCCAGGCCGCGCTCGAAGCCGACAGCGACCTGCGCCGGATCGAAGCGGCGCTGCGCGAATTGCCCGAGCGCACCCGGCACATCTTCTTGCTCAACCGCATCCACGGGCGCACTTATGGCGAGATCGCCAAGGTCATGCAGGTGTCCCAAAGCGCGGTGGAAAAACATATGATGCGGGCCCTCGAGGCCTGCAAGGCGAGTGTCGCCGCAGAGCCCGAGCTGCCCCGCAAGCCTGGAACCGCGCCGCGATGAATGCTTCAGCCACCCCCCAACAGCAGCAGATGGCCCTCGACTGGCTGACCCGCATCAACGGGCAGCCGGCGCTGGCCGAAGGCGCGGCCTTCAAGCGCTGGCTGCTGGCCGATCCGGCGCATGCGCGGGCGTATCGCGAGGCCCTGGTGCTGTGGCAGCGCAGCGCGGAACCGGCAGAGCGACTGGCGCGGGAAGAACACGCCGCGTTGCAGGCGTACCTGCGGGCCATGGATCAACCGGCCGCGGGATCCTGGTCGCGTCGCGGTCGGCGCGTCGGCGGTCTGGCCGTGGCGGCGGCGGTGGTGCTGATGGTCAGCGTCGGCGCCGGTTGGCATCCCGGCGACTGGCTGCGCGATCTCGGTGCGGACTATGTGGCCGACGTCGGCCAACTCCGTGAGGTGACCCTGGCCGACAACTCGCAGCTCGTGCTGGATGCCGACACCGCTATCAGCGTCGATTTCAGCCACGGCCAGCGCCGTATCGAACTGCACCGCGGCGCGGTGTTCTTCCAGGTCAGCCACACCGGCGAGCCGTTTATCGTCGAGGCCGAGGGCGGCCGCACCGAGGTGCTGGGCACGCGCTTCGAAGTGCGTCGGCAGCAGGCGGGCGCGGAGGTCACGGTGCTCTCCGGCCGGGTCGGCGTCACCGCCGCCGAAGGTCAGCCGCAGCAGGTGCTCGGCGCCAGCCAGCAGGTGGATTACCGCGACGGCCGCGCCGGCAATGTCCACGGCGTCGACAGCGAAAGCCGCCTGGCCTGGCGCCAGGGCTGGCTGAATTATTACCAGGCGCCGCTGAGCCAGGTGGTGGACGACCTCGCCCGCTATTACCCCGGACGCATTGTCCTGCTCGGCGATGAACTGGCGGCGCGCAAGGTCAGCGGCAGCTTCCCCAGCAATGACCCGCTGGCGGCCCTCGATGCCCTCGGCGCGGTGGCCGGATTCCAGCGCCACACCCTGCTCGGGCGGGTCACGCTGCTGCGCTGAAAAAATATTTTCAGTTTCAGGTGAGGTATCCCGCGACGGCGTCCGTGTAGTGAGTGGAAGTGCGATTGATTCGCATATATGAAGGCTTCTCTCACAGGTTCATCGGCATGAAGGCAAGATCGGCGGTGGTTCACAGCATTTCTATCGGTGTGGCGGCGGGGTTGATGGTCGCCTGCGCGGTTCCGGCGTTCGCCGCCGAGCAGGTCGAGCAGGTCTACGCGTTCGACCAGCCGGGCAAGCCCTTGCCCCAGGCCCTCAGCGATTTCAGCCGGGTCACCGGGCTGAGCGTGGTCTACACCGTCGATCTGCCGAACCTGCAAGCGCCGGCCCTCAATGGCCGGCTCAGCGCCGAGCAGGCCCTGCAACGCCTGCTGGCGAATTCGGGCTACGGCTACCGGCGGATCAACGCCCGCACCCTGACTCTCGAACCGCTGGCCCGCGATGCCGGCGCCCTGAGCCTGGACGCCACCACCGTGTCCTCGCAGCGTGACGGCGTCGGCAGCTATCGCCAGCCGGAGACCAGTTCGATCATGCGCGGCTCGGCCTCGAGCATGGAAATCCCCCATGCCATCAACGTCGTGCCGGAGCAGGTGCTCAAAGACCAGACCCCGCGCAACCTCGACGACGCGCTGTACAACGTCAGCGGCATCACCCAGGGCAACAACTTTGGCGGCACCTCCGACACCGTGATGAAGCGCGGCTTCGGCGACAACCGCGACGGATCGATCATGCGCGACGGCATGCCCATCGTGCAGGGCCGCAGCCTCAATGCCACCACCGAGCGGGTCGAAGTGCTCAAGGGCCCGGCCTCGCTGCTGTACGGCATCCAGGACCCGGGCGGGGTCATCAACGTGGTCAGCAAGCGCCCGCAACTGCAACGCTACAACGCCATCAACCTGCGCGGCTCGACCTACGGCGAAGGCAAGAACGGCAGCGGCGGCGGGCTCGACAGCACCGGCGCGCTGGGCGACAGCGGGCTGGCGTACCGGATGGTGCTGGACCACGAAGACGAAGATTACTGGCGCAATTACGGCGTCCACCGCGAATCGCTGGTGGCGCCGTCGCTGGCCTGGTACGGCGAAAACACCCAGGTGCAACTGGCCTACGAGCACCGCGAATTCCTCTACCCGTTCGACCGCGGCACCGCGATCGACCCGCGCACCAACCGCGCGCTGAACATTCCTCGCGAGCGTCGCCTGGACGAACCGTTCAACGACATGGAAGGCCGCTCGGACCTGTACCGGCTGGAAATCGACCACCAGTTTTCCGATGACTGGAAAGCCCACGTCGGCTACAGCTTCAACCGCGAAACCTACGATGCCAGCCAGGTCCGCGTCACGGCGGTGAACCCGGTCGCCGGCACCCTGACCCGCAGCATCGACGGCACCCGCGGCTCACTGAGCACCGACCGCTTCGCCACCCTCAGTTTCGACGGCAAGGTGCAGATCGCCGGCTTGCAGAACGACCTGCTGTTCGGCGTCGACAGCGAGTACCGCAAGATCTACCGCTCCGACCTGATCCGCCAGACCAGCCGCAGCACCTTCAGCTACCTCAACCCGGTATATGGCCGCGAAGTCGAAGGCACCACCGTCAGGGCCAGCGACAGCGCGCAGACCGACAAACTGCGCAACGACTCGATCTTCTTCCAGGACTCCCTGCACCTGGATGAGCACTGGATCCTGGTGGCGGGCGCGCGCTGGCAGACCTACGACCAGCTCGCCGGTCGCGGCCGCCCGTTCAAGGCCAACACCAACAACAGTGATCAGGCCTGGACGCCGCATGCCGGCGTGGTCTATCGCGTCGACGACACCCTGTCGTTCTACGGCAGCTACAGCGAATCGTTCAAACCCAACGCCAGCATCGCTCCGCTGACCGGCGGCCTGGTGCTGGACTCGGCGATCGCGCCGGAAGAGGGCAAGTCCTGGGAACTGGGCGCCAAGCTCGACCTGCCGGATTCCCTCAGCGCCACCGTGGCGCTGTTCGACATCACCAAGCAGAACGTGCTGGTTTCCAACTTCGATGCCACCACCGGCGACACCGTCTACAGCAACGCCGGCGAAGTGCGTTCCCGTGGGCTGGAAGTGGATGTCAGCGGCCAGTTGAGCGAGCGCTGGAGCCTGATCGGCAGCTACGCCTTCACCGACGCCGAAGTGACCAAGGACCCGGACTTCAAGGGCAACCGCCTGCAGAACGTGGCGAAGCACAGCGGCTCGTTGTCGGCGGTGTATGACGTTGGCAGCGTGTTGGGCGGCGACCGCCTGCGGCTGGGCGCGGGCGCGCGGTATGTGGGTGAGCGGGCGGGCAACCCGGTGAATGACTTCGACCTGCCGTCCTACACCGTGGCGGACGCGTTCGCCAGCTACGAGACCAAGCTGGACGAACACAAAGTGCGCTTTCAGTTGAACGTGAAGAACCTGTTCGACAAGACCTACTACAGCTCGGCGGTGAACCGCTTCTTCGTGGCGGTGGGGGATTCGCGGCAGGTGAGTGTGTCGAGCACGCTGGAGTTCTGATCCTTCGGTGAATTTGATGGCCCTATCGCTGCGGTTCGGCGTGCCGACAAGCCAGCGATGAGGCCATCAGCTCAACCGCAACGCCAACCGGTAAGCCCCCGGCGTCGCCCCCACCGCTTGCCGGAACCGGTTGCTGAAATGGCTGGCACTGGCAAACCCGCACGCCAGCGCCACTTCAACCAGTGGCAGATCCCCGCAAGCCAGTAACTGCCGTGCCTTGGCCAGGCGCCGGGCCAGCAGGTACTGGTGCGGCGGCAGGCCGAAGCTCTCGCGGAACATCCGCGCAAAATGGTATTCGGACAGGTTGCACAGCGCCGCCAGTTCGCTCAGGCCAATGGACTGTTCCAGGTGGCTATCGATGTAATCCACCAGTTGCCGACGCTGGTGCGCGGCCAGCCCGCCCTTGCGCTTGAGTCCTTCACGCAACCCGACCTCGCTGAGAATCGCGTGGCTGAGAATCTCGTGGGCCAGGCTGCTGGTCAGCAGACGTTCGCCGGGTTCTTCCCAGTTCAGGGTGATCAGTTGGTGAAAGCGCCGCGCCTGCTCCGGGTCTTCGATGAAGTCCGCCTCGCGCAGTTGCAGTTCGCGCGGCTCGCGGTCGAGCAGGGTCACGCAGCCGAGGGCGAACTGTTCTTCGCTGATGTACAGGTGGGCCAGGCGGATATTGCCGTTGACCACCCAGTTCGAGACGCAGCCGGCGGGCATGATGCACAGCTTGTCCGGCGCGCCTTTGGTGCCCGGCCGTTCGCGGCGGAAGGTGCCGGTGCCGTCGGCGATATAGCACGACAGCGTGTGGTGGCTCGGCGCCTCGTAGTCGCGGGCGTCATGGCGGTTGCTCCACAGGGCCGCGGCCAGGCCGTCGCCGAGCTGCGCGCTGTGTTCCAGGCGAGCGTGGGGGGACGCGTGCATGGATTTGAAAACCTGTAACTGATCGAGCGCGGTCATGATGGCTACCTCCGACGCCATCCTACGCTTGTGAGGTTGGTCTGACAGCGGCCGACCCGACAAAAGCGCAAGTTTGTGCAAGCGGCCGGGCCGAACGGCGCGGGACACTGGTGGCAACCTTGGGAGGCTTGCCATGAACCTGTCGCTGTATCTGCTCACCGTGCTCATCTGGGGCACCACCTGGATCGCCCTGAAACTGCAACTGGGCGTGGTCGCCATTCCGGTTTCCATCGTTTATCGCTTCGCCCTGGCGGCGCTGGTGCTGTTTGTCGTGCTGTTGCTGACGCGCAAGCTGCAACCGATGAACCGCCGCGGGCACCTGGTGTGCGTGGCGCAGGGGCTGTGCCTGTTCTGCGTCAACTTCATGTGTTTCCTCACCGCCAGCCAGTGGGTGACCACCGGCTTGATCGCCGTGGTGTTTTCCACCGCCACCCTGTGGAACGCGCTGAATGCACGGTTGTTCTTCGGCCAGAAGATCGCCACCAACGTGCTGCTGGGCGGGGCGCTCGGCCTGAGCGGGCTGGGGCTGCTGTTCTGGCCGGAGTTGTCCGGGCAGGCCGCCAGCCATGAAACCCTGATGGGCTTGGGCTTGGCGCTGGCCGGCACGCTGTGTTTCTCCGCGGGGAACATGCTTTCCAGCGTGCAGCAGAAAGCCGGGCTGCGGCCGATGACCACCAACGCCTGGGGCATGGCCTATGGCGCGGGGATGCTGGCGACGTACTGCCTGGTCAGCGGGATTCCGTTTGCCATGGACTGGAGCGCGCAGTATGTCGGGTCGCTGCTGTACCTGGTGATTCCGGGGTCGGTGATCGGCTTTACTGCGTACCTGACGCTGGTCGGGCGCATGGGGCCTGAGCGGGCGGCGTATTGCACCGTGTTGTTCCCGTTGGTGGCGCTGAATGTGTCGGCGGTGGTGGAGGGGTATCAGTGGACGGCGCCGGCGTTGATGGGGCTGGTGTTGGTGATGGTGGGGAATGTGTTGGTGTTTCGCAAACCCAAGCCGAAGGTTGCTGTGGGTGGGGCTGTGTTGAGGTAAGGCGCTTCGCGAGCAAGCTCGCTCCTACAGGGGAAGGGATCGCGGTCCATTCTTCTGTAGGAGCGAGCTTGCTCGCGATGAGCGTTTACTTCCAGACCTGCGGATTCACCAGGTCCCGCGGCCGCTCGCCCAGCAGCGCCGCCCGCAGGTTGTCGATGGCGCGGTTGGCCATGGCTTCGCGGGTTTCGGCGGTTGCCGAACCGACATGGGGCAAGGTCACCGCATTGCTCAACGCGAACAGCGGCGACTCGGTCAGCGGCTCTTTCTCATACACATCCAGCCCCGCGCCGCGAATGACGCCGTTCTGCAACGCCTCCACCAGCGCCGCCTCATCCACCACCGGCCCGCGGGACACGTTGATCAGAAACGCGCTGCGCTTCATCTGCCGCAGTTGCTCGGCGCCGATCAGGTGTTTGGTCTGCGCACTGAGCGGAACCACCAAGCAGACGAAATCCGCCTCGGCCAGCAACTGCTCAAGACTCACATGGCGCGCACCCAGTTCCTGCTCCAGCGCTTCCTTGCGGCTGTTGCCGGCGTAGATCACCGGCATGTTGAAGCCGAAACGTCCGCGCCGGGCGATGGCCGCGCCGATGTTGCCGAGGCCGACGATGCCCAGGGTCTTGCCGAACACGTCGCTGCCGAACTGCGCCGGGCCGACGGTGGCCTGCCACTGGCCGGCCTTGGTCCAGGCGTCCAGCTCGGCGGTGCGCCGGGCGGCGCTCATGATCAGGGCGAAACCGAGGTCGGCGGTGCTTTCGGTCAGCACGTCCGGGGTGTTGGTCAGGGCAAGGCCGCGTTCGTTGAAGTAGGCCAGGTCGTAGTTGTCGTAGCCCACCGATACGCTGGACACCACCTCAAGCTTCGCGGCGTTTTCCAGTTGCGCGCGGCCCAGCTTGCGGCCGACGCCGATCAGGCCGTGGGCCTCGGGCAGGGCGTCGTTGAACTGGGCGGCGATGTCGCCCAGTTTCGGGTTGGGAACGATCACGTTGAAGTCTTGCTGCAGGCGTTCGACCATCGGCGCGGTAATGCGACTGAAGGCAAGGACGGTCTTTTTCATCGGCGAAATCTCTGCGGGCGGTGGAGAATGGGTAGCACGCTATCATTCCCCGCCGCCGCTGTGCAGCAAGATTTCAGTTCGCCACGCGCAGCTCGTGGGTCTTCAGGTCGGCCTCGTGGGCGGCGAGGATTTCCGGCAGGGAGTTGCGCAGGTACTCGACCCAGGTCTTGATCTTGGCATCGAGGTACTGCCGCGACGGGTAGATCGCGTACAGGTTCAGCTCCTGCAGGCGGTACTCGGGCATCACCCGCACCAGGCTGCCGTCGCGCAGGCCGTCGATCGCCGAGTAGATCGGCAGCACGCCGACGCCCATGCCGCTGCGGATCGCTGCTTTCATCGCGTCGGCGGAATTCACCTGGAACGGCGCCTGGGTGATGTTCACCACTTCCTGGCCTTCCGGGCCGTCGAACAACCATTTCTCCAGCGGAATCACCGGGCTGACCATGCGCAGACAAGCGTGCTTGAGCAGGTCCGACGGCTTCTGCGCGATGCCGTGCTGGGCCACGTAATCAGGCGAGGCGCAGACAATGCTGTAGGTGATGCCCAGGCGCTGCGAGACGAAGCCGGAGTCCGGCAGTTCGCTGGCCAGCACGATGGACACGTCATAGCCCTCGTCCAGTAGGTCCGGCACGCGGTTGGCCATGGTCAGGTCGAAAGTGACGTCCGGGTGGGTCTGGCGGTAGCGGGCGATGGCGTCGATGACGAAATGCTGGCCGACGCCGGTCATCGAGTGCACTTTCAGTTGCCCGGCGGGGCGGGCATGGGCATCGCTGGCCTCGGCCTCGGCTTCCTCGACATAGGTGAGGATCTGCTCGCAGCGCATCAGGTAGCGCTTGCCGGCTTCGGTCAAGGCAATGCGCCGGGTGGTGCGGTTGAGCAAGCGGGTTTGCAGGTGCGCTTCAAGATTGGAAACCGCCCGCGAGACGTTCGCGGTGGTTGTATCCAGTTGCACGGCCGCGGCGGTGAAGCTGCCGACTTGCGCGACGCAACTGAAAGCACGCATGTTTTGCAGGGTGTCCATGGGGCGCTCTCAAAGAAGACGACAGAATTGTGACATGAAGTAACTAAACCAGTCTTCCGACTAAAGCCGGATTATCGCCAATTCGGTAACAAAGATTCGCAGGAAAGCACGCTTATCGCCACTGCGGCGGCCCCCTAGAATTGCCCGGCCTCATCCACCTCTACGTCGGGAACTCGCCGCTGTGCCGCGTCGCATCATCAGAGCGCTGAATGCGCTCAGTGTCTGTGCCTTTAGCTTGACCTTGAGCGGCTGTATCGGAACCTGGGGCATTGCCCCGCAAAGCAAGACGCTGCAAGCCAATACCCTGACCCCCGACGCGGCGATCACCGAAGCTGCGCGCGATGCCCATTGGCCCGACCAGCAATGGTGGCGCGCCTATGGCGATCCGCAACTGGACCGCTGGATCACTCTGGCGATGAACGGCAGCCCGACCATCGCCATGGCCGCAGCGCGGGTGCGCGAGGCCAAGGCCATGGCCGGCGTGGTCGAGTCGGCGGAAAAACTCCAGGTCAACGGCGACGCCAGCCTGAAACGCCACAACTGGCCGGAAGACCAGTTCTACGGCCCGGGCGCGCTGTCCGGCGCCAACACCTGGGACAACAACGCCGCGCTTGGTTTCAGCTACGCCCTCGACCTCTGGGGACGCGAGCGCAATGCCAGCGAGCAGGCCGTGGACAGGGCGCACCTGAGCGTGGCCCAGGCCCGTCAGGCCCAGCTCGAACTGCAGAACAACGTGGTGCGGGTCTACATCCAGCTTTCCCTGCACTTTGCCCAGCGCGACGTGGTCAAGGCCGAACTGGCCCAGCAGGAACAGATCCTGGCCCTGGCCGAGCGGCGCCTGGCCGGCGGCATCGGCACGCATTTCGAAGTCAGCCAGGCGCAGACGCCGCTACCGGAAACCCACCGCCAGCTCGACGCCCTCAATGAAGAAATCGCCCTGGCCCGCAACCAGTTGGCGGCCCTGGCCGGCAAGGGACCGGGGGAGGGCGCGCAACTGCAACGTCCGCAACTGTCCCTCGCTGCGCCGCTGAAACTGCCGTCGGCATTGCCGGCGGAACTGGTTGGCCAGCGTCCCGACGTGGTCGCCAGCCGTTGGCAGGTCGCGGCCCAGGCCCGTGGCATCGACGTTGCCCATGCCGGTTTCTTTCCCAATGTCGACCTGATCGGCGGCCTCGGCTTTATGGCCACCGGCGGCGGCCCGCTGGAATTCCTCACCGGACGCAAATTCAACTACAACGTCGGCCCGGCCATCAGCCTGCCGATCTTCGATGGCGGTCGCCTGCGCTCGCAGCTCGGCGTGGCCTCGGCCGGCTATGACATCGCCGTGGCGCGCTACAACCAGACCGTGGTGGAAGCGCTCAGGGGGATTTCCGACCAGCTCATTCGCCGCGAGTCGATGAAGGAGCAGGCGCACTTCGCCGCCGAATCCGTGGCCTCGGCGCAGAAGACCTACGACATCGCCATGATCGCCTTCCAGCGCGGCCTGACCGATTACCTCAATGTGCTCAACGCCCAGACCCTGCTGTTCAAACAGCAGATGATCCAGCAGCAGGTCCAGGCCGCGCGCCTGAGCGCCCATGCCGGGTTGGTAACGGCGCTGGGCGGCGGCCTCGGCGCCGGTGCCGACGTGCCCGAACCCGGCAAACAGGACGCGCCCCCGACACCCCGCACCCTGGCGATCTTCGACAAAGCCGACCACGCAGAATGAACGTCCTGACCCTGCCGTTCCGTTGGCTGGCCTCGCTTGAGTGGCGCCGCGGATTCTTCCACTGGGCGCGCACCGACGGCGTGACCTGGGTGTACATCTTCAAGGTGCTGGTCGCCGCGTTCGCCACCCTCTGGCTGGCGATGCGCCTGGAACTGCCGCAGCCGCGCACGGCGATGATCACCGTGTTCATCGTCATGCAGCCGCAGAGCGGGCACGTGTTCGCCAAGAGCTTCTACCGGGTGCTCGGCACCCTCGCCGGCTCGGCGATGATGGTTGCGCTGATCGCGATCTTTCCGCAGAACACCGAGCTGTTTCTGCCCAGCCTGGCGCTGTGGGTCGGCCTCTGCTCGGCGGGCGCGATGCGCTACCGCACCTTCCGCGCCTACGGCTTCGTCCTGGCCGGCTACACCGCGGCGATGATCGGCCTGCCGATCCTCGACCAGCCGCAGCAAGCCTTCATGGCGGCGGTGTGGCGGGTACTGGAAATCGGCCTGGGGATCTTCATCTCGACCCTGGTCAGCGCCGCGATCCTGCCGCAATCGGCCAGTGCCGCCATGCGCAACGCCTTGTACCAGCGCTTTGGCGTGTTCGCCGGCGTGGTTGTGGAAGGGCTGCGTGGCGACAGCCAGCGTGATCGCCTGGAAAGCAGCAACGTGCGTTTTATCGCCGAAGCGGTTGGCCTGGAAAGCCTGCGCAGCGTGACCACCTTCGAAGACCCGCACATGCGCCGCCGCAGCGGCCGGCTAGTGCGCATGAACAGCGAGTTCATGGCCATCACCACGCGCTACAACGCCCTGCACCAATTGCTTGAGCGTCTGCGCTTGCGCGGCCCGTTGCAGATCGTCAGCGCCATCGAGCCGGGGCTGAAGACCCTCGCCGAGCTGCTCGACCCCTATGTCGGCCGCGCCCTGACCGACGCCGACGCCCTGCGCCTGACGCTCGAACTGGCCGCCTACAAAGAAGGCCTGCCGGCCCAGGTGCGCAGCTTGCGCGCGGCCTTCGAAGAAACCGGACCGAGCGAAACCGAACTGCTGGATTTCCACACCGCCTACGAGCTGCTTTATCGCTTCGTCGACGACATGCACAGCTACGCCGAGACCCACGCTTCGCTGGCCGCGCACAACCACGAACGCGAGCAATGGGACGAGCCCTATGTGGCGCAGACCAACTGGCTGGTGTCGGCCGCCGCCGGGGTGCGCGCGGCGGCGGTGCTGTTGCTGCTGGGCAGCTATTGGCTGCTCAGCAACTGGCCCAGCGGCGGCATGATGACCCTGATCGCGACCGTCACCGTGGGCCTCTCGGCGGCGTCGCCGAACCCCAAGCGCATGTCGTTCCAGATGGCGTGCGGCACGCTGTTCGGCGCCTTCGTCGGCTTCTTCGAAACCTTCTTCGTGTTTCCCTGGATCGACGGTTTCCCGCTGCTGTGCATGGTGCTGGCGCCGGTCTTCGTGCTCGGTGCATTCCTCGCCTCGCGCCCGGCCTACGCGGGCTACGGCATCGGCCTGCTGGTGTTCTTCGCCATCGGTTCGGTGCCGAACAACCTGACGGTGTACAACCCCTACACCTACATCAACGATTACATCGGCATGATCATCGGCATGCTGGTCTGCGCGGCGGCGGGCGCGATCATCCTGCCGCCCAACAGCCGCTGGCTGTGGAGCCGCCTGGAGCAGGACCTGCGCGAACAGGTGCTGTTCGCCATCACCGGGCGCCTGCGCGGGCTTGGCTCCGGTTTCGAAAGCCGCACCCGCGACCTGCTGCACCAGGCCTACGGCCTGGCGGTGGGCCAGCCGCTGGTGCAGAGCCGTCTGCTGCGCTGGATGTTCGTGGTGCTGGAAGTCGGCCACGCCATCATCGAGTTGCGCAAGGAACAGGCGATCCTGCCGGTGCACCCGAGCTACGCCGAATCGCAGCCGTGGCGCCAGGCGATCCGGGTCATGGGCCGGGCGCTGGCGCGCCTGTTCCTGCAACCGACGGCGAGCAACCACGAGCGCGCGCTGATCGCCGTGGATCACGCCATCAGCCGCGTGCAGGCCACCGACGAACCCTTCGCCCGCCACTTCGATACTTCCGCGCTGCGCCGGGTGCAGAGCTACCTGCACTTCATCCGAACCTCCCTGCTCGACCCTCAATCGCCGCTGGCCGAACTCGGCTCGCCGCAAGGACTGCCCCATGCTCCGTGAAATCGCCTTCCATGGCCTTTACATGCCGACCGTGACCCTGATGTTCCTGTTCGCCGCCGGCCTGGCCTGGGGGCTGGACCGCTTCATCGCGAGCGTCGATGGCTACCGTTTTTTCTGGCACCCGTCGCTGCTGCGCCTGTGCCTGTTCATCTGCCTGTTCGGCGCCATGGCGCTGACCGTTTACCGTTGAGAGCCCGTCGATGAAGAAGTTTTTCAGCCTGATCGCCACCTTGCTCGTGCTGGTCGCCGCCGTGGCGATCGGCCGGCAACTCTGGGTGAGCTACATGACCACGCCCTGGACCCGCGACGGCCGGGTGCGCGCCGACATCATCAACGTAGCTGCCGACGTGCCCGGCTACGTCGTGGACGTACCGGTGAAGGACAACCAGTGGGTGAAAAAGGGCGATGTGCTGCTGCAGATCGACCCCGAGCACTACCAGGTCGCGGTGCGCCAGGCCGAGGCGCTGGTGGCCTCGCGCAAGGCCACCTGGGAAATGCGCAAGGTCAACGCCAGCCGCCGCGCCGACATGGACAACCTGGTGATCTCCAAGGAAAACCGCGACGACGCCAGCAACATCGCCAACGCCGCCCAGGCGGACTACCAACAGGCCCAGGCCCAACTGGCGGCTGCGCAACTGGACCTCAAGCGCACCACCATCCTCGCCACCGTCGACGGCTACGTCACCAACCTCAACGTGCACCGCGGCGACTACGCCCGCACCGGCGAAGCGAAAATGGCGGTGGTCGACAGCAACTCGTTCTGGGTCTACGGCTTCTTCGAAGAAACCAAACTGCCCCATGTGAAAGTGGGCGCCGAAGCCGAGTTGCAGATGATGAGCGGCGAAGTGCTCAAGGGCCATGTGGAGAGCATCTCCCGCGGCATCTACGACCGCGACAACCCCGAGAGCCGCGAACTGATCGCCGACGTCAACCCGACCTTCAACTGGGTCCGCCTGGCCCAGCGGGTGCCGGTGCGGATTCATATCGATGAAGTGCCGGAAGGCTTTTTGTTGGCGGCGGGGACGACGTGTACGGTGGTGGTGAAGCCTTGATCGAGGGCCTGAGGGCACTGATGAAACCTGTGGGAGCCGGCTTGCCGGCGATGCGCCGCGCCGGCGGCGCCCGATCTCAAGAGCGCTGAAGATCTATCGACAGGCCGCTCAGCCCGCCACCCCCACCAACACCGGACACCCCACCCGATCAATCACCTTCCCGCTCACCGACGGATCCAGCAACCGGCCCAGCCGCGACAGGTGCCGGTGGCCCATGATGATCAACTCGCACTCCAGTGCCTTCGCCTGGTCGACGATCGCCTCCACCGGGTCGGCGGCAATCACACGTCCATCGCAAGAAAATCCGCTTTCACGCAGGGCCGCCACGGCGTCTTTCACCGCTCGCTCAGCCAGGTGTTGTTCGTCGCAGGCGGCGGGGTATTCCTCTTCTTCGCCGCGGGTGTAGGCGGCGGGTTTGTCGTGCACGGCGAAGGTGGCGTCGATCGCCAGCAGTACTTGCAGGTGATGCTGTTCCGGGCGGCAGTAACGACGGGCGAGGTCGAGCAGGCTGGCGCAGGCGGGGGAGGCGTCGATGGCGATCAGTACCGGGCTGGGCATGCGGGTTCCTTGGCAGGGGTGGAGACGGGGCATTTTCGACCTGTTTCGGCGCCCGGATAAATGGCCCGACGTGCACTGGATCATTGCACCAGACGCAATCCGCGGAGCTGCTAAGATCGTGTTTCCATCACGTCACCCACGGAGCCCGGCCATGCAACTCCCGGACATGAACCTGCTTGTCGCCCTCGATGCCTTGCTCGACGAGGGCAGTGTGGTCGGCGCGGCCCAGCGCATGAACCTGAGCCCGGCAGCCATGAGCCGGACCCTGAGCCGGATTCGCGAAGCGCTCGGTGATCCGATCCTGGTTCGCGCCGGTCGCGGCCTGGTGCCGACGCCGCGGGCGCTGGCGTTGCAGGAGCAGGTGCGGGTGCTGGTGGAGCAGGCCGGGCAGGTGTTCCGTGGCGGCGACGAGGTGGACCTGCCGAACCTCGACCGAGCCTTCAATATCCGCACCAACGACCTGTTCATCGCGCTCTATGGCGCGCAGTTGCTGCGCAAGATGCACGAGCAGGCGCCGCGCACGGTGCTGCGCTTCGTCCCGGAAACCGGCGGCGATGACGACACGGTGCTGCGCGACGGGCGCACCGACCTGATCATCAGTTCGACCATCGACCTCGGCCCGGAGATCAAGGTGCAGAGTCTGTTCCATACCGTCTATGTCGGCCTGGTGCGCCGCGATCACCCGATCTTCGACAGTGAGATCACGCCGGAGAGCTTTGCGGCTTATCCACAAATCAGCGTGTCGCGGCGCGGGCGGGCCAACGGGCCGATCGATGTCGAGCTGGCCAACTTCAAGGTGCAGCGGCGGGTGGCGTTGATCACGCCGAGTTTCCATTCGGCGATGTTCTCGCTGCCGGCGTCGGACCTGATCCTGCCGATGCCGGCCAATATCCTCAACAGCGTCGCCCGGCTCGGCCTGCCGCTGCGCTCGTTCGAGATTCCGCTGCCGATGGAACGGGTCACGGTGATGCAGGCCTGGCACCCGCGTTTCCACAACGATCCGGCGCACCGCTGGCTGCGCCAGACCCTGAAAACCTGCTGCAGCGTCGACCCTTGAACCGTCGATTGCGTTTGGTGCAACTGTAAACTGCCGAGAAGTCAGTTTTCGTAAGCATTCAGTGTTTCTAGACTCGCTCCAGTCAATTTGTTGCTGGAGATTTCTACTGATGACGTCCCTCACCGCGCCCCTTGCCGCGCCTGCCGCTGCCCCGGCGGCGGCCGCTCCCGCGCAACAGGCGTTTGGCCTGCGGGTGGTGGTCGGGCTGTTTGGCGTGCTGCTGGCGGTGCTCTGCGCCGGGCTCAACGAGATGGTCACCAAGATCTCGCTGGCCGATATTCGCGGCGCCATGGGCATCGGCGCCGACGAGGGTGCCTGGCTGGTGGCGGTCTATGCCGCCGCGTCGGTGTCGGCCATGGCGTTCTCGCCGTGGCTGGCGGCGACCTTTTCCCTGCGCCGCTTCACCCTCAGCGCGGTCGGCCTGTTCGCCGTGCTCGGGTTGGTGCAGCCCTATGCGCCGGACCTGCACAGCCTGATGGTGCTGCGAATACTCCAGGGCCTGGCCTCCGGCGCGCTGCCGCCGATGCTGATGAGCGTGGCGCTGCGTTTCCTGCCGCCAGGCATCAAGGTTTACGGCCTGGCCTGCTACGCCCTGACCGCCACCTTCGGCCCAAACCTGGGCACGCCGCTGGCCGGTTTGTGGACCGAATACGTCGGCTGGCAGTGGTCGTTCTGGCAGATCATCCTGCCCTCGGCGCTGGCGATGTTCTGCGTTGGCTGGGGCTTGCCGCAGGATCCGCTGCGCCTGGAGCGCTTCCGCCAACTGGACTGGCGCGGCGTGCTGCTGGGCCTGCCGGCGATCAGTTCGCTGGTGCTCGGCCTGAGCCTGGGTGACCGCTGGGGCTGGTTCGATTCGACGCTGATCTGCTGGCTGCTGGGCGGTGGCCTGCTGTTGCTGGTGCTGTTCATGTTCAATGAATGGTCCGAGCCGCTGCCGTTCTTCCAGTTGCGCATGCTCGGCCGGCGTAACCTCAGTTTCGCCCTGGTGACGCTGGCCGGGGTGCTGGTGGTGCTGTCGGCGGTGATCAGCATTCCGTCCGCGTACCTGGCGCAGATTCAGGGTTACCGCCCGGCCCAGACCAGCCCGCTGATGCTGCTGGTGGCGATGCCGCAACTGATCTCGCTGCCGCTGGTGGCGGCGTTGTGCAATATCCGCGCGGTGGACTGCCGCTGGGTGCTGGCGGTGGGCCTGGGGATGCTGGCGCTGAGCTGCTTCGGTGGCACCCAACTGACCTCGGAATGGATTCGCGACAACTTCTATCTGCTGCAACTGCTGCAGGTATTTGGCCAGCCGATGGCGGTGCTGCCGCTGCTGATGCTTGCGACCAACGGCATGAGCCCGCAGGAAGGGCCGTTCGCCTCGGCCTGGTTCAACACGGTCAAGGGGCTCTCGGCGGTGGTTGCCGGGGGGCTGCTTGATGCCCTCGGCACCGTGCGCCGGCATTTCCATTCCACCCACCTCACCGACAGCCTGGGCAACGCGCCCTTGCTCGACGACAGCGCCGCCAACCTGGCCCGGCGCATCCATGAACAGGCGCTGGTGCTGGCTTCGGCCGACCTCTATCTGTTTGTGGCGTGCATTGCCGTGGCGCTGATTTGCCTGATTCCTTTCGTGCCTGTCCGGGTCTATCCACCGCGCGCGGTGGCTTGAGCCTGGAAGAATTAGAGACTTGCCGACATGACCAACACACGCAAAAACATCCTTATTGGCTCGGTGCTCGCCATTGCCGTCCTCGCCGCCATCGGCGGTCCGCACCTGCTGGGCAGCGACCACCGCCAGCGCACCAACGATGCCTACGTCAGCGCCGACTACACCGTGGTCGCGCCGAAGGTGGCGGGCTTTATCAAAGAAGTGCGGGTGGAAGACAACCAGCAAGTCAGCGCCGGGCAATTGCTGGCGACCCTCGACGACCGCGATTACCAGGCCGCGCTGGACGCCGCCCAGGCTCAGTTGCTGGTGGCCCGCGCGCAGAGCGCCGACGCCCGCGCGACCCTTGAGCGGCAGGCCGCGCTGATCGCCCAGGCCGACGCCGCGCTCAAGGCCGCGCAGGCCGAGACGGCCTTCGCCAATCACGAAGTGACCCGCTACAGCCGCCTCGCCGAGCAGGGCGCCGGCACGGTGCAGAACGCGCAGCAGGCGCGCAGCCGGGTCGATCAGGCCAGCGCTCGCCAGGCCAACGCCCAGGCCGCGCTGCTGGCAACGCGCAAACAGGTGGACATCCTCGACGCCCAGGTCGCCAGTGCCGACGGCCAGCTCAAGCGCGCCGAAGCCGGGGTGGAAAAAGCCAACCTGGACCTGTCCTACACCCGCATTGTCGCGCCGGTGGGCGGCATGGTCGGCGAGCGCGCGCTGCGCGTCGGTGCCTACGTCAATCCCGGCGCACGGCTGCTGTCGGTGGTGCCGCTGAGCCAGGCTTACGTGATCGGCAACTTCCAGGAAACCCAACTGACCCACGTGCAGCCCGGCCAGCCGGTGAGCATCAGCGTCGATACGTTCTCCGGCGAAACCCTGCGCGGCCATGTGCAGAGCATCGCCCCGGCGACCGGTGTGACGTTCGCCGCGGTCAAGCCCGACAACGCCACCGGCAACTTCACCAAGGTGGTCCAGCGGATTCCGGTGAAGATCGTCTTCGACGCCGATCAGCCATTGCTGGAGCGCTTGCGCGTGGGCATGTCGGTGGAAGCCACCATCGATACCCAGGGCGACACCCTCGGCGGCAAGGAGGTCAGCGCACGATGAACGCCGTCTTTCGTGTGGGCCCGCTGCTGCTCGGCCTGGTGCTGGCCGGCTGCACCCTCGGTCCGGATTTCCAGCGCCCCGACAGCCAGGCGCCGCAGGCTTGGGCACCGTTGCAGGGCGATGCCGCGGCGAGTCAGCCGCAGGCCGAACCGCTGGAACTGCGCTGGTGGGAAAGTTTTCATGACGCCCGTCTCAGCGCGCTGATCCAGCGGGTTGCCGACAACAACCTCGACCTGCGCATGGCCAGCGCCCGCCTTCTGCAAAGCCGCGCCCTGCGCAGCAGCATCGCCGCGGACCAAAGCCCGTCAGTGGATCTGAACGCCGGCTATAGCCGCGCCCGCAACAGCGCCGAAGGCCTCAGCGACCCGTCCGGCAATTCCGGCAAGGCCGCCTACAACCTGTGGCAGGGCGATCTGGTGGCAGGTTGGGAACTCGACCTTTGGGGCCGGGTGCGGCGCCAGGTGGAAGCCGCCGACGCCACGGTGCAAGTGGCCGAGAATGATCGGCGCGGCGTGCTGCTGGCGTTGCTGGCGGAAACCGCTGGCGACTACATCCAGTTGCGCGCCGTGCAGCACACCCTGGCGGTGACCCGCAACAACCTGGATGTGGCCCGGCACAGCCTGAAGCTGTCCCGCGATCGCCAGGACCAGGGCGTCGCCACTCGCCTCGACGTCGCCCAGGCCAGCGCCCAGGTGGCGTCCATCGAGGCGCGTCTGCCGAGTCTGGAAGCGCGTCAGGCCGACCTGATCAACGCCCTCAGCCTGCTCGCCGCCGAGCCGCCGCGCAGCCTGCAAAACGAACTGCTGGAAGCCACCGACTTGCCGGCGCCGCAACAACGTTTCGCCATCGGCGTGCCGTCGGAACTGGCCGAGCGCCGCCCGGATATCCGCCAGGCCGAGGCTCGGCTGCATGCTGCCACCGCCAGCATTGGCGTGGCCAAGGCGGACTTCTATCCGAGCATCCGCCTGTCTGGAAACCTCGGTTTCCAGGCGCTGCAACTGAGCGATTTCGGTGCCTGGGATTCGCGCCGGTTCGCCATCGGTCCGCAGCTTTCCCTGCCGATTTTCGAGGGCGGGCGGTTGCAGGGCACCCTCGAATTGCGCGAGGCCCAGCAACAGGAAGCGGCGCTGAACTACCGCAAGGTGGTGCTCAGCGCCTGGCACGAAATCGACGATGTGCTACGCCTGTACAACGCCAGTCAATTGCGCCGCGACCACTTGGCAGAAGCCGTGCGGCAAAACCGCATCGCCCTGGAAACCGCCCAGCGCCAATACGTCGAAGGCGCGGTGGACTTCCTCAATGTGCTCAGCGTGCAAGGGGCGTTGCTGGCCAGTGAAGAACAATGGATCGACAGCTCGGCGGCGGTGTCACAGGCCCTGGTGGGTTTGTACAAGGCGCTGGGTGGCGGCTGGCAGGCGTTTGATGTTGCCAGTAACTGAAGATTGATAACGGTAGGAGCGAGCTCGAATGCATATTTCCCTGAACGGTAAACGCGCCATCGTCAGCGGTTCCACCGCCGGTATTGGCCTGGCCATCGTGATCGGCCTGGCCGAGGCGGGCGCCGAAGTGGTGCTCAACGGCCGCACTCAGGCGCGGGTGGACCAGGCCCTCAAGCAGGTTCGCGAACGGGTGCCGGCGGCGCGGATCATCGGCGTCGCCGCCGACCTGGGCACGGTCGAAGGCGCTCGGGTGCTGTTCGAGCAAGTGCCGCAGACCGACATCCTGGTCAACAACCTGGGCATCTTCGAGCCCAAGGGCTTCTTCGAGATCAGCGACGACGACTGGCAGCGCTTCTTCGACGTCAACGTCATGAGCGCGGTGCGCCTGTCGCGGCATTACGCGCCGGGGATGGCCGAGCGCAACTGGGGACGGGTGCTGTTCCTGTCCAGCGAGTCGGCGCTGGAAATTCCTACCGAGATGGTTCACTACGGCACCACCAAGACCGCGTTGCTGGCGATTTCCCGCGGGCTGGCGGAAACCCTGGCTGGCACCGGAGTGACGGTCAACGCCGTGTTGCCGGGGCCGACCCGCTCGGAAGGCGTGGGTGATTTCTTCGCTGAAATGGCGAAAGAGCAGGGCGTGTCGGTGCAGGAAATGGAAGCCAACTTCATCGCCGAACACCGGCCCGGCTCGATCATCCAGCGCCTGGCGACGGTGGAAGAAGTGGCGAATCTGGTGGTGTACCTGTCGTCGCGGCAGGCCAGTGCGACTACCGGCGCGGCGATGCGGGTGGATGGTGGGGTGGTGCGGGCGATTGCTTGATTCAGGCCTCATCGCGGGTAAGCAAAAAGCTTCATGCCTCCACGAACGGTGGGAGCGGATGAATCCGCTCCCACAGTACGAGGCGATCTGACGTCCTGTGCTTGCCAGCGATGAAGCCAGTAGCCCCCCTACAAATCCCGATCCAGCCCAAATTTCTTCTTCAACACCTTATCCAGCAACCGCGTCGGCAACCAACTCGCCAGCCACGGCAACGCCCGACTCCCATTCCCCAACCGCACCAGCGGCGGTGTCGGGTTTTGCTGCGCCGCCTTGAGCAATCCCTTGGCGAATTCCGTGGCCGGGGTCGGCTTGTCCTGCGAGGCCCGCGCCCGTGCCCGGATGCTTTCACGCATCGGCCACCACGCCGATTCCGGTTTCAGCAGTTGCTCGGCCTCATGCCCGGCGTTGCTGGCGAAGTTGGACTGAATCGCCCCCGGTTGCACTTCCATCACCCGGATGCCGAAGGGCGACAACTCAAGCCGCAGCGCATCGCTCAACGCATGCACCGCCGCCTTCGACGCGCAGTAAGCGCCGGCGAACGGCGTCACCAACACGCCGGACACGCTGCCGATATTCACCACCAGCCCACGGTTGCGACGCAGCAAGCCGAACAGCGAACGGGTCACCCCGACCACGGCAAACACATTGGTTTCGAACTGCCGGCGCATCGCCTCGACGCCGCCGTCCAGCAGCGGGCCCATGGCGCCGTAGCCGGCGTTGTTGATCAGCACGTCGAGGCCGCCGTGGGCGTAGTCGATTTCCTCGCTCAGGCGTTGCAGCGCCTGTGGGTCGTTCACATCCAGTTGGCGGGCGCGAAAACCGGCAGACGCCAGCGCCGCGACATCCTCGGCCTTGCGCGCCGTGGCCCAGACCTCGTAGCCCGCCTGTTTGAACGTGTCGGCCAGGGCACGGCCGATACCACTGGAGCAACCGGTGATGAGAGCGATGGGCATGAGGCGGTCCTTCGGCGTGGGGAAGAAACGCCGATCATACGGGATGTGCCATCACGCCGGGATGACTGTGTCGGTCCGCGGTCAACGGCCAACGCAGTTCTTGAACAGCACCCGCCAGCCACTCGCCTTTCGGGTGCTGACCGCCGTGGGCCGTGTGGGTGGTGGCACGGCTACCCGGTTATTTCGGCGCTGCACGAGAGGCTTCGCGGGGGGCAGGGCCGCCAGCACTCTACGCTGCTCAACCTCACTCGGACTGATGCCCTGGTCATGGGCCTCGAAGAGGAGGTTGATGCCGTGGGTATCGGCGTAGGTCTGCCGGACGCGCTCCCATAGCCCGGAGTCCTTCAGGTAGCCGATCACCTTTTCATGACCTCCCTTGAGTGTATTGACCAGATCGACGTACTCCTCGGGCGAAGCGACCGAAAGCCTGACCGCCGAATCGAAGTCACTGGATTGCTTGATGGGCTCGTAACGGACATTGCGCGCCCCTGGTGCCAGTTGGCCAAGCAGGGCCTCGACCGTGGCGGCGTTCGCCAGCGGTTTGTAATGGCCGGAGTGGTTGTCGAAGACGACGCCGCCATCGTTCCCGCTGCGGATTCGCCCGGCAAACAGCGGCAATCCCATCCCCGGCTGAATCCCCATGTGGCGCATGAAGGTGTTGACGAACAGGCGCGGGAGGTTATCCCGGTCCTGGAAGATCGCGATGGCGCTGCCTTCATCGCTCATCGACCAGTCCGGCGTGGCATTCATGGCCTGCATGCTCCGTGAATACACCGAGCGGGTGGTCTGGAAGGCCCTGCTGGCTGCGTCCCAGCGCAGTTCTTCGAACCAGCCGCTGCCAATGTCGGCGCCTTCAAGGGCATCAGCAATCAGAATATCCGCCGGAACCTTCTGCGTTCCCTGCTCATCCCGGTAGCCCAGCGGGTTGTTGCCGACCATCCGGTAGAGGTTGAGCCCGTCACCGTAGCCGGCAGGGTCGGGATTGATCCAGCGCATCAGCCACGGAGCGTAGTAACGCAGGCCGTAGTAGTAGAGCCCCGAAGCCTCACGTTCCTTGCCCGAATAACGGCGGCGCTTGCACCCGGCGTTGTCCGCCGTGCGCGCGGCCCAGCAAGCGGTGGCGCCAAACGGGTAATAGACCTCATGTGTGAGCAACGCGGCGGCTGCATCCAGTTCCAGGCAACTGGAGCCCAGGTGATCGCGCAACTGATAGCGGCACTGGTTGTTTTCGATACCGGGCGGCGGCGCCTTCGGCCAATGCAGGACGTGCACCCGGGCGCGTCCGGCCGTGCAAAGCACCACGCGCAGGACATCGTCGTCGCTGCCGTTGCGGTGCAGTTCCAGTCCCGGCAGATAACGCACCTCGGACCGCACGACACGGCCGCCGACCACCTGTTGTCGCACTTTGCGCAGGCGCCTGCCGCTGCCGTCCTGGATATAGCGTTCGTAGTCGCTCGCCGCGTCCTTGCGGCTGACGATGCTGAGCTGTTCGAGCTGGTTGCGCGGGTTCCACAGCAGTGTTTGCCCCGGCTGCAACTGGAGCAGGTTGCCGTTGGCATCGAATGCGCTATCGATAGAGATGGCGCCGGTGGGCGCCTCGGCCACGGCGCGATTGCTGTCGGTCGCGACGTTCAGGGTCTGGGTGAATTGCCGAGCGCCGAAATGCCGTAGCTCGGTCAGGTTGCCGGCTGCGTCGTAGCGGTAGGTCTGCCGGTAGTTGAGCAGGCGGGCGGGGTCGATGGGCGCGGGTTGCAGGTCCGGCAGATGCGGCCCGTGGTCGGCGTTGTCCTGCTCCCAGCCGCTGGCTTCGATCAGTTGATACAGGCTGTCGTAGCGATAGCGGTTGACCGGTTCGATACGCTGGTTACGAAAGTACCGGACCGGCAGGGCGCGGTCTTCGATGGCGACGAGATTGCCCACCGCGTCATGACTGTAATGCAGGTCCTGAAGTACCGGCCCCGAGGGACTGCTGCTGCGCAGTGTGAGTAGCCTGCCGTTCGCCGGATCATGGCCGGCGCGGCTGACCACCCCATTGCCTGCCGTTTCGCAGGTGACCTGCCCGAGCGCGTTGTAGTCAATGGCGCTGATCAGTTGGCGGGTCTGTCCCGTCGCGGCATTGAACAGCGCGACCGCCTTTTGCAGCCCGGCGAGGTCGTGGTTGAACAGGTGGCGGTTGCCGACCGCGTCGCTGCATTGAATCGGCTGACCTACGGCATTGAACTGGCTGGCGGAGCTGAAACCCGTGTCCTCCAGCAACAGATCGCGGGCAGTGACCTCCTCAGGCCAGTCCGGGTGATCGAGCGAAATCAGAAAGTGCCGACGCTGCAGGCTCACGCCGCCGCCAAGCGCGTAGCCGACAACGTGCTCACTGCCTGCGGGATCGTCATGCCGCAGCAGCCGGCCACACTGGTTGTGGCTAGCGAATGCCGGGTCTGCACCGGCGTAGTCGAAGCGCTCGACCACGGCGTCGGCACCCTGCGCAGATGCTTGGGCGACCTCGATGATGCGCAGCAGGCCATCGTGGACGAAGCGCGTCGAGGTTCCTCGGCCGTCCCATGTCCGCTGCGTGATGCCCGCGTCAGTGTGCAGTTGCAGCTTCCAGCCGGCGTCCACGCTGTCGCTCAGTAGCTGCTGGCCCGAGAGGCTGGACACACAGGTCAGGTTGACCTTGTCTGGCCCCAGGCGCGGATCGCCCGTGCGCCATGGGTGCCCGGCCGGGGTCCACGACTGATGGCTGATCCTCGCTTCGGCGGTGTTCTCGCTGTCGTCGCGGCAATACGCCACGGTGCGCACATTCAGGCCGCGGGGATCAATCACCGCCAGCGTCGGGGTATGGTGGTGCGGTGTGCGGGTAGGGAGCATGGACGGCAATTCCGGCGGGCTCGGTCGGTCAATAGAGTCTGTGCAGTTCCTTTTTGATTCTTTCGATGTTGTTGGTGCTGATGGTTTGTGGTTTGCCGCTGCTCGGCAGCAGCACCTGGGAGAGCAGGGGATTGATCTGCCAGTCCATGATGATTCGCGCCAGTTTCTGTTTTCGATCGGAGGGTTCACGGTGGTCGACGGTGAAATCGTAGAAGACGAACTGCGGCATGGACTGCGCCAGTGCCTGGATTCTGGGTTGCAGGTTGACGTAGGGCGGGCAACTGGATGAGCCGATCAGGATGATTCCCGGTCGGTCACGTTCGTCGGACTCCAGGATCCCGGCGAGTGATTCTGTTCCGTTCAGGTGACAGATGCTCATGGGCAGCCTCCTGCGGGGGCTGGCTTATGAAGGCTTCATTTAACGCGCTGATGGCATTTTGCGGTACTGGCAAAAATGCTAGTTGGCGAAGGTTCCCTGCAGGCGTTCGGCGCGGAATTCCAGGGTTTGCGGGCGATAGCCCGGACGCAGCGGCGGCAGGGGCAGGCAGTCGCTCCAGTTGGCGCCGGCCTGGAGTTCGCCGGGGCCGCGGTAGCGGGGCGCGGCGTAGGTGTTTTCGGCGAGGTTGACGCTGTCACCCGGCGCATAGGCCGCGACCCGCCAGTGCAGTTCCACCAGTGGCACGTCGTTGCCGTTGTTCATGCGCACCCGCAGCGGGCGCCCGGCGGGGCACTCTTGTGGCGCGTAGTCCACGCGCAGTTCCAGCCGTGCCAGTTGGCGTGCCTCGCGGTTGTCCAGCCAGACCACCCAGGCGCCGACCATGACCAGCCCGAGCAGCGCCGCCAGCGAGACCGGCAGCGCCTTGGCCGGGTAGCGCAGCAGCAGGACCAGCCAGGTAAGGATGAGCAGGATGCCGATGATCATGACGAGTACCGAGACGGAGGGGTTCCTTGATCCTAGCGGCAAGGTGGGCGGGCTGTCATGTTTGTCAGGGGTTGGAAGGGGGGCATGCCGAGGCAGGCCCCCGTGACGCGGTTTCAGATCGGCATCGCCGTGGTCGACCCGGCCAACGCGATCTTCAGGTACGCCTGACAAATCTCCATCTCCAGGATCGATGCGCTGAGCAGCGTCTGTTGTGCGGGGATGGGTTGCCGGGGCAGGCGCGAGGTTTTGGCGAGGGCGTGCTTGAGGAATTCCGCCGCCTGGCGGACGGCCTCGTCATGGGTGACACCGGGGCGGATGGAGCAAACGGGGGGTGGGTCGGGGACGATTTTTTTCATGGCAATACTCTGCGTCGGCTTATGGAGCGGCCACATTTCGCTGCTAAACCAAGGGTGGCAACTGTGCGTGGGTTAGCAGACCGAGGACACAGAACCCGGCGCACCCGAAGGTGCCCACACGCACAGCCGCCATAACGGGTTGCTGTTGGGTTTGTATCGTTCGGACTGCTAATCCGGCCGTTGATTTGGCAACGACGGAGGGAGACTAGGCAGCGATTCCACAGAGCGCAACAAGCTGGCAGGGCCGCGCAGTATGCTTGGGAAGTTGCCTACAAGAAAGTCGGAGATTGAGGAAGTTCTGTGGCTTTATGCGATGGATTTCGTATGAATGTTTAAAGCCGCGAGCTTGCTCGCGAAGGGCGCAACGCAATGAAACCGTGCCCCGAAGGGCACGGCCTGGCACCTCTTTACTGCGCGATCGTCTTGATCGACACCCCGCGCTCGATCGGCGTCGAGCGGCCGTAGATGTCTTCGAAGCGCTCGATATCGTCTTCGCCCAGGTAACTGCCGGACTGCACTTCGATGATTTCCAGCGGGATCTTGCCGGGGTTGCGCAGGCGGTGGATGGAGGCGATCGGGATGTAGGTGGACTGGTTCTCGGTGAGCAGGAACACGTTCTCGTCGCAGGTCACTTCGGCGGTGCCGGTGACCACGATCCAGTGTTCGGCGCGGTGGTGGTGCATTTGCAGCGACAGGCTGGCGCCCGGCTTGACGGTGATGTGCTTGACCTGGAAGCGCCCGCCCATGTCCACCGAGTCATACGAGCCCCACGGTCGGTAGACCTCGCAGTGGGTCTGGGTCTCGCTGCGGCCCTGGGCGTCGAGGGTGTTGACCATTTGCTTGACGCCCTGAACCTTGTCCTTGTGGGCGATCATCATGGCGTCCTTGGTTTCGACGACGACGATGTTTTCCAGGCCGATCACCGACACCAGTTTGCCGTTGCCGTGGATCATGCAGTTGTGGCTGTCCTGCACCACCACATCGCCCTTGGTGACGTTGCCGTTGTCGTCCTTCGGGTGCACGTCCCACAACGATGACCAGCAGCCGACATCGCTCCAGCCGGCGGACAGCGGCACGACGCAGGCGCGCTGGGTTTTTTCCATCACCGCGTAGTCGATGGAGTTGTCCGGGCAGCAGGCGAAGGTGGCTTCGTCGATGCTCAGGCTGTCGCCGTCTTCCTGGCTGCGTTCGAGGGTCAGCAGGCAGGTGTCGTAGATGTCCGGGTCGTGCTTTTTCAGCTCTTCGAGGAAGCGGCTGGCGCGGAACAGGAACATGCCGCTGTTCCAGAAATAGCCGCCGGCCTGGACGAATTCGCGGGCGCGTTTTTCATCGGGTTTTTCCACGAACTGCGCAACCCGGCTGACGCCCTCCGGCAGCAGCGCATCCTGGCTGGAACGGATGTAGCCGTAACCGGTTTCCGGTTTGGTCGCGGGGATGCCGAACAGCACCATCTCGCCGCGCTCGGCGGCCACGGTGGCCAGGGCGAGGGCGCGTTGCAGGGCTTTCTGGTCGTCGATCACGTGGTCGGCGGGCAGCACCAGCATCAGCTCGTCGCGGCCTTCATTGATCAGCTTCATCGCGCTGAGCGCCACCGCCGGCGCGGTGTTGCGGCCGAAGGGTTCCATGAGGATGGCCTGGGTCTCCAGGCTCAAAGTGCTCAGTTGCTCGTTGACGATGAAACGGTGGTCTTTGTTGCAGACCACGATGGGTGTGTCCATGCCGTCGAACACCAGCCGCGACAGGGTCTGCTGGAACAGCGTGTGTTCGCCGGTGAGGGCCAGGAACTGCTTGGGAAATTGCTTGCGCGACAGCGGCCACAGGCGCGAACCGTTACCACCGGACAGGATGACTGGAATCATGGTTGTTCTCCGAATCGTTCAATAAAGGGCAGTGGAATTAACGGGTCGAGACCGGGCGCTTGACCCAGACCGGGGACAGCTCGTTGCCGGAACCGGTGACGTAGAGCACGGCGGCTTCACCGCGCTCCAGGGCGACCGGTTTGACGTCGCTGACTTTTTTGTCGCCTTCGTACAGCGCCAGGCTGACCTTGACCGGGTTGATCTCGCGTTCGCCGCGGCTGCTGGCGGCCACCGGCTTGACCACTTCGGTCTTGCCGTCGGCGGTTTTCAGGGTCAGGGCCTGGTCACTCAGGTTCTGCACCCGCACCAGGGACTTCTGCTTGTTGCGGAACGGCGGTTCTTCCACCAGTTGCGGCTTGCCGTTGGCGTGGTTGACCAGGGTGTAATAGTGGTCGGCGGCCAGTTTCACCGGCAGGTTGGCGCTGCCGATTTTTGCGCTGTAGTCGCCTTGCGGCATGAAGCTGAAGTCGCTGCTGGCCAGTGCCCCGACCTGGTTGATCGGGGTGTTGCCGACGCTGGCGGCGACCGGCTGGCTGGAGGCGTTGTACAGGCGCACGAAGGTCGAGCCTTTCGGTGCGCTCGGGCCGTAGAGCGCGGCGTCACCGCCGGCCCAGGCTTGCAGCGAGGCGAGGGTGAGGCCGGCAGCGAGGGCGCAGGCTTTGGCGATACGGTGTTTGGAAGTGTGCAAGGTCATGTGCGTTTCCTCTTCAGTGTTCCGTCCGATGGGACGACAGGGCCAGCTCTTGATGGGTATTGCGGTTTTTTTTCAGTTGCGCGATCCAGTGCGGATCGAAGCCGCTGAGATCGTTCTTGATGGGCAGATAACGCTCGGGAAATTCCCAGACCACGACTTGTGGCGGGCTGTTTTTGAATTCATCGCTTTGCAGGTACTTGAGCATCGGCAGGACCGGGCCATGGCCGTCCTCGGCGTAGTTGGCGACATCGCTGCGCAGCGCTTGCTGCAAGGCGCCGAGGAAGTTCCAGTTGGGGTTGGCGCTGTAGCTGGTGCCGACCAGCGCTACCGGGATCTGCTTGTCGGCGAACAGCGCGTCGTCGCCGCCGCTGCCTTCTTCGGTGGCACGGGTGCTGCGTTTCTGCAGTTGGTCCGGCTTGGGCAGGAGGTTGCTGAACAGCGGGTCCAGCGGCAGGAAGTTGGTCAGGTCGCCTTTGTACGGCGTCTGCTGCTGGTGCTCGGTGACGAAGCTCTGCGGCTCGCCGTTGAGCAGGGTCTGCCGGGCCACGGCCTCGGCCAGTTGCCGGGCGGCGACTTCCGCGCCCATCGGCGTCCAGTGGCTGTCGGTGCGCAGGAACACCTGGCCGCGGGCCTTGGCCGCTTGCAGCGGGCCGAACAGGTCGGGGGCGAAGATGTTGGCCTGGCGGGCCTGGGCGTGGAAGGCGTTGTAGAGGTCCGCGTGAAGGCTGGCCGGGGCCTGCTCGCCGATGTACTCGGGATAGACCCGCGCCTTGGCCGGGACGATCGCCAGTACCAGTTCCACACCGTGCTCGCGCAGGGTGTCGCGCACGCCGCGCAGCAGGGCGAGGTTCTCGGCCTGGGTCTGTTCGGCGTTAACCGCCGGCTTGAATTCCTCGTCGCTGAACAGCCACTGGTCGCGACCCAGGACCACGCCGGGACGGCCTTCGTTGAACAGCTTGAAGTCCAGCGCCGCCCACAGGTTGGTGCCGATGCGCTTGAGCGGGAACTGCTCGTCGTAGTGGGTCTCGGCGGCCTTGGCCAGCTTGCCGTCGAGCAGGCTCATCTGCGCCGTGCGCTGGAACCCGCCGAGCCCGCCGAGGGACCACAGGCCCAGCGCCGTCAACAGGGCGAGGAACAGCAGGGAGTAGAGGATGCGTAATGATCGGGTCATGGTCGGCTCGCTCAGAACTGGAAGTAGAGGAAGGGCGAGTAGCTCTGCGCCGAGAGCTTGAGGATCGAGGCCACGAACAGCAGCAGCACCAGCACGCGGGTGGCGTAGAGGCTCCAATCGAGGCCGACGCTGCCGTCGTGGTGCACCACCACCGGGCTGGCTTTGGCGGTCGGCTTGGCATTGCGGTAGAAATCGCGCAGGCCGAACCAGGCCAGGGTGATGTAGGCCAGGATCAGGGTCGCGACTTGCAGGCCGGTGAGGCTGGCGCGGTTGAGTTCCGAGAGGTTCCAGTCGCCGAGGCTGAACATGGCGGCGTACATGCGTCCGGCGACGTGCAGGTTTTCAGCGCGGAAGATCACCCAGCCGATTACTACCAGCAGGAAGGTGAAGGCCCATTTGACCGGGTTGAAACGCTGCGGGTTGGTGTCGAGGCCCAGCGCCCGCTCGATCGCCAGCCACATGCCGTGCCAGGCGCCCCAGAGGATGTAGGTGAAGTTGGCGCCGTGCCACAGGCCGCCGAGCAGCATGGTCAGGAACAGGTTGCGGTAGGTGGCGAACGTGCCGCCGCGGTTGCCGCCGAGGGTGATGTACAGGTAGTCGCGCAGCCAGGTCGACAGGCTGATGTGCCAGCGCCGCCAGAACTCGGTGATCGACTGGCTGATGTACGGCTGCTTGAAGTTTTCCATGAAGCGGAAGCCCATCATCAGGCCGAGGCCGATGGCCATGTCGCTGTAGCCGGAGAAGTCGAAGTACAACTGCGCGGTGTAGGCCAGCGCACCGAGCCAGGCATCGCCGGTGGTGGGGTTTTCCAGGGCGAAGCAATGATCGGCGACCACCGCCAGGGTGTCGGCGATGAACACTTTCTTGATGAAGCCCTGCATGAAGCGGGTGCAGCCTTCGGCGAATTTGTCGACGGTGTGGGTGCGGTGGTTGAACTGGTCGGCGAGGTCCTTGAAGCGCAGCACGGGGCCGGCGATCAGGTGCGGGAAGATCGCGACGAACGCGGCGAAGTCGATCAGGTTGCGCGTGGCCGGGGTGTCGCCGCGGTAGACGTCGATGATGTAGCTGATGGACTCGAAGATGTAGAACGAGATCCCGATCGGCAGCAGCACATGGGTCAGGATGAACGGCTCCAGGCCGAACGAGGTCATGATCGCGTTGATGCTGTCGACGCCGAAGTTGGCGTACTTGAAGTAGCCGAGGATGCACAGGTCCACCGCCACCCCGAGCAGCAGCCAGCGCTGGGCGGGTTTGGTGCGCACCCCGGCGGCGCCGACTTTCAGGCCGATCCAGTAGTTCCACAGGGTGACCCCGGCGAACAGCGCGAGGAAGTCCACCCGCCACCAGGCGTAGAACAGGTAGCTGGCCAGCAGCAACAGCAGGTTGCGGTAGCGTTGCCCGCTCAGGTAGTACAGGCCGAGGAAGGTCGGCAAAAACAGGAACAGGAACACGTTGGACGAGAAGACCATCCCGGTTCTCCTTGTTGTTCAAGCATCCGGGGCAACAGCGCCCCCCAAACCCCCCGCTGTTTGGCGGGGGAAACCAGTGTTTCAAGATCCTTGTAGGAGCGAGCTTGCTCGCGACCGCGTCAGCAGGTCCGGCGCCGGTGTCCGGGCGGGCCTCATCGCGAGCAAGCTCGCTCCTACCGGGCTCCGGGGTCGTAGACCCGCGTCACATCCCCGCCGAGGCGGAAGCTGTTGAACGGCTGCAGGTCGTGTCGGCGCTGTTGCACGTCGGCGCCGCAGGCGTAGACGCTGCACCACGGTTCCAGCCAGGCGTATTTGCTGCCGACCTTGAGGTCTTTCATGTCCTGGTCTTCGCCGTTCTTGCGGGTGAACGCCGACGGGTCTTTCGATCCGCTCAGCACTCGATCCCCCAAGCGTTTCAACGCCTGGTTGTTTTCATCGCGCAGGTCCACGCCGTTGACCTGGGCGAAGCTGGCGATCATCGCCAGCGGCGGCAGGGCGTAGTTGTGGTAGGCGAGGGCGCGCTGTTTGCGCTTGAGTTCGTTGGGCAAGAAACCCTGGTCGTCGATCTGGTTGGCGGCGACGCGGTATTCCTTCACCGACCAGTCGAACAGGTCGCGGCGGTCGGTGGCGACGGCGGTGGCCATCACTGACCAGGCGGCCCAGTAGCTGTGGTTGTTGATCTTGGCCAGGGGCAGGTTGCTCCAGTCGCTGACCACTTGGTCGGCCAGGCGGCCGAACCATTTTTCGATTTCTTCGGCCTGGGCCTGGTGCGCCACCAGCGGCCGCGCATTGGAGAACTTCAGGCGCAGCCAGGCGCTGCTCATGCTGCCCAGCGCCCATTTGCGCATGGACTTGCCGGTGTGGTTGAAGTCTTTCGACAGCAGCGCATCGGCCCGCGCCCAGGTGCCCAGCCACGTGAGGGTGCAGTCGAGTTGTTGCGGACGGCCATCGCGCAGGTAGCGGTTGACCTGCTGGGCGACGCCGCGCTCCAGGGTGGTGATGCTGGCGGTGGAGTCGCGGAAGGCCTGTTCGGCGTCTTCGTTGAGGGTCGAGCGGGCGCCGTCCGAGCCTTCGTACTTGCTGCGAAATTGCAGCTTGCCGGTGTAGGGCGTCGGTACCGCGTCGCACTTGAAGTCGTTCTTGCCGGTTTTCTGTTTCTCGATGCCGGCGTAGTAGCCGGGCGGCGGCACCAGCCCGGCGGCCATGACCTGGCCGCCGAGGCTGAGCAGTACCGCGCTGGCGAGCATGCTGAGTCTGTTCATGGTGTCCTCACAATCCGGCCTGGGCGTTGCGCGAAGCATCGCCTGAACCGCGTTTGCACAAGGTGGCCTGCACCTTCTGGCTGCCGTTTTCCGGACCCTGGAGTTCCACGGCCAGCAGGGTTTGCCCGGCCCAGTCCTCGTCCTCGCGCAACTGGAAGGTGAAGCGGCCATCGGTGTCGGAGGTGGTCGGCTTGTCGATCTTCAGGTCTTCGTGGCGGCCGTTGAGGTACCAGAGGGTGGCCTGCAGGGTCTTCACCGAGGTGTCTTCGAAACGGATGTCGAGCTGGTGATTGCGGTTGGTCAGGTCCTTGATCACGCCATTGCGACCGTTGACCAGCAGCTCGTTGGTGCCCGGCTTGAGCGCGGTGCTGGCGCTCATCTGCGCCGGCTTGCCTTCGCAGCCGTTGTCGAGCAGGGCGAGCATCTGCCGCCAGATGGTTTCCTGGTTCAGCGGGTACAGCGGCGAGAATTCCCAGACCAGGATCTTCGGCGGGTTCTTCTTGAATTCTTCGCTGCCCAGGTACTGGATCATCGAGCCTTCCAGGCCGCCGCCGGGGAAGGCGACGTTGAGCACGTCGGCGCCGATGTACTGCTCCAGGAAGCCGGAGAAGTTGTAGTTCTTGCCGCTGTGGCTGGTGCCGACCAGGGTGATCTGCGCGTTGCCGGAATCGCCGAACAGGTCGTCGCCGCCGCTTTCGCCCTTGGGCTCGGTGGCGAACTGGTCCATGTACTGCACCGCGTAGCTGGTGCCGCAGAGCTGGCCGGCGACGTTGTGCAGGGTGCCGGTCTTGCCCATGCGCCCGGATTTGGTCGTCTCGAATTCCTTGCGCGGAATGCCTTCGAAGGCGGGCATCGAGTGCACCGTCTCGGCCACGATTTTCGCTGCGCGCTCGGCGCCGTAAGGCGTCCAGTGCTGGTCACCGCGGAAGTAGAAATCCTTGCCCTGGTCGGCGGCGGCCAGTTGCTCGTTGGTCAGCGGCGACAGGTCGGGCACGTTGTAGCCCATGCCGCCGAAGCGCTTGAGCATCGCTTGGTAGTTGCCGAGGGCCTTTTGGTAATCGAAGGCGGCCTTGTCGGCGGGATTGAGCATGTTGCGGTTCACCAGGCCGCGGGTCGGCTGATAGACCACCACCAGTTCGATGCCGCGCGCCTTGAAGGCGTCGTGGATCTGCTGCAGGCGTTTGTAGCCGGCCGGCGTGGTGGTGAATTCGGTGCGCAGGTCTTCCTTGGTGCGGAACAGCCAGTCGCCCTGGGCCTGCACCAACGTGGTGAAGTTCTGTTGGTAACGGGTGGTGTAGCGGCTGGCGTCGTGGGCTTCGGGGCACAGTTGGCAGCACGGCTCGGCGCTGAAGGTCGGCGCCTTGACCTCGTCGGCGCGCACGCCGTTGCTGATCGCCAGCAGGGCGGCGCTGAGGCCGAGGAGTTTCATCAAGTATGGGGTCATGTCGGGCTTCCTCAATCCAGCATTTCGGTCTGGCGTTCGACCGGGTCGATCAGCACGGCCTTCTGCTGGCGCACCATCAGGTCGAGAATCTCGTCCTGACGCTCGCCGAGTACGCCGGAGAAACTGATGCCGCTGGCCTTGCTCGGGGCCAGCATCGACACCCGGTACAGCTCGACGCTCAGCGGCGAGTCGATGGACAGCGGGCCGCTGCCGTTGGCCGCCAGCTCGCCGCCGACGAGGATCAGCGAAACCTTGGTGTCGAACGGGTCGAGGGCGATGTCGCGGTCGGTGTCGGACAGGTCCTTGATGTGCCCGTAGACGCCCACCAGGCCGTTGGCCATGGCGAGGTTTTCGTACAGGCGGATGTTCACGCTGTTGCGCACGCGGATGCCGTGGCGACGGTTGCTGATCAGCTTGTTGCCCCAGATCAGGTTGTCGCCGCTCTCGTACAGGGTGATGCCGTCGGTGTGGTTGCGGTAAATCTCGTTGTAGGCGATCAGGTTGTTGACGCTGTTACGGTCGATCACCACGCCGGAGAGTTTGTTGTCGAAGCTCTTGTTGTTGATGATCCAACTGTCGTTGACCTCGCGGGAAATGATGATCCCGTGCTTCTTCTTCGTGCCGTGGACGGTGTTGCCGGCAATGATCAGCCGGTGCGAACGGTCGTGGGGGTCGATGCCGTAGACGATGTTGTCGCGGTAGGTGCTGTCCTTGACCACGAAGTCGCTGGTCTCGTAGCAGTAGAAGCCGTACCACATGTCGCTGAAGGTCGAGCCGATGATCCAGCCGGTGGGTTCGGCGCGGCCCATCTGCTTGGCCATGTTCGGCGTGTACTGCGAAATGCTCACGCCGTAGGACTTGCTCTTGGCGTAGCCGAAGCTGGCCATGGTGGTGTTGACGATGTAGGTCTCGGTGCCGCCCCACGACAGCAGGAACGGACGGAATTCATCCGGCTTGCGGAAGGTCGCCGGGCCGTTGTCCGCCTCGCGCCAGCCGATCACCCGGCTGTCGCTGACGAACAGTTTGCCGTCGTTGACCAGGAACGCGCCGCCTTCCTGGGACAGCCGCAGTTCCTTGACCTTGCCGTTGATTTCCAGGGTCGCGCCGTGGCCGACCACGATCGGCAGGCGGGCCAGGTACACGCCCGGCGAGACTTCACGGACATAGCGCTCGGGCACTTTTTTCGCCAGTTCGGCGAAGTCCACATGGCCGCCCTCGATGAAGATCGCCTGCGGGATACCGCGCTGGCGGGCGACCCATTCGGCGCCCTTGTTGTCGCCGCCGATGAACTCCTTGAGGGTGGTTTCCTGAAGCATGCGGCGGACCGAAACCTTGCCCTTGTGACGGCGGTCGATTTTCTTCTGCACCGCCTCGGCGGTGTAGCCGCTGAGGTCCGGCAGGGTCGGCGGGTCCATGTGCAAGGGCTCCACCGGCGCGCTGCTGACGGTGTAGGTCTTGGCATGTTGCAGCCCTTTGGCGGTCGGCGCCGCCTGGCCGTTGGCCTGGGCGATGCCGGTGGCCAGCAGCAGGGCGCCGGCCAGCAGGGCGTGGAGCCTGTTCGGGTGAAGGTTCATGTCAATGCTCTCCGTGCATCAGAAGCGCCAGACCACGTCAACGAAGGCGCGATGCATGTAGGCGTCGGCCTCTTTGCCGTAGGCGTCGCCCGGCTTGAACACGCCGCCGCGAAAGCGCACCAGCGCCGAGGGTTCATCGATCGACTTGCTCAGTGAGGCAGGCAGCAGGCCCTGCTTGAAGTACTTGGTGACCACCAGGTCCATCTCCTGCCCGACATCTTTTTCGCCCTGGATCAGCGGACGGTTGATACCGCCGTCGTCGACCACCGCGTTGATGCCGCTGCCGCCGAGGTTCTGGTCGCCATCGACGCGCCAGAACTTGTGGTAGATCAGGCTGGCGTCGTAGTCGTCGCGCAGTTGCCAGGAGGTGAACAGGGTCGCCGCCTGCAGGTTGCCCAGTTCGCCGCGGAAGGCTTCGCCGAAGCGGTGCACGCGGGAGCGGGTGCCGGTGAAGTTGGAGCGGTTGCTCTCGAGGCCGGTCTGCTCGTAGTTGTTCGAACCGTCGCTGCCACCACCACCGCTGCCGCGGGCGTAGGCGGCGCCGACCTGCCAGTTGGGATCGAGGCGCAGGCGGATGCCGAGGTCGGTGGCCCAGGCGTTGACGTCACCGCTCTGCTTGCCGGTGGCGACCTGTTCGCCGTTTACCGTGGTGCTGCTCAGGGTGTCGCGGTCGCCGGTCAGCCAGGTGAGGCTGCCCCAATAGTTGACGGTGTTTTGATTGCGCCAGTTGTAAGCGTCGCTGTTGGCTTCCACGCCGAGCCAGGTGAGGTCGCCGTTGCGGGTTTTGTCGAGAGCGTCGAGGGTTTCGCCGGGGTTCTTCAGCTTGCCGTCGTCGCGGGTGTGGTGGGCGCGCAGGCCGACCCAGTGGCCGGGCGTCCATTGCGCCGCGACATCGCCGTAGACATGCAGGCGGTCCTTGTCTTCGGCGGCCAGTTCGGTGAGGTCGGTGCGGTATTCGCTGAAGCGTTCGGCCACGCCGAGGTTGGCCCGCAGCAGGGTGGTGTCGAAGGTCCAGTTCAGCGCTTCGATATTGGTGTCGCGCCACATGCCGTCGTCGTTGCGCAGGCGCTGGCGGCCGAAGCGCAGTTGCTCGCCGGGGTAGGCGGTGAAGCCGCTATAGCCGACCCAGAACTCGCGCATCGCCAGGTAGTTTTTCTTGGCTTCGCGGTCGTCGTTGCTGCTGTTGGCGTTGTCGATTTCGCTGCCGTCGGCGGACTGGCGGCTGGTGTCGGTTTCGATGATGTCGGTGGCCGCGACCGCCTGGCCCATGGCGTAGGCGCTCCAGTCGCCGCGCTCGAAGAACACCCACGGGCGCAGGTCGAGGCCGAGGCCGTTGACGTCGCCGCCGGCGCGGGTGCCGAGGTCGCGATCGTCTTCCGACTGGCCGGTGATTTTCACTTCCAGGCCGAAGTTCTTTTCAGCGGTTTCGGCGGCCAGGGTCGGGCAGGCCCAGAACAGCGCGAAGCTCAGGCCGAGGCCGGCTTTCATCCACGGATTGAGCGTCATAGGGAATCCTCACCTTGTTCTTCGTCGGGAGCTTGTACGGCTTGCAGGGCCAGGGCATTCGGGCCCGGGCCGATGGCGCCACGGGCAGCGCGTTCCTGTTCCAGCAGGCGCTGGGCGGCGGCTTTTTGTTCGGGGCTGAGCTGGGCGTCGAGTTCGCCGGCCAGCGTGGTCGATTGTTCGCTGGCGTTGGCCTGCGCCAGTTGGGCGAAGACCCAGGCGTTGACCGGGTCCTGACGAATGCCGTGGCCTTCGCTGAACAACTGGGCCAGGGCGTAGTCGGCGCTGAGCTGGCCGCCGCGGGCGGCCTGGAGCAGATGATCGACGGCTTTCTGTGGCTCGACATCGCCCAGGTAGCCGCGGCGATAAAGTTGGCCGAGGTAGTAATGGGCGCTGATCTCGCCGGCGCTGGCGGCGGCGAGCAGATGGGATTCGGCTTTCTTCGCGTCGGCTGGAAGGGTCTTGCCTTCGTAGTAGAGGCGACCCAGCAGCAGCTCGGCACGCGGCTGCTCGGCGGCGCGGCCCTTGTCGATGTAGCCCATCAACTGGTCGCTGTCGCCCAGCTCGGGGAAGTCGTAGAGCAGTTGCGCCAGGCTGACCCAGGACGCCGGGTTCTGCGGCGCGATGTCTTCGAGCAGGGCCTGGGCGGTTTTCTCGTCGGTCTGGCCGAGGTTGCGGTCGGCCAGCACGCGGGCCACGCTGTCGACCCGGCTGGCCGGAACCGCGCCGCGCTGGTGCGCGCTCTTGAGCTGTTCCAGCAGCGCCGCCTGTTGTTCCGGCTGGGCGCGTTTCTGGTAGACGGTGGCGAGTTCGACGTAGCAGATGTCGGTGCTGGTCAGCGCCGCCTTGCAGATGCGCTCGACGTCATCGAGGTGCTGGTCGTAGGTGTTCTGGGTGCGGTACAGCAGGACCTGGGCCAGGCCCGCCTCCGGGTAGCCGGCGCTGCGCCACTGGTCGATCTGCTGCTGCGCGTTGATTCGCGGGAAGCTCTGCGGGTATTGCAGGTAGAGCATCGCCAGCGGGATCAGGGTGTTGCCCTCGCCGTTGGCGAAGGCTTTCTTCAACAGGGACTCGGCTTCCTGGCGCTCGGCTTCGCTGGCGTCGGGTTTCGCCGCCAGCAGGCGGCCGAGGCGCGACTGGGCGCGGGGCGAGATTTCGGCGGCGGCGCGGTAGGTGGCTTCGGCTTCCTTCAGCTTGGCCGGGTCGCGGGTTTCCACCTGGATATCGGCGAGCCCGACCTGGGCTTCGCTGTAGCCAAGGTCGGCCAGTTGCCGGTAGTTGCGCTCGGCGGTGGCGGTGTCACCGTTTTTCAGGGCTTCGTTGGCCAGGCGCTGGTCGGGCAGGCCGGCGCAGCCGGTGAGGCTGATGGCCAGGGCCAGGGCGCACAGCAGGGGTGAGGCTGGGGGCCTCATCGCGAGCAAGCTCGCTCCTACGGGGGATGGCTGCGCGTCCGTTGTAGGAGAGAGCCGGACGGCGTTCCGCTCGCTCGCGATGGACGCAATGTGATTATTCATCGGAGAACCCTCTTCAGAGCCCATGCGCCACAGCGCTGTCGATCAACCAGTCCAGCGACGGACCCCGCTTGGCGTTGACGCTGGCAGGCAAGCCGATCAGGTTCGCGGGCATCGGTGCGTCCGGTTTGATCTGCACGCGGATGTCCGAAGACAGGTCGTCCTGGTTCAGGTTGCTGCTGCTGACGATCTGCCCGGTACGGGTCTGCTCTTCGCCGGCGACCTGGAAGTTGACCCGGGTGCCCGGCTTCACATCGTCGAACTGGCGATAGCTGAAGCGCGCTTCGACGGTCGGGTTGGTGGTACGCGGGATCAACTGGAAGATCACCGTGCCCTTGGCGGCGTACTGGCCGTCGTCCACCAGTTGCCGCGCCACGGTGCAATCACACGGGCTGGTGAGGGTGCCGCTCATTTGCTTGCCGAACAGTTCCTCGACCTTGGCCGGCTCCAGTTGCTGGTCGTCCAGATGCCCTTTGAGCAGGTCGAGCATGCTGGTGCTGAAGGACGCCAGCGGCGCGCCCTTGACCACCTCGCCACCGTTTTCCACCAGCGCCTGCACGGTGCCGTCACGCGGCATGGTGACCTGGGTAGTCGGCACGCTGACCACACCGGCCTCGGCATGGCTGACGAAGTACAGGCCGTAGATCGACTTGGCGACGAAGCCGAACGCCGCGACCCCGACCACGAACACGCCGAGGCTGAAGGTCACCGCCCGCAGCCGGCCCAGCGGGCTCAGGCCGCCGTGGGTGTCTTTCTGCTTGCGCGCCTTGGTGAAGTTGTCGCGCTGCAGGGTGCTGAGCACGTCGCCGATGCTGATCAACTCGCCGGACAGGTGCGAAGTGATGAGGTGGCGCAGGGTGGCGATGTCGCGCTGTTCGAGGTTCTGGAACTGCACCCCGGTGCGGCCGCTGGACGGGTCAAAGGAGCGCACCTGGAATTCCACGTCCATCGACAGGCCGAGGTTGTCCACCGTGAATTGCAGGCGGCCACGCAGCACGTCGCCGACTGTCAGTGGCTGTTTGGCGTGGAAGCTCAGGCCCCCGGCGGAGAGGTCGTCGACTTTCATCTCCAGGGTTTCGCGGTTGCCCCCCAGGTAGCGCAGCTTGGCGGGAATGCGCACCCGGGCGTGTTGGCGCTGGGTTTCGGACTCATGCACGACATTGACGTTCACGGCGGTATTCATGGCGATGTTTTCCTATTGGATCCGTTGGGTTACCGCGGCTCACACGACCACGAACAGCACAGCAACGAAGATGCTGGCCGCCGAGAAGGTCATGGTCCGGGAAGACCAGGTGTTGAACCATTGTTGAAAGCTGGCGAGGTCGCGTTTGAGCGCGGTGGGCTGGCGGGTCCAGGACTGCCGGTCGAGGCGGAAGAACACGTAGATCTTCATCAGCGCGCCGACGATCTGGTTGTAGTAAAGGATCAGCGGGTAGGCCGGGCCGATCTTGTGCCCCGAGCACAGCAGCATGAGGGTCAGGATCAGGCGGGTGAGGCCGATCCACAGCAGGTAGGCGAGGAGGAATTTGCCGCCGAACTTGAGGCTGGCGATCACCGCGACGGTCAGCCCGAGCAGGCTGGTCCACATCGACACGCGCTGGTCGAACAGCACCACGCTGGTGAACAGGCCGAGGCGACGCATGCCGAGGCCGAGGGCGCGGGAGTTCTGCCGCAGGTTGTTGCCGTACCAGCGGTACATCAGTTTGCGGCTGGCCTTGATGAAGCTCTTTTCCGGCGGGTGCTCGACGGTGTTGATCGCCGCGTCAGGCACGTAGAAGGTGTCGTAGCCCAGGCGCATCAGGCTGAACCAGCTCGACTTGTCGTCGCCGGTGAGGAACTTGAAGCGGCCCAGGCGCCAGTGCATCAGCGAGTCGCTTTCGACGTCGGCGATGAACTCGGGGTTGGTCACCACGCTGGCGCGGAACACCGACATGCGCCCGGTCATGGTCAGCACGCGCTTGGACAGGGCCATCGAGCACATGTTGATGTGGCGCTGGGCGAAGCGCAGCTTGTGCCACTCGCTCATGATGTAGCCGCCGCGCACTTCGCAGAATTCGTTGGTGGTCAGGCCGCCGACATTGCCGAACAGCTTGAACCAGGGGACGGTCTTGCGCACCACGCCTTCGCCGAGCACGGTGTCGCCGTCGATCACCGCGACCACCGCGTTGTCGTCCGGCAGGTGGCGGGAGATGGCGCGGAAACCGAAGGCCAGGCCGTCGCGCTTGCCGGTGCCGGCGATGCGCACGAAGTCCAGGCTGACGCGCTCCGGCGGGTTGTATTTGGCCCACAGGCTTTTCACCAGCAACTCATCGGACATTTCCACCAGCGAGCAGACCACGGTGGTGGGGTAGCCGCAGTCGATCGCTTCGCGGATCACCGAGCTGTAGACCTGCGCGGTGGTCAGGGCGTCGATGCGAAAGCTGGTGACCATCAGGTACACGTGCGACGGGTCGGCGGCGGCGCCGAGCTTGCGCACTTTGCGCCGCAGCCGTGGGTAAACCACGTAGAGAAACAGCATGCCGCGGACGAAATGGGTGGCGCCCATCGAATAGCGCCAGATGCCGACGGCGCCAATCAGGAAGAGGAAATCCTTCGAGTCGGGGTCGAACAGGGTGTTGGGCAAGGCCAGGGCGATCAACATGAGCAAAGTCACGTAGAACAGCCAACCGGCAGCCTGTAGCAGGCCGTGCTTGAGGCTTTGCATGTTCTGCATCCGTATCGGTGACGTCAGGTTGGAAAAAGCGCGCGGGGCCGGACGGCCCCGCGCGGCCTGCTTACCAGCAGATGCCTTCGGTACGGTTGGTCGGGGAGGTGGCCTGGCTCATGAAGCCCACCAGGTCGATCACCTGCTTGCCGGCCGGTGCTTGTTGGGCGAGGGCGCGGAACTGCTCGTCGCGGTTGCCCAGGACGATGATCTCGGCGTCGTCGATGACCTGTTGCAGGTCAGCGTTGAGCAGCGAGGAGACGTGGGGGATCTTCGATTCGATGTAGTCCTTGTTGGCGCCGTGGACACGGGCGTACTGGACGTTCTGGTCGTAGATGTTCAGTTGGTAGCCCTTGCCGATCAGGCGCTCGGCCAGTTCCACCAGCGGGCTTTCGCGCAGGTCGTCGGTGCCGGCCTTGAAGCTCAGGCCGAGCAGGGCGACCTTGCGCTTGTCGTGGCTTTCGATGATGTCGAAGGCGTTCTGCACCTGGGATTCGTTGCTGCGCATCAGCGAGTCGAGCAGTGGCGCTTTCACGTCCAGGCTGCCGGCGCGGTAGGTGAGGGCGCGGACGTCCTTGGGCAGGCACGAGCCGCCGAAGGCGAAGCCGGGGCGCATGTAGTACTGCGACAGGTTCAGGGCCTTGTCCTGGCAGACCACCTCCATCACTTCGCGGCCATCGACACCCACCGCCTTGGCGATGTTGCCGATCTCGTTGGCGAAGGTGACCTTGGTCGCGTGCCAGACGTTGCAGGTGTACTTGATCATCTCGGCGACTTCGATGTCCTTGCGGATGATCGGCGCGTCGAGTTCTTCGTAGAGGGCCTGGAGCACGTCGCCGCTGGCGCGGTCCAGTTCACCGATGACGGTCATGGGTGGCTTGTCGTAGTCGGCGATCGCGGTACTTTCGCGGAGGAACTCGGGGTTTACCGCGACACCGAAATCGACCCCGGCTTTCTTGCCCGAGCAGTCTTCAAGTATCGGGATCACCACGTTCTTCACGGTGCCCGGCAGGACGGTACTGCGCACCACGATGGTGTGGCGGCTGGCTTTGTCGCGCAGGACGAAACCGATTTCACGGCACACCGACTCGATGTATTCCAGGCCCAGGTCGCCGTTTTTCTTGCTCGGGGTGCCGACGCAGATCATCGACAGGTCGCTGTCGCGGATGGCCTGGGAAAAGTCGGTGGTGCCGCGCAGGCGGCCGGTGCTGATGCCCTGTTGCAACAGGCCTTCGAGGCCGGGTTCGACAATCGGGGATTTGCCCTGGTTGATCAGGTCGATCTTGGTTGCGGAAACGTCCACGCCAATCACGTCATGGCCTCGTGCGGACAGACAACCGGCACAGACTGCACCCACATAACCCAAACCAAAGATGCTGATACGCATCGCATTCACCTCATGTAGTAAGCAATGCCGATTCCATTCAAAGAACCGGACCGGGTTGATTTACCAGCCGTTTTTCGGGCGCACGGAACCGCGGCGTTAAATACGCAGTACCGCGTGCAGGCATAAGTAATTTGTGAGCGCGCACTCTCACGTGCTCAAAGTAGGCAGCCAATGGCCATTAATCGGGACGTGCCCAAAACGCTAGCCGTCTTTATTGCAGTACTGCACTTTCAATACTGCAGTGCTTGTTTTTTCAAGTGGATTAAATCCTTTGAAATCAACCACTAGGACGAATTATGAGTGCGTATTCTCCTGGGCGTGAGCCGCGCGCCGAACGGATTTCGGGCGGATGCTCAACTGACTCTGTATAACTTCCTGACTTCAGTTTTGTTATGTAAGTCATTTCTCACACAGGGTTCGAAAATCGTTACGGGTGGTATGAGCGAGCGGCGAGGGGATAAGTTCCTGAGGGTGCAGAGTGTCGGTGAAAGATTTTTTAATATTTTTCTACTTGCCGATACTTTCACTTTGATAGCACGCGGGAGTCTCGTCCCTATATATAAAGGGCGAACTTGAGGTGGGATGGTTTTGTGCCAGTACGGAAAATTTTTTCAGGATTTTTCGTCAAAAAACTACGAACGGTCTTATGGCGTTTTGCGATAAGGATAGAGTGGCGGATTTATGGCGTCGGAATAATGGCGAAATTGAGTGCGGGAATGGGGATTGAGAGTGGTGTGCAGGGCCCTATCGCTGGCTTGCCAGCGATCAGGGCCTTCAGCCACACAACAGATCAGTGGTCGGGATGATCCCGCAAGAACACCAGATTATCCGGCTTCGACTGCTCGGCACTGTAGTAGTAGCCCTGCACATCGAACTGCTTGAGCTGCTGCGGATCGTTGATCCGTTCCTGGATCACGAAGCGGCTCATCAGGCCGCGCGCCTTCTTGGCGTAGAAGCTGATGATCTTGTACTGGCCATTCTTCTGGTCGCGGAACTCGGTGTTGATGATCCGCGCCTTGAGGGCGCTGCGTTTCACGGCGCTGAAGTATTCGTTGCTGGCCAGGTTCAACAGCAGGTCGTCGCCTTGCTCGGCGAGCGCCTGGTTCAGCCATTCGCTGATCCGCGTGCCCCAGAAGGCATACAAGTCTTTGCCGCGGGCGTTGGCGAGTTTGGTGCCCATTTCCAGGCGGTACGGCTGCATCAGGTCCAGCGGGCGCAGCAGGCCATACAGGCCGGACAGCATGCGCAGGTGATCCTGGGCGTAGCTGAAATCATCTTCGCTGAGGGTTTCGGCATCGAGCCCGGTGTACACGTCGCCCTTGAACGCCAGCAGTGCCTGCTTGGCGTTGGCCGGGGTGAAATCCGGGGTCCAGCTACCGAAACGCGCGGCGTTGAGGCCGGCGAGCTTGTCGGACAGGTGCATCAGTTCGCTGATCTGCGCCGGCGACAGGTCGCGCAGTTGCACAATCAGTTCCTGGGAGTCGTCCAGGTACTGCGGCAGGGTGTGCCGCGAGGTGACGGGCGGGGTGTCGTAATCGAGGGTCTTGGCGGGGGAAATCACCGTCAGCATGAGGTCGGCTCCTTGAATCGTGGCCGCGATTCTACGGGGCGGGGCCGATGTTCTCCAGCTATCGCGGCGATAGCCGGGCGCGCTGCTATAGTGCGCGGCGGATGAACCGGAGAGTGTGAACGTGCGCATAGCCCTTGTTGCCCTGACAGCCCTGCTCAGCCTCGTGGCCCAGGCCGCCCCGCTGGAAATCGCGACGTTCGAGCGCAGTCACTGGCCGGAAACGCTGGACACCCCGGTGTTGTTCGACGTCGCCTCGCGGGCCGAGATTCTGTCCTTTGCCCGGGTCCTGAGTGAAACCGAGGTGCTGAACGAGCCGACCCTGGCGGCGCGCCTGCAACTGCGCCAGATCAACCTGCCGGCCATCAGCGAATACCGCGAACGGCTCTGGCGCACGCTGTGGCGCAACTACGACATGGCCCAGCAGAGTTGCGAGCAGGACGCGTCGTTCTGCTATGCCATCGAAAACCTCGGTGACCTGCGCCAGCAAGCGGCGAAGTTTGCCGTCGACGCCGACTCCTTCTATGCCGGCTGGGCCGAGCCGAGCCGGCAATTTCATACCGCCTACCTCAATGAACTGCTGCGCAAGGCCGCGCTGTTCCCGCAGACCGCCAGCGAAGTGATGTTCTACGACGCCGCAGAGGTCAACGGTGATCGTCTCAATGACCGTGTGTTCTTGTTCACCTTCGATGGTGGCCCGAGCATGGCCGGGGCCAGCACCGAGCAATTGAGCGTGTTCCTGCGCAAGCAGAAACTCGACGGCCTGTTCTTCGTCCTCGGCCAGAGCGTGCAGAGCCGGCGCGACAAACTTTCGCTGGCGGCGCTGCGCGAGGTCTATCGCGGACAGTGCGTCGGTGTGCAGGGCTGGCAGTACCGCTCCCATGCCCAGTGGAAGGACTGGGAAGACTCGGTGCTGCGCAGTGTGGCGCGGGTTCAGGGCGATCTGCCGGACCAGTATGTGCCGCTGTTTCGCCCACCTTACGGCCAGCGCCGGGCCGACAGCGCCGGCTTTTTCGCCAGTCAGAACCTGCGCGTGACCCTGTGGGATATCGACGCCCAGGACCTCAGTCCACTGACCGCCGAGCAATCGGCGCAGCGCACCTTGAGTCTGATGTTGTTATGGCGTCGCGGCTTGATCCAGTTGCATGACAGCCAGCCGAAAGCGCAGGCGGTAGTGAGCTGGGTGCTGACGCACACGGCACAAAGCGGGATTGGCTGGGAGAGTTGCCGAGACTTCGCGGGTCGGCAGTAGCAGGGGAGTCCGGGGCTGGGCGAAACGTTTCAACGGGCTCCATCCTTGAATGTAGTCGCGCTTTGCGACGCCGCCAAGGGCAATTCGTCCAAGTGAAAAATAAACTGCCCTGACGCATGAAAATGCTTTTTCCGGTAACGGTTTTTGCGGTATGTAGGAGTCAGACAGCCGAACCCTGCAGCCAGGTGGCGTCTTCCAAGGCCCCCTTGTTGGCAGGTTCTCTTCCCGCCCGTAGCAACGCGGATACGGGAAGCGCGGCGGTCACTCTGCGATGCGTGAAGTACCGCATCGTGTAGCTTCCACATAAGGTGACCGAGTATGGATGACCAAGGACGCAACCCTTCCTCCAACCAGCCAATCCTGTATGTGCTCGATACCAATGTCCTGATTCACGATCCCAACGCCTTGCTCAACTTCGAGGAGCACCACGTCGCGATACCGATGACGGTGCTGGAGGAACTCGACAAGCTCAAGACCGGAAAACACACCGTCGCCGCCGAATGTCGCCAGGCCATCCGCCTGATCGACCAGACCCTCGGTGACGCCACGCCCGAAGACGTCGAACAGGGCGTACCGATCCAGCGTGGCAAGGGCGGGCCCAAGGGCTTCCTGTCGATCCTGATGACCCCGCGCGCCGAACCTCACCGTCTGCTGCCCGAACACCTGAACGACAACATCATCATCAACCAGTTGCTGGACCTGCGCAGTCGGCGCAAGGACCGCGACGTGGTGCTGGTGACCAAAGACATCAACATGCGCCTCAAGGCCCGCGCCTGTGGAATCGCGGCCGAGGACTACAGTACCGACCAATTGGTTGACGACGTCAGCCTGCTGTCCAAGGGCTACCACTCGGTCACCGGATCGTTCTGGGACCGCGTGAGCAAGGTCGAGACCCGCCAGGAACGTGGTCGCACCTGGCACCGTGTGCAACTGATCGACAACCTGCCGGCGGTCCACGTCAACGAGTTCATTATTGACGAGCAGGGCTTCGTCGGCTGGATCAAGGGCATCAAGGACAGCGAACTGCTGCTGCTCGACCTGCACCAGGAACCGCTGCTGCACCAGGAAGCCTGGGGCCTGAAACCCCGCGACATTCATCAGGCGCTGGCGCTGTTCGCGCTGCTCGATCCGGACATTCACCTGGTCAACCTCACCGGCGCCGCGGGTTCCGGCAAGACCATCCTGGCCCTGGCCGCGGCCATCGAGCAGACCATGGTCAGCAAGCGCTACCGACGCATCATCGCCACCCGCAGCGTGCAGGGGCTGGACCAGGAGATCGGCTTCCTGCCGGGCACCGAGGCGGAAAAAATGGAACCCTGGCTCGGCGCCATCACCGACAACCTCGAAGCCCTGCACATGGATGACGAGAGCACCCACGGCAGCGTCGAATACATCCTTGAACGCGTCCCGCTGCAGTTCAAGTCGCTCAACTACATTCGCGGCCGCAGCTTCCAGCAGAGCCTGATCCTGATCGACGAATGCCAGAACCTCACGCCGCACCAGATGAAAACCATCATCACCCGTGCCGGCACCGGTTCGAAAGTGATCTGCCTGGGCAACCTGGCACAGATCGACACCCCCTACCTGTCGGCCACCAGCTCCGGGCTGACCTACCTCACCGAACGCTTCAAGGACTTCCCCAACGGCGTCCATATCACCCTGCAGGGCGTACCCCGGTCGATCCTCGCCGAATACGCCGAATCCCACCTGTAAACCACGCCCCGGGCGGCCTCGCGCCGCCCGGTTTTTTTCGCTGGCAAAGCTGACTCCCAGGTTTACAATCGGGGCTCCTGATCTGGAGTAACCCCGTGCTGACTCATCTCGATTCCCAAGGTCGCGCCGCCATGGTCGACGTCACCGACAAGGCCGTGACCTTCCGCGAAGCCGTGGCCGAAGCCCGCGTGCGCATGCTCCCGCAGACCCTGGCGATGATCGTCGACGGCGCCCATCCCAAGGGTGATGTGTTCGCCGTGGCGCGTATCGCCGGGATCCAGGCGGCGAAGAAAACCAGCGACCTGATTCCCCTGTGCCATCCGCTGATGCTCACCAGCGTCAAGGTCGAACTGAGCGCTGAAGGCGCGGACGCTGTGCACATTGTCGCCCGCTGCAAGCTGTCCGGGCAGACCGGCGTGGAAATGGAAGCCCTGACCGCCGCCAGCGTTGCCGCGTTGACCATTTACGACATGTGCAAGGCCGTCGACCGCGGCATGACCATTGAAAACGTGCGCCTGCTGGAAAAGCTCGGCGGCAAGAGCGGCCACTACCAGGCGGATGCGCAATGAAGATCAAGGTGGTGTATTTCGCCCGCTACCGTGAGTTGCTGGGCACCGACGGCGAGGTGCTCGATGGCGCTTTCGCCCGTGTCGAAGACGTGCGCCAAGCCTTGCTCGACAAGGGCGAGCGCTACGCCGTGCTGGCCGAACAGAACCTGATGTGCGCACGCAACCAGGACCTGTGCAAGCCGGACGAAGCGCTGGAAGACGGCGACGAAGTCGCATTCTTCCCGCCGGTCACCGGAGGTTGAGATGAGCGTTCGGGTCCAGACCGCGCCCTTCGATCCGGGGGCGGAAACCAATGCCATGCACGCGGCCAACGTCGGCGTTGGGGCCGTGGTGGCCTTCGTTGGTTATGTGCGTGACTTCAATGATGGCCGGGAGGTGGCGGGGATGTTCCTCGAACACTATCCGGGCATGACCGAGAAGGCGCTGGGCAAGATCGTTATCGAGGCCGAGGCGCGCTGGCAACTGCTCAAGGTCGAGGTGCTGCACCGTATTGGCGCGCTCGAACCGGGCGAGCCGATCGTCTTCGTCGGCGTCGCCAGCGCCCACCGCCAGGCGGCATTCGACGCCTGCAACTTCATCATGGACTACCTCAAGACCCGCGCGCCGTTCTGGAAAAAGGAACAGACCTGCGAAGGCCCGCGTTGGGTCGAGGGCAAGCAGAGTGATGCTGACGCCGCCGAGCGTTGGTAGACACTGATTCCGAATTATCCGTAAACCTCATGGGAGCTGGCTTGCCAGCTCCTACAGCGTCTTGCCTGACTTTTCTGACTGTTGTTTTTTTGTACGATAAAGTCCAGTATGGATTCATAAGTACAAAATAATGACAGGCCCCGTGCCTGACTTCCTTTCCTCTGTCTTGTCACCCCCAACACAACAACGAGCGAGAGAGCCCCATCATGAAGACCTCCAACCTGATCGCCGGTCTGGCGCTTGGCCTGTTGGCCAGCAGCCCTGTGTTCGCGGCCGACGACGTTCTGCGCATCGGCATCGAGGCTGCTTACCCGCCCTTTGCCTACAAGACCCCGAATGGCATAGAAGGCTTTGACTACGACATCGGCAACGCGCTGTGCGCCGAGATGAAGGTCAAGTGCCAGTGGGTCGAGCAGGAATACGACGGCCTGATCCCGTCGCTGAAGGTCAAGAAAATCGACGCGGCCCTGTCGTCGATCACCATCACCGAAGAGCGCAAGAAGTCCGTGGACTTCACCAACAAGTACTACTTCACGTCGGCGCGCCTGGCGATGAAGGAAGGCACCCAGGTGGACGATCAGTACGAAGCCCTCAAGGGCAAGCGCATCGGTGTGCAGCGCGCCACTACTACTGACCGCTATGTGCGTGCGGTGCTGGAGCCCAAAGGTGTGATCGTGGTGCCGTATACCACCAACGAAGAGATCTTCCTGGACATGGAAAGCGGTCGTCTGGACGGTGTGTTCGCCGATACCATCCCGCTGCAACTGGGCTTCCTCGACACGCCACGGGGCAAGGGCTTCGCCTTTGTCGGCCCTGAGCTGAAAGATCCGAAATTCGTCGGTGAAGGCGCCGGTATCGCCGTGCGCAAGGGCAATACCGAGCTGGTGAAGAAACTGAACGATGCCATTGCCGCAATCCGCGCCGATGGCGAGTACCAGAAGATCCAGGGCAAGTACTTCAAGACCGACATCTACGGCGACTGATCGCCTGACTCAAGCGCCCGGGGCTGCTGCCCTTTCTGTAGGAGCGAGCTTGCTCGCGAAGCGGTACCCGCAGCCTCAGGCCTTGAGTTCCTTCAGGTGTTTGTACACCGTCGCCCGCCCCATATTCAGCACATTGGCCACATAGTTGGCTGCACTCTTGCCGCGGAACGCGCCTTCGGCGTGCAGGGCCAGGACCAGCTCGCGCTTGTGGTCGCGGTTGAGCACATTGAGGCTGAGCTGACGCTGGCGCAGCCAACTGTTGAGAAAGGTATTGATCCGCTCCTGCCAGTCATCGCGAAACAGGGCGTCGGGCTGCGGGATCAATTTGCTCGGTGACAGGAACAAATCCAGCGCCGCCTTGGCATTCTCGAACAGCGAAATATTCAGGTTGATGCACAACACGGCCTGCGGGTTGCCCGCGGCGTCGCGCAGCACCGTGCTCAGGGAGCGGATCTTCTGTCCGTCCCAGTTGAGCTTCTCGTAGGGGCCGATATTGGTCTCGTCGGTACCTTCCTCGAACATGTCTTCCAGCGCCGCGTCGTCACCGATTTCGCGTTTGGACAGGTTGTTGGCGATGTAGTCGATCTTCTGTGTGCGCAGGTCGTGCAGGACGACTTCGGCATGGGGGAAGAACAGCGTGGCGATGGCATCGGCGATCGCCCGGTAGTTCTGCAGGACATCATCGGGTGTCGACATTCGGGCGGGCTCCGGACGGGTTCAGCGCCCTGGGGCCAGGGCGCTGGGAGTGTGCCGCAAACGCGCGGGCGCGTCATCCTTCCTGGCGGGTGGCCAGGCGCGCGGGCGAGAGTTGCTCGGCGCTCAGGCCGAAATCACCGAGGTGGGCGGGCAGGGGCTCGCCGCGCACCAGTGCGGCGCTGGCCTGGCCCATTGCCGGCGAGGTCTGGATGCCGTAGCCGCCTTGCGCCGCGACCCAGAACAGGCCGGGCACGGTGCCGTCGAAACCGGCCACCAGATCTCCGTCGGCGACGAAGCTGCGCAGCCCGGCCCAGGTGCGGAACGGACGACGGATGCTCAGGATGGTGGCTTCCTCGATCTGGTAGATGCCCATGGCGATGTCCAGCTCTTCGGGCTGCACGTCGTGGGGCTCGACCGGGTCGGCGTTGCACGGCGAGCCGAGCAACATGCCGGCGTCCGGCTTCATATAGAAGGACTCGTCGAGGCTGACCAGCATCGGCCAGCCGTGGGTGTCCAGGTCGGCCGGTGCTTCGAAGATGAACGCGGCACGCCGCTTGGGTTGCAGGCCCAACGGACGGGCGCCGGCCAGTTGGCCGATGTGGTCGGCCCAGGCGCCGGCGGCGTTGATGATCACCGGTGCGCGGAATTCGCCGCGGCTGGTTTCCACGCGCCACTGGCCGTCGTCTTCGCGGTGCAGGGCGAGGACTTCACAGTCGCCGTGCACTTCGCCCTGCTGGCGGCGGATGCCGCGCAGGTAGCCCTGATGCAGGCCGTCGGTGTCGATATCGCTGGCGCTCGGGTCGTACAGCGCGCCGTGGACTTTCTCCCGGCGCAGCACCGGCAGCCGCGCACAAGCCTCATCGGCGCTGAGCAACTGCATCTCCGGTACACAGGCGCGGGCGCTGTCGAACTGGCGTTGCAGTTCGGCGGCGTCGCCATCGAAGTCCACGGTCATCTCGCCGCGCGGGGTCAGCAGCGGGTGCTCGGCGAAGCCGGCGGGCGGCTGGTCGAAGAACGCCCGACTGGCCAGGGTCAGGGCGCGGACTTGCGGCGTACCGTAGGCGGCGGTGTACAGCGCCGCCGAGCGACCGGTGGAGTGATAACCCGGCAGCGTTTCGCGTTCGAGCAGCAGCACCCGGCCATGCGCGGCCAGCCAGTAACCGGTGGAAGCGCCGGCGATACCGGCGCCGATAATGATGAAATCAGCCTGTTGCATGGGGCCTCCGACGCTGTCAGCGCGCGCGTTGCAGGTGGTACAGGGCGTTGGCCAGGGCGATGTCTTCGAGGCCGAGGCCGATGGAGCGGAAGAACGCGTGGCGCTGGTAATCCGGGCGTGGTGCCTGGCCGCTGATCAGTTCCGGCAGGTCGCCGATGATGGCTTCGGTCTTCCAGCCATGGTCTTCGGCGGCCAGGCGCATTTCTCCGGCGCTGCCCGGCGTGGTCACGCGGTAGTCGCAGTACACGTCCATCGCCGCGAGGCTGGCGGGTGGTACTTCATGAGCGCGCACCGCATTGGTGCTGATGGAGGTAATCAGCGCCGGCTTGCTCAATTGGGCCGGATCGATGACCGGCTTGGCCGACGAGGTGCACAGCAGGATCACATCAGCATCGACTAGGGCCGCGTCGGCGTTGTCGTGCAGGCTCAGGCGCGGATCGAGGGCGGTGAGGGCGTCACGCTCGCTGGCGCGCTTGCCGTTGAGGCTCGGCGAGTAAAGGCGGATGTCCTGCCATGGGCGCAGGTTGCGGACGTAATGCAGGTGAGCGCGGGCAATCGAGCCGCTGCCGATGATGGTCAGGCGCCGGGCTTCGGCCGGGGCCAGGGCATCCACGGCCACCGCGGTGGTCGCGGCGGTGCGCGCGGTGGTCAGTTCGCCGGCGTCGCACAGCAACAGCGGCAGGCCGCTGTCCATGGACATCAGCAGGGTCCAGGCGGTGACCAGTGCGCCTTGCTCACGGACGATATAGGGCGAGGTCTTGACCCCGTAGACGCGCTCCTGCGCCAGCACGCCGCCGTAATTGATGAAGTCGCCCTTGCCGGACGGGAATTCCACCAGTTGCTGCGGTGGCTGCACCGCCTGGCCGGCTGCCAGGTCACGGAACAGATCGCGCAGCACCTGGGGAACATCCACCTGGGCGAGCAGTTGACGGGCGTGCTGCTGATCGAGAACGAGGGGCGCGGCCATTCGGGACTCCGGGGTGACTGGTTTCTAAACTAATTTTTCCATTATGGACTTTTAGTTTAAGTCTTCGCTATCCCGGTGGAAAAAAAGATTGGAGCTGCCGAGGGGCTTCGCGAGCAAGCTCGCTCCTACAGACCGGTATGGTCTGAGTCTGTAGGCGCGAGCTTGCTCGCGAAAAATTGCAGCCATAAAAAAACGCAGCTCCAAGGCTGCGTTTTCTCGATCATCCGTGCTTACGCGGCACTGATTTCAACAACTCGGTCGGCGGCATCTCGCAACTGATCTTGCGACCCAGCAACGCCTCGATCGCCGGCAACTGGTAGGAGTCATCCTCACCGGCAAAGCTGATCGACACACCGCTGGTCCCCGCACGACCGGTACGGCCGATACGGTGCACGTAGTCGTCCGGATCTTCCGGCAACGTGAAGTTGATCACGTGGCTGATGCCATCGATGTGGATACCGCGACCGGCCACGTCGGTGGCAACCAGCACGGTAATGCGGCCTTCGCGGAAGCTTTCCAGGGTGCGGATGCGCTTGTGCTGCGGCACGTCGCCGGACAGTTGCGCGGCATTCACGCCGTCGCGCACCAGTTTCTCTTCGATGCGCCGCACTTCGTCCTTGCGGTTGGCGAAGACGATCACCCGTTCCCACTTGTTCTCGGTGACCAGGTTGTAGAGCAGCTTGTACTTGTCGCTGCCGGCCACGGCGTAGACGTGCTGTTCGACGGTTTCGCTGGCGACGTTCTCCGGCTCGATCTCGACGATGGCCGGGTCGGTGGTCCACTGCTTGGCCAGGTTCATCACGTCTTCGGTGAAGGTGGCCGAGAACAGCAGGGTCTGACGCTCGCTCTTCGGTGGGGTCTGGCGAATGATCTGCCGGACCTGTGGGATGAAGCCCATGTCGAGCATGCGGTCGGCTTCGTCCAGCACCATCACCTCGACCATGTCCAGGTGCACTTCGCCGCGCTGGTTGAAGTCCAGCAGACGGCCAGGGGTGGCAACCAGGATGTCGCAGTGGCGGGCTTCGAGGGCCTTGAGCTGCTTGTCGTAGTCCATGCCGCCGACGAAGGTCATCACGTTCAGGCCGGTGTACTTGGTCAGCAACTCGGCGTCCTTGGCGATCTGTACCACCAGTTCCCGGGTCGGGGCGATGATCAGCGCCCGTGGCTCACCCATGTAGCGCTCTTTCGGCGGGGGAGTCTGTTGCAGCTGGGTGATGATCGAGATCAGGAAGGCCGCGGTCTTGCCGGTGCCGGTCTGGGCGCGACCGATGGCGTCCTGGCCACGCAGGGTGAAACCCAGGACCTGGGCCTGGATCGGCGTGCAATAAGGAAAACCGAGGTCATGGATGGCGTGCATCAGCTCGGGGGAGAGCTTGAAGTCGTGGAAACGGGTTTTGCCTTCCTGTGGCTCGACGGCGAAGTCTTCCAGCTTCCAGGTCGAAGCTTGTGGTTTTGGCTTGCGCTCGCGGCGGGGCTTGGCAGCGGCGGCGGGTTCGGCGCGAACGGGTTGGGGTTCCTCGGCCTTGAGCGGGGCCACCGGTGCGGAAGCGGTGGCCGGCATGGGTGGCTGCATCACGGGAGCAGCGCTTTCGGCGGCGAGTGGCTCATCCTCGCCTTTGCCGAACATCTTCTTGAGTGCTTTGAGCACGGTCTTCTCGTCAATTGATTAAGGAATGTACGCCGGGCAGTGTAATGCAAGATTCGGGCTCGGCGTAGCGGATTGCACTGACAACTACAGGGAATACGACCGTCAGCGCAAGCGCTCTGTCAGCCAGGCGCCAATGTCGTTGATTTCTTCCGGCAGCACCGCGTGTTCCATCGGGTATTCCTGCCATTGGGCACTGACGCCCCATTTTTTCAGGTACTCGAAGGCCGTGCGGCCCATGGCCGGCAGGACCACCGGATCGTAGACGCCATGCAGGCACAGTGCGGGGATGCGTTGCTGGCTGGCGCTGAGTTGAAGGTCGTCCTTGAAGGTCGGCGCGTAGGTGGACAGGGCCATCACCCCGCCGAGCGCTTCTTGCCACTTTATATAGGCGGTGTGCAGCACCACCGCGCCGCCCTGGGAGAAACCGGCCAGGATGATGCGGCTGGGATGGATGCCGGCACCGCGCTGCTCTTCGATCAGCTCGATGACGTGGGCGGCGGATTCTTCCAGTTGCGCCTCGTCGATCGCCCGGGCCGGGCTCATGGCCTTGATGTCGTACCAACTGGGCATTTCATAACCGCCATTGATCGTCACCGGGCGACTCGGTGCCTGGGGCATTACGAAACGCGTGCTGAGCAAATGCTCTTGCAGGGCTTCGGCCACTGGCATGAAGTCATAGCGGTCAGCGCCGAGGCCGTGCAACCAGATCACACAGGCGTCCGCGGTTTTCTGTGGTTCGAGAATCAAGGGTTTGGTCATGACTGCTCCGAAAAAGTGCACGCGATCTCAATTGAGTGCATGAAAAAAAGGCACGAGGGGGCAATACGGAAAGAAGGTGTCGCATTGCTGCAACTTTGCGCGTTGTAGAACACTGAAACGCTTTAGCCACCAGATCTGGTACGCGCTTTGCTACTTGACCTACGACGTGAGGTGGCGTGTTTCCGCGGTAACACCCCTCATGGGTAACCCAAGGCTGTCACAGAACAGCGTATTGCGCCAATTGACCCAATAACAAGCCGAAACGGGTCGGATGCGCCTCATAAGGGTGCGGTGCAAAACCGGCTCACACAACAAGAGCGATCTGGAGGTTTGAATGAAGATGTTGAAATCCACCCTGGCAGTCATGACGGCTGCCGCTGCGCTGGGCCTGAGCTCCTTTGCCCACGCGGGTGCGACCCTGGATGCGGTGCAGAAGAAAGGTTTCGTGCAGTGTGGCGTGAGTGACGGTCTGCCGGGCTTCTCGGTGCCGGACGCCAAGGGCACCATCGTCGGGATCGACGCCGACGTCTGCCGTGCAGTAGCAGCGGCGGTATTCGGTGACGCGACCAAGGTCAAGTTCAGCCAGCTCAACGCCAAGGAGCGCTTCACCGCGCTGCAGTCCGGCGAAGTCGACGTGCTGTCGCGCAACACCACCTGGACCAGCTCGCGCGATTCCGGCATGGGCCTGGTGTTCGCCGGCGTCACCTACTACGACGGCATCGGCTTCCTGGTGAACAAGAAGCTCGGCGTTTCCAGCGCCAAGGAACTGGACGGTGCAACCATCTGCATCCAGGCCGGTACCACCACCGAGCTGAACGTCTCCGACTACTTCCGCGCCAACGGTCTGAAATACACCCCGATCACCTTCGATACCTCCGACGAAAGCGCCAAGTCGCTGGAATCCGGTCGTTGCGACGTGCTGACCTCCGACAAGTCGCAACTCTACGCACAGCGTTCCAAGCTGGCCGCGCCGACCGACTACGTGGTCCTCCCGGAAACCATCTCCAAGGAGCCGCTGGGCCCGGTGGTGCGCAAGGGTGACGAGGAATGGTTCAGCATCGTCAAGTGGACCCTCTTCGCCATGCTCAATGCCGAAGAAATGGGCGTCACCTCGAAGAACGTCGAGGCCGAAGCCAAAGGCACCAAGAACCCTGACGTGGCGCGCATGCTCGGCGCCGACGGTGAGTACGGCAAGGACCTGAAACTGCCGAAGGACTGGGTGGTGCAGATCGTCAAGCAAGTGGGTAACTACGGCGAAGTGTTCGAGAAGAACCTCGGCAAGGCTACCCCGCTGCAGATCGACCGCGGTCTGAACGCCCTGTGGAACAACGGCGGCATCCAGTACGCGCCTCCGGTGCGCTGATTGGGTCGGCCCGCGGCGGCGAGGTTGCCGCCGCGGGCCGTTACGTTCCTTCTCTTCGGGGCTTTTCATGCAAAATCCACCCAAGGGCTTGTCCCTGAACGACCCACGTGTGCGTGCGTGGCTGTTCCAGATCCTCACCATTGTCGTGGTGGTCGGTCTGGGCTGGTACCTGTTCCACAACACCCAGACCAACCTGCAACACCGGGGCATCACCTCGGGCTTCGACTTCCTCGAGCGCAGTGCCGGTTTCGGCATCGCCCAGCACCTCATTCCGTACACGGAATCCGACACGTACGCCCGGGTATTCGTCATCGGCCTGCTCAACACCCTTCTGGTGACCGTTATCGGCATCATCCTGGCGACCCTGCTGGGGTTCATCATCGGCGTGGCACGACTATCACCGAACTGGATGATCAACAAGCTGGCCACGGTGTATGTCGAGACTTTCCGTAACATCCCGCCGCTACTGCAGATCCTCTTCTGGTACTTCGCGGTGTTCCTGACCCTGCCGGGACCGCGAGGCAGCATCAACCTCAACGACACCTTCTTCATCAGCAACCGTGGGCTGAACATGCCCGGGGCTTCGCTGGCCGACGGCTTCTGGCCGTTCGTGATCTGCCTGGTGGTGGCAATCGTCGCCGTGGTGCTGATGGTGCGCTGGGCCAACCGGCGTTTCGAAGCGACCGGCGTGCCATTCCACAAGTTCTGGGCCGGACTGGCCCTGTTGCTGGTGATCCCTGGGCTGAGCGTGCTGTTGTTCGGCAACCCGCTGAGCTGGGAACTGCCGCAATTGAAAGGATTCAACTTCACCGGTGGCTGGGTACTGATCCCCGAGCTGCTGGCGCTGACCCTGGCACTGACCATCTACACCGCGGCGTTCATCGCCGAGATCGTGCGCTCCGGCATCCGTTCGGTGAGCCACGGCCAGACCGAGGCGGCACGTTCGCTGGGCCTGCGTGAAGGCCCGACGCTGCGCAAGGTGATCATTCCCCAGGCGCTGCGGGTAATCATTCCGCCGCTGACCAGCCAATACCTGAACCTGGCGAAAAACTCCTCGCTGGCCGCCGGTATCGGTTACCCGGAAATGGTTTCGCTGTTCGCCGGCACCGTGCTCAACCAGACCGGCCAGGCCATCGAGGTCATCGCCATCACCATGAGCGTTTACCTGGCCATCAGCATCAGCATTTCGCTGTTGATGAACTGGTACAACAAGCGCATCGCGCTGATCGAGCGGTAAGGAGACGCGCATGACTTCCCATGTTTTCAAACCCGATATGCCGCCACCGGTGAAAACCGTCGGCGTACTCGCCTGGATGCGCGCCAACCTGTTCTCCAGCTGGATGAACACCCTGTTGACGCTGTTCGCCATCTACCTGGTCTGGCTGATCGTGCCGCCGCTGCTGCAGTGGTCGATCTTTGATGCCAACTGGGTCGGCACCACCCGCGCCGATTGCACCAAGGAAGGCGCCTGCTGGGTGTTCATCCAGCAGCGCTTCGGCCAGTTCATGTACGGCTATTACCCCACCGAGCTGCGCTGGCGGGTCGACCTGACGGTCTGGCTGGCCGTGATTGGCGCCGCGCCGTTGTTCATCACGCGCTTCCCGCGCAAGACGATCTACGGCCTGTGCTTCCTGGTTGCCTACCCGATCGTCGCCTACACCCTGCTGCACGGCGGGACTCTTGGTCTTGCCACGGTACCGACCAGCCAATGGGGCGGCCTGATGCTGACCCTGGTCATCGCCACCGTGGGCATTGTTGGCGCCTTGCCGCTTGGCATTCTGCTGGCCCTGGGCCGGCGCTCGAAAATGCCGGCGGTGAAAGTGGTCTGCGTGACCTTCATCGAGTTCTGGCGCGGCGTGCCGCTGATCACCGTGCTGTTCATGTCCTCGGTGATGCTGCCGCTGTTCCTGCCTGAAGGCATGAGCTTCGACAAGCTGCTGCGGGCGATGATCGGCGTCATCCTGTTCCAGTCGGCGTACATCGCCGAAGTGGTGCGCGGTGGTCTGCAGGCCATTCCCAAGGGCCAGTACGAAGCCGCCGCGGCCATGGGCCTCGGCTACTGGCGCTCGATGGGCCTGGTGATCCTGCCGCAAGCCCTGAAGCTGGTGATTCCCGGCATCGTCAACACCTTCATTGCCCTGTTCAAGGACACCAGCCTGGTGATCATCATCGGCCTGTTCGACCTGCTCAACAGCGTCAAGCAGGCGGCCGCCGACCCGGCCTGGCTGGGCATGGCGACCGAGGGCTACGTGTTCGCGGCCCTGGTGTTCTGGATTTTCTGTTTCGGTATGTCCCGCTACTCCATGCACCTGGAGCGCAAGCTGGACACAGGCCACAAGCGTTAGGAGAGATTTTGATGAGCGAAGCGATCAAACAGCCTGTTGGCCCTGAAGGCATTATCCAGATGCAGGGCGTGAACAAGTGGTACGGCCAGTTCCACGTGCTCAAGGACATCAACCTGAACGTGCGCCAGGGCGAGCGCATCGTGCTGTGCGGGCCTTCGGGCTCGGGCAAGTCCACCACCATCCGTTGCCTCAACCGCCTGGAAGAACACCAGCAAGGTCGCATCGTGGTCGATGGCGTGGAGCTGACCAACGACCTCAAGCAGATCGAGGCGATCCGCCGCGAAGTCGGCATGGTGTTCCAGCACTTCAACCTGTTCCCGCACCTGACCATCCTGCAGAACTGCACCCTGGCGCCGATGTGGGTGCGCAAGATGCCCAAGCGCAAGGCCGAGGAAATCGCCATGCACTACCTGGAGCGGGTGCGGATTCCGGAGCAGGCCAACAAGTTTCCCGGTCAGTTGTCCGGTGGTCAGCAACAGCGTGTGGCGATTGCCCGGGCGCTGTGCATGAAGCCGAAGATCATGCTGTTCGACGAGCCGACCTCGGCCCTCGATCCGGAAATGGTCAAGGAAGTGCTCGACACCATGGTCGGCCTGGCGGAAGACGGCATGACCATGCTCTGCGTGACCCACGAAATGGGCTTCGCCCGCACCGTGGCGAACCGGGTGATCTTCATGGACAAAGGGGAAATCGTCGAGCAGGCTGCGCCGGATGACTTCTTCGACCGGCCGCAGAACGAGCGAACCAAGCTGTTCCTGAGCCAGATCCTGCACTAATGAAAAGGGGCCGCAAGCGGCCCCGAAATCAGTTCTCTTCCTGCACCGCCGGCGCTGGCGGCGGTCGCAGACCTACCTCGGCAACCAGTTTCAGCGGCTTGCCATTGCGCACCACTTCGATCGCAACCTTCTCATTGGGCTTGATCCGCGCCACCTGGTTCATCGAGCGGCGGCCATCGCCGGCCGGTTCGCCATTGATGCTGAGGATTACGTCACCCAGTTGCAGACCGGCTTTCTGTGCCGGGCCGTCGCGGAAAATCCCCGCTACCACGATCCCGGGCCGGCCTTGCATGCCGAAGGATTCGGCCAGTTCCTGGCTCAGCGGCTGAACCTCGATGCCCAGCCAGCCGCGAATCACCTGGCCATGCTCGATGATCGACTTCATCACCTCCAGCGCCAGCTTGGTCGGAATGGCGAAGCCGATCCCTTGCGAGCCGCCGGACTTGGAGAAGATCGCCGTGTTGATACCGGTCAGGTTGCCGCTGGCATCTACCAGCGCGCCGCCGGAGTTGCCGGGGTTGATCGCCGCGTCGGTCTGGATGAAGTCTTCGTAGTTGTTCAGGCCCAACTGATTGCGCCCGGTGGCGCTGATGATACCCATGGTGACGGTCTGGCCGACCCCGAACGGGTTGCCGATGGCCAGGGCGACGTCGCCGATATGGATATTGTCGGAGCGGCCGATGGTGATGGCCGGCAGGTTCTTCAGGTCGATCTTGAGGACCGCGAGGTCGGTTTCCGGGTCGCTGCCGATGACCCGGGCCAGCGTTTCGCGGCCATCCTTGAGCGCCACCACGATCTGGTCGGCGCCGGCGGTCACGTGGTTGTTGGTCAGCAGGTAGCCTTCCGGGCTCATGATCACCGCCGAACCCAGGCTCGATTCCCAGCGTCGCTGCTTGGGCAGGTTGTCACCGAAGAAACGCCGGAACTGCGGGTCTTCGAACAGCGGGTGCGCGGACTTGTTGACCACTTTGGTGGTGTACAGGTTGGCTACCGCGGGCGCCGCGTGGCTGACCGCATCGGCGTAGGACACCGGGCCCTGGACGATGCTGGTGGTCTGCGGCGCTTGTTGCAGGTTGACGTCCTGGCTGGGCAGGCCGACCCATTGGGGAAAACGCTGGATGACCAGCAGCGCGATCAGCACGCCGGTGAACAGTGGCCAGCCGAAGTAACGCAAAGCCTTGAACATTGAATGGATCCTGGGGGGTTGGCCCGAGCCGATGACGCAGTGGGGAGTTAATGAACGCGCGCGATCATACTTCGGCAAGACCTGTGCAGGAACAGCTAAATCATTCGGCCTGTGACGACGTTGGCCGAATGCCCCCAGGTTGTTGCCGCCGGTTTCCCCAACACAGTCGACGGCCCATAATGGCGGGCATTATACGGGGCCTTGCGCCGCGCTGAACTGCTGAATTGAGGAGTCTTTCCATGGCTGTTGCCCTGACTACCCTGGTCGAGGAAGCCGACCGCTACCTCGGTAGCGCGAAAATCCAGGATTACTGCCCCAACGGCCTGCAGGTCGAAGGCCGGCCGCAGGTCACCCGGATCGTCAGCGGCGTGACCGCCAGCCAGGCGTTGCTGGATGCTGCCGTCGAGGCCGGGGCCGATCTGGTGCTGGTGCACCACGGTTATTTCTGGAAGGGCGAGAACCCCTGCATCACCGGCATGAAGCAGCGCCGCCTGAAAACCCTGTTGAAAAACGACCTGAGTTTGCTGGCGTACCACCTGCCGCTGGATGTCCACCCGGAAGTGGGCAACAACGTGCAACTGGCGCGGCAACTGGACATTACCGTGGAAGGCCCGCTAGACCCGAACAACCCACGGGTGGTGGGCCTGGTCGGCTCCCTGGCCGAACCCGTGTCGGCGCGGGATTTTGCCCGTCGCGTCAGTGAAGTGATGGGGCGCGAGCCATTGCTGATCGAGGGCGAGGAGATTATCCGTCGGGTCGGCTGGTGCACCGGCGGCGGCCAAGGCTATATCGATCAGGCGATCGCCGCCGGCGTCGACCTGTTCATCAGTGGCGAAGCCTCCGAGCAGACATTCCACAGTGCCCGGGAAAACGGCGTCAGCTTCATCGCCGCCGGCCACCACGCCACCGAGCGCTACGGTGTACAGGCGCTGGGCGACTACCTGGCGCGGCGTTTCGCCCTGGAACATCTGTTCATCGATTGCCCCAATCCGGTCTGAATCCTAAAACGACTGGGCATATCCATATACTGTTTCGTTCTAGCCGCCTTCCTAAATAGAATCGGGCGCTGTGATAAAGTTGCCCGCTCGAACACGGCCCGCTTGGCCGTCCATAAGATCGTTTTCCCGTGAGTAGCCATGGTCGACAAACTGACGCATTTGAAACAGTTGGAGGCGGAAAGCATCCACATCATTCGTGAGGTGGCCGCCGAGTTCGATAACCCGGTGATGCTGTATTCCATTGGCAAGGATTCGGCCGTGATGCTGCATCTGGCACGCAAGGCCTTCTTCCCTGGCAAGCTGCCGTTTCCAGTGATGCATGTCGACACCCAGTGGAAATTCCAGGAGATGTACAGCTTCCGCGACAAGATGGTCGAGGAAATGGGCCTTGAACTGATCACCCACGTCAACCCGGAAGGTGTGGCGCAGGGCATCAACCCGTTCACCCATGGCAGCTCCAAGCACACCGACATCATGAAGACCCAGGGCCTGAAACAGGCGCTGGACAAGCATGGTTTCGACGCCGCCTTCGGTGGCGCGCGCCGCGACGAAGAGAAGTCCCGCGCCAAGGAACGCGTCTATTCCTTCCGCGACAGCAAGCACCGCTGGGACCCGAAGAACCAGCGTCCCGAGCTGTGGAACGTCTACAACGGCAAGGTCAACAAGGGCGAGTCGATTCGCGTCTTCCCGCTGTCCAACTGGACCGAGCTGGACATCTGGCAGTACATCTACCTCGAAGGCATCCCGATCGTCCCGCTGTACTTCGCCGCCGAGCGTGAAGTCATCGAGAAGAACGGCACCCTGATCATGATCGACGACGATCGCATCCTCGAGCACCTCAGCGACGAGGAAAAGGCCCGTATCGTCAAGAAGAAGGTGCGTTTCCGTACCCTCGGCTGCTACCCGCTGACGGGCGCCGTCGAGTCGGAGGCCGAAACCCTGACGGACATCATTCAGGAAATGCTCCTGACCCGTACGTCCGAACGCCAGGGCCGTGTCATCGACCACGATGGCGCCGGCTCCATGGAAGACAAGAAACGCCAAGGCTACTTCTAATTTCAGGGTTACTCCATGTCGCACCAATCTGATCTGATCAGCGAGGACATCCTCGCCTACCTGGCCCAGCACGAGCGCAAGGAACTGCTGCGTTTCCTGACCTGCGGCAACGTCGACGACGGCAAGAGCACCCTGATCGGGCGCCTGCTGCACGACTCCAAGATGATCTACGAGGACCACCTCGAGGCCATCACCCGCGATTCGAAGAAAGTCGGCACCACGGGCGAAGACATCGACCTGGCGTTGCTGGTCGACGGCCTGCAGGCCGAGCGTGAGCAGGGCATCACCATCGATGTGGCCTACCGCTATTTCTCCACCGCCAAGCGCAAGTTCATCATTGCCGACACCCCCGGCCATGAGCAGTACACCCGCAACATGGCCACCGGTGCGTCCACCTGTGACCTGGCGATCATCCTGGTCGATGCCCGTTACGGCGTGCAGACCCAGACTCGCCGCCACAGCTACATCGCGTCGTTGCTGGGCATCAAGCACATCGTCGTCGCCATCAACAAGATGGACCTCAAGGGCTTCGATGAGCAGGTCTTCGAGTCGATCAAGGCCGACTACCTGAAGTTCGCCGAGGGCATCAACCTTCAGCCGAGCAGCCTGCACTTCGTGCCGATGTCCGCGCTCAAGGGCGATAACGTGGTCAACCGCAGCGAGCGTTCGCCGTGGTACACCGGCCCCGCGCTAATGGAAATCCTCGAGACCGTTGAAGTCGCCGCCGACCGCAATTTCACCGACCTGCGCTTCCCGGTGCAGTACGTCAACCGTCCGAACCTGAACTTCCGGGGCTTCGCCGGCACCATCGCCAGCGGCGTGGTGCACAAGGGTGACGACGTGGTAGTGCTGCCGTCGGGCAAGAGCAGCCGCGTCAAATCCATCGTCACCTACGAAGGTGAGCTGGAGAACGCAGGCCCAGGCCAGGCCGTAACCCTGACCATGGAAGACGAGATCGACATCTCCCGTGGCGACCTGCTGGTTCACGCCGACAACGTACCGCCGGTGACCGACCAGTTCGACGCGATGCTGGTGTGGATGTCCGAAGAGCCACTGCTGCCGGGCAAGAAATACGACATCAAGCGCGCCACCAGCTATGTGCCGGGCTCGGTTGCCAGCATCACCCACAAGGTCGATGTGAACACCCTGGAGCAGGGTGCCGCGAGCGCACTGCAACTGAACGAGATCGGCCGGGTCAAGGTCAGCCTCGATACCGCCATCGCCCTGGACGGTTACGACAGCAACCGCACCACCGGCGCGTTCATCGTTATCGACCGCCTGACCAACGGCACCGTCGGTGCAGGCATGATCATCGCGCCTCCGGTCCTGCCACACGGCAGCACCGGTCAGCATGGCAAGCTGGCCCACGTCGCGACCGAAGAGCGCGCGCTGCGCTTCGGCCAGCAGCCGGCCACCGTGCTGTTCAGCGGCCTGTCCGGCGCTGGCAAGAGCACCCTGGCCTATGCCGTGGAGCGCAAGCTGTTCGACATGGGCCGTGCGGTCTACGTCCTCGACGGCCAGAACCTGCGTCATGACCTGAACAAGGGTCTGCCACAGGACCGCGCCGGTCGCACCGAGAACTGGCGTCGTGCCGCCCACGTGGCGCGTCAGTTCAACGAAGCCGGCCTGCTGACCCTGGCCGCATTCGTTGCCCCCGATGCCGAAGGCCGCGAGCAGGCCAAGGCGCTGATCGGCAAGGAGCGTCTGGTGACCGTTTACGTCCAGGCGTCCCCGCAAGCCTGTCGCGAGCGTGACCCGCAAGGCCTGTACGCCGCTGGCGGCGACAACATCCCGGGCGAGAGCTTCCCGTACGATGTGCCGCTGAACGCCGACCTGGTCATCGACACCCAATCCACCAGCGTGGAAGAGGGCGTCAAGCAGGTGCTGGACGTGCTGCGTGAGCGTGGCGCGATCTAAGCGTCGACGCTGAAAAACAAGAAACCCGCGATGGTGAAAACCATCGCGGGTTTTTTTGTGCTTGGCGAGGGTGGACTCAGATGTGCTTCTCCGACACCGGGATCACCCGTTTTTCCTTCACCGCCTTATAGGAAAAGCTCGAATAGATTTCTTTCACACCCGGTAACGATTGCAGCACCTCGCGGGCGAATTCGCCGAAGGACTCCAGGTCCCGCGCCAGCACTTCCAACAGGAAGTCATAGCGCCCGGAAATATTGTGGCAGGCGACGATTTCGGGGATTTCCATCAGCCGCTGTTCGAAGGCGCGGGCCATGTCCTTGGTGTGTGAGTCCATCATGATGCTGACGAAGGCGGTGACGCCGAAGCCCAGGGCCTTAGGTGACAGGATCGCCTGGTAACCATTGATATAGCCGCTTTCCTCCAGCAGCTTGACCCGCCGCCAGCAGGGCGAGGTGGTCAGGGCGACGTTGTCGGCCAATTCCGAAATGGTCAGTCGGGCGTTGTCCTGAAGGGCCGCGAGGAGGGCGCGGTCGGTGCGGTCGATGGCGTTGGGCAAAATTTGCCCTATCTTCGCCGAATCATGAGCTTTCATGCCTGCAATACCCCAAGGCGGTGGTCACATTTGGAAAAATATTAGTCGGTCAGTGGCATAAGCTTATTACAAACCACAAGAGGCTGTTGTCATGAGCGGCTCGACCAGAAACCCAGGATTCGCCACCCGTGCCATTCACCATGGCTACGACCCACAGGCCCACGGAGGGGCGCTGGTGCCGCCGATCTACCAGACGGCCACATTCGCTTTTCCCACTGTCGAATACGGCGCGGCGTGTTTTGCCGGCGAAGAAGCCGGGCATTTCTACAGCCGTATCTCCAACCCCACCTTGGCGTTGCTGGAGGCGCGAATGGCGTCACTGGAAGGTGGCGAGGCAGGTCTGGCCCTGGCCTCCGGCATGGGCGCTATTACCGCCACCTTGTGGACGCTGCTGCGCCCCGGCGACGAAGTGCTGCTGGGCAGCACGTTGTATGGCTGCACCTTCGCCTTTCTGCACCACGGCATCGGTGAGTTCGGCGTCAAGCTCAAGCATGTCGATATGGCCGACCTGAAAGCGGTCGAGGCTGCCATCACACCGGCAACGCGGCTGATCTATTTCGAGTCGCCCGCCAACCCCAACATGCACCTGGCCGACATCGCCGGTGTCGCGAAGATCGCCCATCGCCACGGCGCGACACTGGTCGTCGACAACACCTATTGCACGCCCTACCTGCAACGCCCGCTGGAGCTGGGCGCGGACCTGGTGGTGCATTCGGCGACCAAGTACCTCAGCGGTCATGGCGACATCACTGCGGGGCTGGTGGTCGGGCGCAAGGCGCTGGTGGACCGCATCCGCCTGGAAGGGCTCAAGGACATGACCGGTGCGGTGCTCTCGCCTCACGATGCGTCGTTGCTGATGCGTGGCCTGAAGACCCTCAACCTGCGCATGGACCGCCACTGTTCCAATGCAATGGCCGTGGCCGAATTCCTCCAGCAACAGCCGGAAGTCGAGCTACTGCATTACCCCGGCTTGCCGTCCTTCCCGCAGTACGCCCTGGCGAAGCGGCAAATGGCGCTGCCGGGCGGCATGCTGGCGTTCGAGCTAAAGGGCGGCATTACTGCCGGCCGCCGCTTCATGAATGCCCTGCAATTGTTCAGCCGCGCGGTCAGCCTGGGGGATGCCGAGTCGCTGGCGCAGCACCCAGCGAGCATGACCCATTCCAGCTACACGCCGGAGGAGCGGGCCCGCTACGGGATTTCCGAAGGGCTGGTGCGGTTGTCGGTGGGGCTGGAGGATGTCGAGGACTTGTTGGCGGATATCAAACACGCGTTGCGGGCGCAAGATTGAGTAGAAGGGGATTACAACTAGTTACCTGACTTCCTGTAGTCCCCTTACAAGACCTCGATTTTGTTACCGAAATTTCTGTCGCCATTGCAGGATCCAGCATGATTTTTCTCACCAGTGAATGAGCCTAGTTTTCGGGGATGCTTTTCCCGGACATGAGGCACTCGCGGTGGCGACAGACAATCGGAATCAACAAGGCGAGTGGCTGGACTCTGGTCTGGCATGCCTGGTCATGCTGGCGCGTTATCACAATACGGTGGCTAGCGCAGAGCAACTTGTTCACCGCTTCGCGGCCGGCAGGGCGCGCTTTTCCACCCCTCAGTTACTTCAGGCGTTCAAGCAGCTCGACCTCAAGGTCACGCTGTCCACGTGCACGGTTGAGCGTCTTCCCCGGTTGCCGCTACCGGCCATTGCCATTGACCGCGACGGTGAGTACTTCATCCTTGCCCGGCTCGAGGGCAGTCAGGCGCTGGTTCAGGATCCCCGTACAGCGACCCCGCAAGTACTGACGCTCGACGCCCTGGGCAAACGCTGGAGTGGTGAGGTGATCCTTGTGCGTTCGCAGGCGCTCCTGCCCGGCGTAGCGGCGCGATTCGACTTCACCTGGTTCATCCCCGCCGTAGTGAAGCACCGAAAGCTACTGGCTGAAACGCTGTTCGTGTCGTTCGTCCTGCAGCTGTTTGCCCTGGTGACACCGCTGTTTTTCCAGGTGGTGATGGACAAGGTTCTGGTGCACCGGGGGCTGACCACGCTTGACGTAATCGTGGTCGGGTTGCTCGCGATTACCCTGTTCGAAAGCCTGCTCAGCCTGTTGCGCACCTATGTTTTTGCCCACACGGCCAGCCGCATGGACGTGGAGTTGGGAAAGCGGCTGTTTCAACACCTGGTGGAATTGCCACTGGCGTATTTTCGGTCGCGCCGGGTGGGTGACTCCATCGCCCGTGTGAGAGAGCTTGAAAACATCCGCAGTTTTCTCACCGGGAACAGCATCACCCTGGTGCTGGACGTGCTGTTTTCCATCGTGTTCATCGCGGTCATGTTCGCCTACAGCGGATGGCTGACCCTGGTGGTGGTGGCATCGCTGCCGCTGTATGTACTGATCTCCCTGCTGCTCACCCCGATACTGCGTGCCCGGCTGGAACAGAGTTTCAACCGCGGCGCCGAAAACCAGGCATTTCTGGTCGAGACCATCAATGGCATCGACACCCTCAAGTCGATGGCGGTGGAACCGCAGGTCACGCGGCGCTGGGACGACCAACTGGCCGCCTATGTATCGGCCAGTTTCAAGACGCAGAACCTTTCCACCCTCGCCCATGAGAGCGCTGCGTTGATCGGCAAGCTGGTCACCGTCATCACCCTGTGGCTGGGCGCGCGGCTGGTCATCGATGGAGAACTGACAGTCGGCCAGTTGATTGCCTTCAACATGCTTGCTGGCCGCGTGTCGCAACCGATCATGCGCCTGGCTCAACTGTGGAGCGGTTTCCAGCAGGTTGGGCTGTCTATTCAGCGACTGGGCGACATTCTCAATACCCGGACCGAAGCGAACCATGGCAACGGCAGCGTGTTGCCGAAACTGGTCGGGCGTATCGAACTCGACCAGGTGAGCTTTCGTTACCGGCCCGATGCCAGTGAAGCATTGCGTGCGGTTAGCCTTCAGATCGAGGCCGGCGAGCTGATTGGCGTCGTGGGCCGCTCTGGCTCCGGCAAAAGCACTCTGACCCGGCTGATCCAGCGCCTCTATTCGCCGGAGCGCGGCCGGGTGCTGCTCGACGGCATGGACCTGGCGATCGCGGATGTCTCCTCCCTGCGCCGGCAGATCGGTGTCGTACTGCAGGACAACATGCTGTTTCGCCGCAGTGTCCGCGACAACATCGCCCTCAGCGACCCTGGCGCGCCGATCGAGGACATCGTGCGGGTGGCGAAGCTGGCGGGCGCCCATGATTTCATCCTCGAATTGCCCGAGGGCTACGACACGATGGTGGGGGAGCATGGCGCCTCGTTGTCGGGCGGGCAGCGGCAGCGCCTCGCCATTGCCCGGGCCTTGCTGAGCAATCCGCGGATCCTGATTCTCGACGAGGCCACCAGTGCCCTCGACTACGAGTCGGAGCGGATCATCCAGCAGAACATGGCGCATATCTGTCGCGAGCGCACGGTCATCATCATTGCTCACCGGTTGTCTGCCGTGCGCCATGCCAACCGCATTCTGGTGATGGAGCGCGGGCAGATTGTCGAGCAAGGCCCTCATGAGCAGTTGCTCCGCAAACCTGATGGTGTCTATGCCCACCTGCACCGATTGCAGCAGGGGGGCGGCGAATGACTGCCCTCAGGATGCTGATGGCGCGTTATCGCGAGGTTTGGCGTGAAGCCTGGCGTCAGCGCCGCTCGATGGACGGGCCGCAGCGAACGCGACACGAACTTGAGTTCCTGCCTGCCGCACTCGCGTTGCAGGAAACACCCGTGCATCCCGCGCCGCGTTACCTGCAACGGATCTTGCTGCTCTTCGCGGCCCTGACCCTCGCCTGGGCCTGCATCGGCGAAATCGATGTTGTCGCCAGTGCCGCGGGAAAGATCGTTCCCAGTGGTCGGAGCAAGTTGATCCAGGCCAGTGAGGGCGCCGTTATCCGTGTTATCCACGTCAGCGACGGGCAAGTCGTCAAGGCCGGTGATCTTCTGGTGGAACTGGAAGACCGGATAACGGCCGCCGAGGTCGAGCGACTGGGCAGTGAGCTGCTGGCAGCCCGTATCGACAAGGCCAGGGCGCAGGCGTTGTTGTCAGCCATCGAGCGACAGCGCGAACCGGAACCGCTGGCAGCGCTTATACCCGACGCACCCGCCGTGCAAAAACAGGCCGCGCAACGTTGGTTGCAGGGGCAGTACCTGGAATTGCGTGCGGCCCTCGATCAGGTGACGGCTGAAATCGAACAGCGCAGCGCCGAGATCCGCTCCGCCAGTGCCCGGGTCGAGTCGCTGCAGCAGATGTTGGTCATCACCCGGCAACTGGCCGCTGACTACAAACTGCTGTGGCGGGAGTCGGCCATGGCCAAGCACCTGTACCTGGAAAAGGAACAGATTCGCCTCGACCAGGAGCGGGAACTGACGACGCAGCGTTTGCGGGTGGAGGAACTGACCGCGGCGAAAAACGCCGCCAGCCACCGTCATGCCGGTGTCATCGCGCAAACCCGAAGGGCAATGCTCGACCTCTACGGCGAAGCCGGACAGCGGGTTGCAGCCCTGACGCTTGAGGTGAGCAAGGCCGAACAACGGCATCGCCTGAAGACCCTAACATCGCCGGTCGATGGCACTGTCCAGCAATTGGCGATTCACACACGTGGGGGTGTTGTTACCGAAGCGCAGACGCTGATGGTGATTGTTCCGGTCAAGCAGCCCGTTGAAGTGGAAGTGCAATTCGAGAACAAGGACATCGGCTTTGTTTTTCCTGGTCAGCCGGTAGAAATAAAGATCGAGACGTTCACGTTTACCAAGTACGGCGTGATTCCCGGTGTTGTTCAAAGTATTTCGAGCGACGCCATCGAGGATGAACGGCGCGGGTTGATGTACAGCGCCAGGGTGAAACTGGAACAAAGCCATATTCGAGTGAATGAGCGGGACATTCCGTTATCTGCGGGTATGGCTGTGCGTGCGGAAGTGATAACGGATAGGCGCAAGGTGATCAGTTATTTCTTGAGTCCGTTGCAGCGGCATGTGCGGGAGAGTTTGGGGGAGCGGTGAGTTCGATGAAAATAATCCCCAATTAACGAGTGTCAGACCTGGAGGATGCTAGGTGTTAATTCTGAGGTGGTTTTTTTCTGTATTTACATTTACGTGGAATTTGCTCAGGGTTCTTGCGGCTTCACTAATTTTTTTATTGGGGGTTATATGTTTGAAGGTGATATTTGACTGGGTTGTTAGCCCTCCCGTTGTCCCGGGTTTTTATGATCCCTATACGTGCGGAAAAATTTCTGGGTATGTGCTCAGGTATCCCAAGGCGTACGTGAAATTTTGGCCGGAGTATGAGGGGGAAAGTTCATGGGGTCCCGGATTTATCAAAAATAAAAAAGGGTGTGGTGCGAATTTGAGATCGTTAACGATGATGATGTCTTGGCCGGATATGAAACCAGTTAGTTTTAGCGTTGGGGCTTCATCGGAGTTTACCGGGGTGATCATTACGATTATGCCTTTGTTGCCAGTATTTAAAGGTATGTCGAAGGTGTTGGAGACTTCGCTTGACTTTGTTACACCTGAACAAATGTGCGGGGCAAAGTATAAAAATGATCTCGGGTTGTATCACGTCAGAGGTTACGGTCCTGTCTGGAGAGATAGTTATTCTGATTTTTATTGGAGCGAGCGAGATGGGGCGGTGGAACACTTGATTTATTGCCTCTGGTTACCAATCCAGAACAAAAACTATAGATGCATGGCGAGGTTTTTAATTCCGGAGCTTGATGCTTTCGCGGAAGTTGAATTTCCGTCAGAAGATATAAGTTTATGGCGCGAGATTTTAACCGATTCAGTAAGTTTTTTTAATGATGGTTTGATTGGGAGTGAGTGATGAATAAATTGACGGCGCAGGACTTGGATCACGCTAGAGCAGTTCTCGAGGGAGAGGGACCTGTCGTCATGTATAAGTACTTGGCGGCGAGGGGGGATCGATACGCGATTCTTGCGAGTGGTGTAGTAAGTGCTGACTCTGTTGCGGGGTCGCAGCAATTAGCTGTATGAAATCGGTTGCGGAGGAAGTTCGAATTCCGCTTGCTGAAAAGGTAACTTCTAAAGTTGTGAAGAATATGGCTGCGGCGTAATTGGAACAAAGCCATATTTGAGTGAATGAGTGGGGCATTCCGTTATCTGCGGGTATGGCTGTGCGCGCGGAAGTGATAACGGATAGGCGCAAGGTGCTCAGTCATTTTTTTGAGTCTGTTGCAGGGGCATGTGCGGGAGAGTTTGGGGAAGCGGTGAGTTCGATGAAAATAATCCACAATTAACGAGTGTCAGGCCTGGAGGGGTGCGAGGTGTTTATTCGGGGTTGGGGAGTTTCTGCATTTAAATTTGTATGGAGGTTGTTCAGGTTTTTAGCGGTGTCGTTGGTTTTTTTGTGGGGACTTCTATTTCTTAAGCTGATTTTTGAGTGGGCTGTTAGCCCTCCCGCTGTTCCAGTTTTTTATGATCCCTATACGTGCGGAAAAATTTCCGGGTATGTGCTCAGGTATCCCAAGGCGTATGTGAAGTATTGGCCGGAGTATGAAGGGAAAAGCTCATGGGAGCCCGGATTTATCCACAATAAAAAGGGGTGCGGTGCGAACTTGAGATCACTAACAATGATGATGTCTTGGCCGGAGATGAAACCGGTAAGTCTTATTGTTGGTGGTTCTTCGGATTTTAAAGGGTTGACCGTCACGATTGTGCCCGTGCTACCTATATTCAAAGGCATGTCCCGAGTTTCGGAAGTCTCCCTTAGATTTTTGACACCTGATCAGCATAACAGTGCTGAATACCGAGATGACTTAGGTTTGCATCATGTAAGAGGCTACAACAATACATCGCGTAATAGTTATTCGGATTTTTACTGGGGAGGGCAAGATGGACAGATAGAGTATGTTATTTCCTGTCGTTGGTTGTTGATGCAACAAAGAAATTCTACATGCGAAGCAAGATTTATGATTCCGGAGCTTGAGGCTTTGTCAGAAGTTCGCTTTCCACCTGAAAAAATAAAATTATGGCGAGAGTTTGTTGAATCTTCAACGTTGTTTTTTAATGATGGCTTGATTGGGAGTGAATGATGGCTAAGTTGACTATGCAAGATATTGAAAGTGCTAGGGCGCTTCTCCATAGTGAAGGCCCGGCTGCGATGTATGACTATCTGGCTGCTCAAGGTGACCGTTACGCAGTTCTTGCGAACGGTGTGGTGAAGGTCGACTCTATAGCAGGGGTTGCCGCGCTTAGCTATATGAAGTCAGTGGCGAAAGATGCAGGCGCACCATTGGATGATATCGGTATATCAAAGATAATGTTTAATATGGGGGCGGGTTATCTAGATAATCGGATTGCCAATATGGAGGGCGGCGTTGTCGATACGGATATAGATTATGAGGGTGCGACAATACTTCACAATGAAACTTTTGAAGGTGTCGGTCTTCCTCATGAAGCCTGGACACTACACGCGGTGCTCGATGTTCTGACTGAAGAGGGAAAAAATGCAGATGCGCGTGCTGCCGTGCGGTTGGCCGAGTCGTGGATCGGCCAGGCCACTACCTCGAATGAAAAAGTATTGTCGGTTGCGAGCGAAGTGCTCGGGCAATCGGTTTCTCCCGGGGATGCCTTACGTTTTTCGTTGGCAATGGACGCCGGGGTACAGATAGAGCATGTCGAGATCGATGTCGATGCGCTGGTGGGACGGTTGGGAGACCTGACCCTGAGGTTGATTTCCCCGACGGGGACGCAGAGCCTGTTGCTCGATCGTTCGGGCAAGGCGCCGGGGAGTGGTGCTGACGACCTTGGCAGTCCGCGTGAAGGTGCGTTCAGGTACACCTTCATGTCCACTCACGATTGGGGCGAGGCCTCTGCAGGCGCCTGGACGCTGGAGGTGAGCAATGCCGCCAATGGTTTGCCCGTGACGTTGAACAGTTGGGCGCTGCGTGTGTCCGGCACAGCCACCACCCGCGACGACACCTACTTTTATACCAATGGATATGCCGTCGCGGTGATGCACCAGCCCGAACGGGGTGTGCTGGATGACGCGATCAACGGGCAAGCGGGTGGTCGTAATACCCTGAATGCGGCTGCGGTGAGCGGTGATGTTTCGGTCGATCTGGGTACGGGCGTCGCCAGTATTGGCGGTACGGGATTGACGCTGGCCAATGGTGGTATTCAAAACCTGATCAGCGGCGATGGTAACGACACGTTGGTGGCCGCTGGTGAAGATGCCCTGCTCGACGCCGGGCGTGGTCGCAACCGCCTGGTGGGTGGTACGGGCAAGGACGTGTTTGTAGTGCACCGGCGGGAGGGTGGTCAGGATGCGCTGGAGAATTTCGAGGTGGGTCGCGATGTAGTCGAACTGATCGGGTTCAGCGGAAAGCAGTTTGGCGACCTGCAGCCCGAGCCTGGCGAGAGCGGTTTCAAACTCGGCCTGGGGGATGGGCAATCCCTGATATTTCCGGGGCAGGTTGCGTCGGCAGTGGGCGCGTCGGATTTTCGCTTCAGGGATACCTTCGTTGCACCGCCGCATTATGTCGACAGCAGCATTGTCGAGCAGACCGTAGAAGCGCCGGGCGTTGTCTTGCTCAATGGCGGCGGAGGTGGTGTGAGTTATTCCACTGATGCAACAGGCCAGTTCGTGGCGTCGTTGTCGGGCACGGTGTACAGCCGGGATAACGGGGCGAAGGATGTGTTTGTGGTGGTGAGGCAGGAGGGTGTGGACAACTACCGCAACGCGCTGCGTGGTTTCAGGCATGGCATCGACAAGATCGATTTGAGCCAGACCGGCATCAGCAGCTTTGATGCGCTCGACCTGAGCAAGGTCAACCGGGCCACCATCAATGGTTTGTCGCAGATTCACGGCGTATCGGTGCGCACCTCCGCCTTGGGGGACGGTGCCAAGCCTGTGGAGTTGCTCTATCTGGATACGCTCGAGCTTGCACAGATCTCTCGGGATGACTTCATTTTTGCGGATGCAGGGCAGGCTGTTGCTGTTCCGGTTGTCGCGGAGGGTGATAGCGCGCAAACAGCGCAGTTGCTGGTGGCCAGCGCGGACCTGCGGGCATTGCCCGACATCGGAAACCTGATCGACTCGATGGCGGCATTTGCACCGCCGTCTTCGGCAGGGTTCTTCCCAAGGGGAGATCAGGCGTTGGCGTGGCAACCGACGCTCGCGGTCAGTGCCTGACGGGCGTGTCGAATAACGGGCCTAATAAAAAGCCCCGCGGGTGCGGGGCTTCGGGGGTCAGTTGCGCTTGAGTCCATAATGCTCGTCGAGCATGCCCGGTGTATTCGGCGCTTTGGGCGCGTAGTCACGCGGGACTTCGGTGTCCTTTGGCGGAGTCAGGCGATCACGCGGACCTTGTGGCGCGTCGGAGTGCAGGGCAGCCAGCAGGCGCTGACGGGTCAGTTCATCCAGTGCCAGGCGGTTGGCGCCATCGGCCAGGTGATCCTGCACTTCCTGGTAGCTTTGGGTAAGTTTCTTGACCAGAGCCGCGGTGCTGTTGAAGTGGGTCACCACTTCATTCTGGTAGCTGTCGAAGCGTTCCTGGATATCGTCCAACTGCCGCTGGGTGCTGCTCGGTGCGGCATTGGGCAGAAGGCGGGCAACCAGGAAACCAACGACGACACCCACTGCCAGGGCCAGGGTCGGCAACAACCAAACTAAGAGCGAGAGTTCCACGAGTCCTTCCTCTATAAACGGCTTTGCTTTACGTTAACGGCTCGGACCTGCGCTGTATACCGCGAAGCATCGCAAATATCTCAGAACAGAATCATTCAGCTAGACGAGTCGACCCTTGCCGGGGTCACGGAGTTTAATTCCTTGCTTACCCGCGAAACCCCCGTATTCATCGACGGCCCGGTCGGCCAACTGGAAGCGCTTTATCAGGAGACGGCCGACGCCCCTGGCGCGGTGCTGATCTGCCACCCCAATCCGGTCCAGGGCGGAACCATGCTGAACAAGGTGGTTTCGACGCTGCAGCGTACCGCGCGGGACGCCGGTCTGATCACCCTGCGCTTCAATTATCGTGGCGTTGGTGCCAGCGAGGGCAGCCACGACATGAGCAGCGGTGAAGTGGATGATGCCCAGGCCGCCGCCGCCTGGCTACGGGAAAAGCACCCGGACTTGTCGTTGACCCTGCTCGGTTTCTCCTTCGGCGGTTTCGTCGCCGCTGCGCTCGGCGGCCGTCTGGAGGCCGAAGGTGCAGCGCTGAAGCAGTTGTTCATGATCGCACCCGCGGTGATGCGCCTGGGAGACAGCCATGCGATCCCGCAGCACTGCCCGCTGACCGTCATCCAGCCGGACGCCGACGAAGTGATCGAGCCTCGCGTCGTCTACGACTGGTCCGCTGAACTGCCGCGTCCCCATGAGCTGCTGAAAGTGGCAGAATGCGGACACTTTTTTCATGGCAAGCTGACCGACCTCAAGGATCTGGTGCTGCCGCGTCTTTCGAACTGAGCCAAGCCTGAATAAGCGATAACCCATGACTACGCGCATCCTCACCGGTATCACCACCACCGGCACCCCGCACCTGGGCAACTACGCCGGTGCCATCCGCCCGGCGATCCTCGCCAGCCAGCAGCCGGGTGCCGACTCGTTCTACTTCCTCGCCGACTACCACGCCCTGATCAAATGCGATGACCCGCAGCGCATCCAGCGCTCGCGTCTGGAAATCGCCGCGACCTGGCTGGCTGGTGGCCTGGACCCCGAGAAGGTGACCTTCTATCGCCAGTCCGACATTCCCGAGATTCCCGAGCTGACCTGGCTGCTGACCTGTGTCGCTGCCAAGGGCCTGCTCAACCGCGCGCATGCCTACAAGGCGTCGGTGGACAAGAACCTGGAAAACGGCGAAGACCCGGATGCCGGCGTGAGCATGGGCCTGTACAGCTATCCGGTGCTGATGGCTGCGGACATCCTGATGTTCAACGCGCACAAGGTGCCGGTGGGCCGTGACCAGATCCAGCACGTGGAAATGGCGCGGGATATCGGCCAGCGCTTCAACCACCTGTTCGGCCAGGGCAAGGACTTCTTCGTCCTGCCGGAAGCGGCGATCGAGGAAAGCGTGGCGACCCTGCCGGGCCTGGACGGTCGCAAGATGTCCAAGAGCTACGACAACACCATCCCGCTGTTCAGCAGCGCGAAGGACATGAAGGACGCGATCTCCCGCATCGTCACCGACTCCCGCGCGCCGGGTGAGGCGAAGGATCCGGACAATTCGCACCTGTTCACGCTCTATCAAGCCTTCTCCACGCCAGCACAGGCCGACGCCTTCCGCAGCGAGCTGCTGCAGGGCCTGGGCTGGGGCGATGCCAAGCAGCAACTGTTCCAGTTGCTCGACGGCCAACTGGGCGAAGCTCGCGAGCGTTACCACCAACTGATTACCCGCCCGGCGGACCTGGAGGACATCCTCCTGGCCGGCGCGCGGAAAGCCCGCAAGGTCGCGACCCCGTTCCTCGAGCAACTGCGTGAAGCGGTGGGCCTGCGCTCGTTCCGCGCCCTCGATCAGGGCCCGGCCGAAGTGAAGAAAAAGGCCGCGAAAGCCGCGCGCTTCGTCAGCTTCCGTGATGAAGACGGCAGCTTCCGCTTCCGCCTGCTGGGCGCTGATGGCGAGCAACTGCTGCTTTCCCGCAGCTTCGCCGATGGCAAGACCGCCGGTGCCGTGACCAAGCAACTGCAGCAAGGTCAGGCGCTGGACGTCCGTGAGGAAGGTTTGGGCTTCAGCCTGTGGCTGGAAGGCGAGAGCGTGGCCGATGGCCCGCAGTTCGACGATGCCGCGGCCCGTGACAGCGCCATCGAAGCTCTGCGCGCGGCGCTGGCGCCTCAACAGGACTGACGGCTTATCGGAAGTCTGATTGCCATTACCCGGGGCCGTCGCTACAGTGACGGCCCGCTTTTGTTGCCTTGCTAACGAATTATGACGCCCCTAGAACGATATCAAGCAGATCTGAAACGTCCCGATTTCTTCCATGACGCGGCCCAGGAAACGGCAGTGCGCCATTTGCAGCGCCTGTACGACGATTTGATCGCGGCGCAGAACAGCAAGCCGGGCGTGTTCGGCAAACTGTTCGGCAAGAAAGAGCAGGTGCCGGTCAAGGGCTTGTACTTCTGGGGTGGCGTTGGCCGGGGCAAGACTTATCTGGTCGACACCTTCTTTGAAGCGCTGCCATTCAAGGAAAAGTCCCGCACGCACTTCCACCGCTTCATGAAGCGGGTCCACGAGGAAATGAAAGGGCTCAAGGGTGAGAAGAACCCGCTGACCCTGATTGCCAAGCGTTTCTCCGACGAAGCGCGGGTCATCTGCTTCGATGAATTCTTCGTCTCCGACATCACCGACGCCATGATCCTTGGCACCCTGATGGAAGAGCTGTTCAAGAACGGCGTGACCCTGGTGGCCACCTCCAACATCGTTCCGGACGGTCTGTACAAGGATGGCCTGCAGCGGGCGCGCTTCCTCCCGGCTATCGCCCTGATCAAGCAGAACACCGAGATCGTCAACGTCGACAGCGGCGTGGACTATCGTCTGCGCCACCTGGAACAGGCCGAACTGTTCCACTTCCCGCTGGACGAAGCTGCCCACGAAAGCCTGCGCAAGAGCTTCCGCGCGCTGACGCCGGAATGCACCCAGGCAGTGGAAAACGATGTGCTGATCATCGAAAACCGCGAAATCCGCGCTCTGCGCACCTGCGACGACGTGGCCTGGTTCGAATTCCGCGAACTGTGCGACGGCCCGCGCAGCCAGAACGACTACATCGAGCTGGGCAAGATCTTCCATGCGGTGTTGTTGAGCGGTGTGGAGCAGATGGGTGTGGCGACCGACGATATCGCGCGGCGCTTCATCAACATGGTCGACGAATTCTATGACCGCAACGTCAAGCTGATCATCTCGGCGGAAGTGGAATTGAAGGACCTGTACACCGGCGGACGCCTGACGTTCGAATTCCAGCGCACCCTGAGCCGCCTGCTGGAAATGCAATCCCACGAATTCCTGGCTCGCGCGCACAAGCCTTAAAAGCAGCTACTAGCGGTAAGCGACAAGTCGAGCGCGCGCTCTTCTTGTAGCTTGCCGCTTGCCGCTTTCAACTGCCGTCAAGCTTCCTGCATGAACTGCTGCCGATACTGATTCGGCGACAGCGCGGTGTGCTGCCTGAAGAGTCGTGCGAAGAAGCTGGCATCGTCGTAGCCGACTTCGTAGCTGATGGTCTTGATGCTCTTGCGTGTGCCGGACAGCAACCCTTTTGCCGTTTCGATCCGCAGCCGTTGCAGGTAATGCAGCGGCTTGTCGCCCGTGGCGCTCTGGAACCGGCGCATGAAGTTGCGGATGCTCATGCCGTGGTTGCGGGCTACATCCTCAAAGCGGAACTTGTCGGCGAAGTGCTCTTCGAGCCAGTGCTGGATCTGCAGGATGATCACGTCCTGATGCAACTTCTGCCCGCCGAAGCCCATGCGGCCTGGGGTGTAGTTGCGTTGCACTTCATAGAGGATGTCGCGGGCAACGGCCTGGGCAACATTGGCGCCGCAGAAACGCTCGATCAAGTAGATATAGAGGTCGCAGGCCGATGTGGTGCCTGCGGCGCAGTAGAGATTGTCGGCGTCGGTCAGGTGCTTGTCCTGATTCAGCTGGACCTTGGGGAAGCGCTCGGCGAACTGGTTGAAGAAGCGCCAGTAGGTGGTTGCTTCCTTGCCATCCAGCAGGCCGGCTTCGGCCAGCCAGAACACGCCGCTGGCCTCGCCACAGAGCACTGCTCCACGGGCATGCTGCTCGCGTAGCCAGGGCAGAATCTGGGGGTAACGCTCGCAGAGCGAGGAGAAATCCTCCCAGAAGGCGGGAAGGATGATCACGTCGGCTTCTTCCAGGCCGCCGTCGACCGGCACCTGGACGTCGCTGAAGCTGTTGACCGGCTCGCCGTCAGGGCTCACCAGGCGGGTCTCGAACATGGGTTGGAGACTCAGGCCCAGTTGCTTGGCGTAGCGCAGGCTGGCCAGATGGAAAAAGTCCTTGGCCTGCATCAGGGTCGAAGCGAAGACTTTGTCGATGGCCAGGATGCTGACGCGGCGCAGGGGCGCGTTGGGTTGGGTAAACATCATGTTCTTTATTCTTATAGGGGAGAGTGGTCAATCACCGGCTGGATCGTCTTATTTTTTGGCGATTGTGTCCAGTCTCGCGTCCCTGTGTTGTGTACACGTTCTTCAAACATTGCCCAGGGCGCAGGCAAAGGCCTGGGAATCGCTCGCCAGAGCGCGGTTCCCGCAAAATCAGGTTGATATTTTCCCGGTAATCTGGATAATCCTGCTGCTCTTTCTTCGGTGGAAGTGATGCCCCGCCGTCGAACGGAATCCCTGCCGTATATTGGACGCGCTGACCCGAGCCCCCGATAGCGTTCGTATGCGGCTGCCTTTGACCTTGTCAAAGTAAGCACTATTCAGTAAGATTTGCCGTCTTATTTTCGCAGGGCGGCCCCTGAGGCTTATAAAGAATGAAAACTTTTACTGCTAAACCGGAAACAGTAAAACGCGAGTGGTTCGTCGTTGATGCTGCTGGTCAGACCCTGGGTCGTCTGGCCACTGAAATCGCGAGCCGTCTGCGTGGCAAGCACAAGCCTGAATACACCCCTCACGTTGACACCGGCGACTACATCGTCGTAATCAACGCCGAGCAGGTACGTGTTACTGGTGCCAAGAGTTCGGACAAAATGTACTACTCCCACTCCGGTTTCCCGGGCGGCATCAAGGAAATCAGCTTCGAGAAGCTGATTGCCAAGGCCCCTGAGCGTGTGATCGAGACCGCGGTCAAAGGCATGCTGCCTAAGAACCCGCTGGGTCGTGACATGTACCGTAAGCTGAAAGTCTATGCGGGCGCTGCTCACCCTCATACTGCTCAGCAGCCCCAAGAACTGAAGATTTAACGGAATAGTTCATTATGTCGGCGACTCAAAATTACGGCACTGGCCGTCGCAAGACTGCAACCGCACGCGTTTTCCTGCGTCCGGGCACTGGCAACATCTCCATCAACAACCGTTCTCTGGACGTGTTCTTCGGTCGTGAAACCGCGCGCATGGTCGTTCGCCAGCCGCTGGAACTGACTGAAACCACCCAGAAGTTCGACATCTACGTCACCGTTATCGGTGGTGGTGTCAGCGGTCAAGCCGGTGCTATCCGTCACGGTATCACTCGCGCTCTGATGGACTACGACGAGTCCCTGCGTGGCGCTCTGCGCCGTGCTGGCTTCGTTACCCGCGACGCTCGTGAAGTCGAGCGTAAGAAAGTGGGTCTGCGTAAAGCACGTAAGCGTCCACAGTACTCGAAGCGTTAATTCGCCCGAGTTTCAAAAAAAGCCCGGTTCCAGGTGGAACCGGGCTTTTTTTATGTCTTGAATAATGGGGGTTGATCATCCGTGTGACAACTTGCCGCATAGACGCAGGTCAAGGCCAGCGCGGGATGCAGGCCTTTGGCCAGGGTAATAACCTTGTCAGGCATGGGTCTTTTCTTTACCATGCGGCAAATTTTTAGCGGTTCGGAAGTTACTTAGTAGATGCCTGTTTCAACAGGCCACAAAGCTGATGGGAGAGGACTGAATGAGCAATGACGGCGTCAACGCAGGCCGGCGTCGCTTCCTGGTAGCAGCCACGTCTGTAGTGGGTGCAGCAGGAGCGGTGGGGGCTGCGGTCCCGTTCGTAGGGTCATGGTTCCCCAGTGCCAAGGCGAAAGCTGCCGGTGCACCGGTGAAGGTCAATATTGCCAAGGTGGAGCCTGGGCAGCAGTTGGTGGCCGAATGGCGTGGCCAGCCGGTTTTCATTGTCCGTCGCACTGAAGAGATCCTCGGTAACCTCAAGAAGATCACTGGCGACCTTTCCGATCCGGAGTCCAAGGCGTCGGTCCAGCCGACTTACGTTGACCCATCGAACCGCTCGATCAAGCCGGAGATCCTCGTGCTGGTTGGCCTGTGCACCCACTTGGGCTGCTCGCCGACTTTCCGTCCGGAAGTGGCGCCCGTCGACCTCGGGCCAAAATGGGTGGGTGGCTATTTCTGCCCATGCCACGGTTCTCACTACGACCTCGCCGGCCGCGTCTACAAGTCCCAGCCTGCGCCGCTCAATCTACCGGTGCCACCGCATTCGTACGAGTCGGATGAGATCATCATCGTCGGCATCGATCAGGAGAAAGCGTGATGAGTAAGTTCATGGAATGGGTTGACGCCCGCTTCCCCGCCACCAAGATGTGGGAAGACCATCTGAGCAAGTATTACGCTCCGAAGAACTTCAACTTCTTGTATTTCTTCGGCTCCCTGGCGCTGCTGGTCCTGGTCAACCAGATCGTTACCGGTGTCTGGCTGACCATGAGCTTCACCCCTTCGGCCGAAGAGGCGTTCGCCTCGGTCGAATACATCATGCGTGACGTCGAGTACGGCTGGATCCTGCGCTACCTGCACTCTACCGGTGCGTCGGCGTTCTTCATCGTCGTCTACCTGCACATGTTCCGCGGCCTGCTGTACGGTTCCTACCAGAAGCCACGCGAGCTGGTGTGGATCTTCGGCATGCTGATCTACCTGGCGCTGATGGCGGAAGCCTTCATGGGTTACCTGCTGCCTTGGGGCCAGATGTCCTACTGGGGTGCCCAGGTGATCATCTCGCTGTTCGGTGCCATCCCTGTGATCGGCGATGACCTGACGCAGTGGATCCGCGGTGACTACCTGATTTCGGGCATTACCCTGAACCGCTTCTTTGCGCTGCACGTGATCGCACTGCCAATCGTGATCCTCGGCCTGGTGGTTCTGCACATCCTGGCGTTGCACGAAGTGGGTTCGAACAACCCTGATGGTGTCGACATCAAGAAGAAAAAAGACGAGAACGGCATTCCGCTGGACGGCATTCCATTCCACCCTTACTACACCGTGAAAGACATCGCCGGTGTTGTGGTCTTCCTGTTCGTGTTCTGTGCCGTGGTGTTCTTCTTCCCGGAAATGGGCGGTTACTTCCTGGAGAAACCGAACTTCGAACAGGCCAACGCCTTCAAGACGCCTGAGCACATTGCGCCGGTTTGGTACTTCACGCCGTTCTACGCAATTTTGCGGGCGATTCCAGACAAGCTCATGGGTGTCATTGCCATGGGTGCTGCGATCGCGGTGCTGTTCGTCCTGCCCTGGCTGGACCGCAGTCCGGTTCGCTCCATGCGCTACAAAGGCTGGCTGAGCAAAGTGTGGCTGCTGGTGTTCTGCATCTCCTTCGTGATTCTGGGTGTGCTGGGTGTGCTGGCACCAACCCCGGGCCGTACGCTGTTGTCGCAGGTATGTACCTTCCTGTATTTCGCCTACTTCATTCTGATGCCGTTCTACACCAGGCTTGAGAAGACCAAACCGGTTCCGGAAAGGGTGACTGGCTGATGAAAAAGCTATTTGCAGTATTGATTCTGGCAGTGATGCCAACCCTGACCTTCGCTGCCGGTGGGCATGAAGTCGAACTGGACAAGGTCAATATCGACCTGACCGACAAGGCCGCCATGCAGGACGGTGCCCGTACCTTTGCCAACTATTGCATGGGTTGCCACAGCGCCAAGTTCCAGCGCTATGAGCGTGTTGCTGATGACCTCGGCATTCCGCATGAGATCATGCTCGAGAAGCTGGTCCTCACTGGTGCCAAGATCGGTGATCACATGAACATCGGCATGCAGCCGAACGATGCGAAGACCTGGTTCGGTGCGGCACCGCCTGACCTGACCCTGGTTGCCCGTGTCCGTGGTGCCGACTGGCTCTACAGCTACCTGCGGGCGTTCTACGAAGATCCATCGCGCCCATGGGGTGTGAACAACAAGATCTTCCCGAACGTCGGCATGCCGAACGTGCTGGTTGGTCTGCAGGGTCGTCAGGTCGTGGGTTGCAAGCAGATCCAGACCGTCGTCGAAGGCAAGAAGCAATTCGACCCGCTGACCGGTGCTCCTCTGACCCATGAAGCATGTGATCAGCTGACCATCGTGCCGAAATCCGGTACCCTGACCGACGAGCAGTTCGACGAGAAGGTCAAGAACCTGGTGACCTTCCTGGCCTATTCGGCCAACCCGGTCAAACTGGAAAGTCAGCGCATCGGTACTTACGTGCTGCTGTACCTGGCCTTCTTCTTCGTATTCGCCTACCTGCTCAAGCGCGAATACTGGAAGGACGTGCACTGATCACGCAGTAATTTCTGGTAGTTGAACGCGCGCCCTGGGGCGCCTCCGGAATACGGAGGTGGCCGCAGGGCGCGTTTGCATTTGTATCTTTATTATTCCAACACGCGAGGAGGACCCATATGGGCGTGACCAACCGGTTAGCCTGCTACTCCGACCCCGCTGATCACTATTCTCATCGGGTGCGCATCGTTCTCGCCGAGAAGGGTGTCAGCGTCGAAATCATCAACGTCGCGGCGGGAAATCAGCCGGCCAAACTGCTTGAGGCCAATCCGTACGGCACGCTGCCGACCCTGGTCGATCGCGATCTGGCGTTGTACGAATCGACGGTCGTAATGGAATACCTCGATGAGCGTTATCCCCATCCGCCGCTGTTGCCGGTGTATCCGGTAGCGAGGGCGAACAGCCGGTTGTTGATTCACCGTATCCAGCGTGACTGGTGCTCGCTGGTGGACCTGATCCTCGATGCTCGCAGCAAGGATGCGGCCCGCGTCCAGGCGCGCAAGGAGTTGCGCGAGAGCCTCACGGGTGTGTCCCCGCTATTCGGGGACAAGCCATGTTTCCTGAGTGAGGATCAAAGTCTGGTGGATTGCTGTCTACTGCCCATACTGTGGCGTTTGCCGATACTGGGTATCGAGCTGCCACGGCAGGCCAAGCCGTTGCTGGACTATATGGAGCGGCAGTTTGCCCGCGAAGCTTTCCAGGCAAGCCTGTCCTCTACAGAACGAGAAATGCGCAAGCTTTAAGGAGCTGTTGATGAACTCCAGTCGCCCCTACCTGGTGCGTGCACTGTATGAGTGGATCGTGGACAACGATTGCACGCCTCACATCCTGGTGAATGCCGAATACCCGGCCGTCCAGGTTCCCCAAGGTTTCGCCAGCGACGGTCAGATTGTTCTGAACGTATCGCCCAGTGCTGTGCGCAGCTTGCACATGGACAATGACGCGGTGAGTTTCGAAGGCCGGTTTGGTGGTGTTGCGCACAGCTTGTTCGTGCCCATCAGTGCCATTCTTGGAATCTATGCTCGTGAGAACGGCCAAGGCATGGTCTTCGAGCTGGAGCCGCCGGTGATTGATGATGAAGATGATGTCGAGCCGGATGACGACGGTCCGCCGGACGGTGGACAGCCGCCTCGCCCGAGTGGTCGGCCAAGTCTGAAAGTAGTGAAATGAAAAAAGGCGACCTTAGGGTCGCCTTTTTGCTGCAGGGCGTTCGTTGTTCAGTCGATGTATTCGAACAGCTTGACGATCTTCTGCACGCCGGACACACCCTGGACCAGGTTGGTGGCACGGCCGGCTTCCGCCTGGGTCAGCAGGCCCAGCAGGTAAACGATGCCGTTCTCGGTGATGATCTTGATCCGCGAGCCGGGAATGCTGGCGTCGGTAAGCATCTGGGTCTTGATCTTGGTGGTCAGCCAGGCGTCGTTGTTGCGGGCGAGCAGGGAGGAGGGCTGTAGCACCTGCAACTCGTTGTGCACCTTCTTGACCTTCTGCACCTGACTCGCGGCCTGTTCGGCCAAGCTCTTCAGGTCGGCACGGGGTGTCTGGCCGGCGAGCAGGACGACGCCGTTGAAGCTGCTGACGACGATGTGTGAGTTCTGGTCCAGGTCAGGGCTGGCCTTGGCGACGTTGACCGCCACCTTGGTTTCGATCAGTGAGTCGTCGATTTTGCTGCCGAGGGTGCGGGTGCCGCGGTCGTCCTCGATCGGAGACTCACGGCTGGCATTGATCACCGAGCTGCAGCCGGTCAGGCTCAGGCACAGGGTCAGGGCCATCAGGCCGAGGCGATTTGGGGTCATTCTTCACTCCCGAACAGTTGGCTGTCGATCAGGTCACAGAGGCAGTGGATCGCCAGCAGGTGGACTTCCTGGATACGTGCGGTGACGTTGGCCGGCACGCGGATTTCGACGTCTTCAGGCAGCAATAGCGAAGCCATTCCACCGCCATCGCGTCCGGTCAAAGCTACGACAATCATTTCGCGATCATGTGCGGCCTGGATCGCCTGAATTATGTTCGCCGAGTTGCCGCTGGTGGAAATGGCCAGCAGTACGTCGCCCGGCTGCCCGAGCGCGCGGATCTGCTTGGAGAATATTTCGTTGTAGCTGTAGTCGTTTGCGATCGAGGTGATGGTCGAGCTGTCGGTGGTCAAGGCGATGGCCGGCAGGCTCGGGCGCTCGCGCTCGAAGCGGTTGAGCAGCTCGGAGGAAAAGTGCTGTGCGTCGCCGGCCGATCCGCCATTGCCGCAAGCGAGCATCTTGCCCTCGTTCAGCAAGGCATTGACCATGATCTGGCTGGCTTGCTCAATGTGGGGTGCAAGGACTTCCATGGCCTGTTGCTTGGTGTTGATGCTGGCCTGGAAGAGCTGGCGAATTCGGGATTGCATGTCCATCAGTGTGACCTTAAATGGGGCTGGCCGGGCGGGGATTGAGAGGCTCCCGGCACATGACTGTGCAGCCCGCGAAGCAAAGAGCAAAAAGTTGAATAGGTAAAGGCGCGTTCGTCGCAGTGGAGTCAGCTGTCGAAGGCATTTTGCAGCCAGTCGAGCGGTTGTCCTGAATGACCGCTCCCTTGCAGGGCGATCACATCGAAACGGCAGGGGTGACTGGCCCAGCGTGATTCCTCTTGCAGGAAATGCTGCGCGGCGAGCGTCAGTTTTTCCTGCTTGCGGGCATCGATGCTGCCGAGGGCGCCGCCAAAGCCTGCGTGCAGGCGATAACGAACTTCGACGAATACTACTGTATCGCGGTCGAGCATGACCAGATCAAGCTCGCCGCGTTTGCATCGCCAGTTTCGCGTCAGAAGCGAAAGGCCCTGGGTTAGAAGGTAATCCAGGGCCTGTTGCTCGGCCGCCATTCCGGCGGCCTGGCGCGAAGGTGTGGGCATCAACGAGGCGTATCAGGCAGGCGTTTGACCTGGCCGCCGGAGAACTCGGCCCACGGCAGTTGCCGCTCGATGCGCTGTGACGGGTTCATGCTCAAGCTGCCGGAGAGGCCTTCGATGCGGTTATCCGGCAGGGCCTTCAGCTGGGTGAGGCGTGGCGCCAGGCTGTAGGCGTCGACACCCATGGCGTACAGCCGACCCAGGCTGCCAGCTGCTTGTGGCCACTGGCGAACCACCTGCTGACGCAGGCCGTTGCTGCTGTCGAGCAGCCATGGCGTTTCGCAGAAGCGAATGCCGGTCATGTCGTTGTACTGGTTGACGTCGCCACTGGCGCTGTAGACGTTGGAGGTCGCATAGACCGGCACGTCGCCGGCGTATTGGAAGTTCAGCGTCGGCTTGATCTGCTGGGCCTGCTGCGGCGTTGCGGCGAGGAAGATGAAGTCGATGTCCTGGCGACGCGACGGTTGTGCGGAAATGTTGCCGCCAACGGTGCTCTGCAGGCTCTTGGCGCGGCCTTCGCTCTGGCGCAGTTGGAACAGATCAGCGATCTGCTGGGCCAGCGCGACCGGTTGTGCGACGCGTTCGGCAGCCAGCAGGGTGCCGCCTTTGGCTTCCCAGTCCTGGCGGAATGCCTTGAGTACGCGATCGCCCCATTCGCCGCTCGGGACCAGTGCTACGGCACGGCGCATGCCGTCGGCGTAGGCGCGACGGGACACTTCGCGCGCTTCGTCTTCGGCGGCGAGGCCGAACTGGAACAGCTGTGGCGGGGTGCCCTGGCCGGAATCGCTGTAGTTCAGCGCCAGCGTGGTGATCGGCAGTTGCGGGTAGCTGGCGAGTTGCTTGACCAGCGGTTTTTCCAGCGGACCAACCACCAGTTGCACGCCGGCGGCCTGTGCCTGGCGGTAGAAATCGTCGAGGGAGGTCAGGCGAGAGCTGTCGAAAACCTGGATGGCGGGCGGGTTCTGTCCCGCCTGCTGGGCCTGGAAATGTGCGGCCATGAAGCCGTCACGCAGGGCCCGGGCAACACCGGCCAGTTGGCCTTCCTGTGGCAGCAGCAGGGCGATCTTGGTCAGCGGCTGGCTGGTCAGGCTTTTGAGTTTGACCAGTGGCGATGGCAGTTGCAGTGCGGCTGGGTGATCGGGGTGTTGTGCTTTCCAGGTGTCGATGGCGGCTTGCTGTTGTTCAAGCGTGCCTGCGCTTTTGACTGCCAGGGCCAGGCTGGTCCAGCCGGCAAGGGTGTCGCTGCCCGCGCTCTGCAGTTGCTCTGCGGGCAGTGCCGAGACCAGGCTCCAGATGGCGTCATTGTTGGCGTTGGCGGCATTGCCACTCAACAGGGGCGCCAGGGCAATGCGTTCCTGTGCAGCGGCAAGGGCCTGGCCGTCGGCTTCGAACGCCGCAGCGTGCACGCTGCGGGTGCGGGCCTGCTGGTCTTGCGGCAGCTCGTTCAGTCGCGCCAGGCTCGGGTGGCTCAGGGCGGTCAGCGCGGCCTTGGGTTGGTTGCGGCTCAGTGCCAGTTCGGCGGCCAGGGTGCTGGCGAAAACCTGCTGGGCCGGTTTCAGCGAATCCAGTTGGACCTGCTCGAGAATCCGGGCGGCACGCGCAGTGTCTTTTTGCCGGTAAGCCTGATCGGCGGCGCTCAGTCGCAGCAGCGCAGCTTTCTCTGGCGTCTTGCTGGCGGCGGCCTGTTCGAGCAGTTGCTCGATGCTGGCGTCCGGAGTGCGCGGCAGGTCGCCCAGGCTGGACGAAGGCGAACTGGCGCAGGCTGCCAGCAGGGTAGCGAGGCAGAGGGCTGAGAACAGCCGCAGGCATGCGATCATGTAAGGGTCCTGTTACTCGATCAAATTAACCTGCGATTGTACCCAAGCGCTGGCCCCGGCGCGATCTTGCTGGCGTGAATCCTTCGATACAAGTCGTAGCACGGGGTTGCCGGCAGTGTGGGGAGGCATTGTTTTCGGCGATCACGCTACAATGGCGGCTTTATCCAGATGACAGGTATGTGCTGTGACCGATGCTCCAGGTGTTTCCAATCCCGCCGCCGGAACCCTTTATGTGGTGGCCACGCCAATCGGAAACCTGGATGACATCAGTGCCCGTGCGCTGAAGGTGCTGGGCGAGGTCGCGCTGATCGCTGCCGAGGACACCCGGCACTCGATCCGCCTGCTGCAACATTTCGGTATCAATACGCCTCTCGCGGCCTGTCACGAGCACAATGAGCGTGATGAGGGCAGCCGTTTCCTGACCCGGCTACTGGCGGGTGACAACGTTGCGCTGATCTCCGATGCGGGAACGCCACTGATCTCCGATCCGGGTTATCACCTGGTGCGCCAGGCGCGTGCGGCAGGTGTCGATGTGGTGCCGGTGCCCGGTGCCTGCGCATTGATCGCCGCACTTTCTGCGGCCGGCCTGCCCTCGGACCGCTTCATCTTCGAAGGTTTCCTGCCTGCCAAGGCCGTTGGGCGACAGGCTCGCCTGAACTTGCTCAAGGAAGAGCCGCGCACACTGATTTTCTATGAGGCACCACATCGGATCCTCGAATGCCTGCAGGACATGGAAGCGATTTTCGGTGCTGAGCGCCCGGCGGTGCTGGGGCGTGAGTTGACCAAGACGTTCGAGACCCTCAAGGGGCTGCCTTTGGCGCAGTTGCGAGCGTTTGTCGAGGGAGACAGCAATCAGCAGCGTGGGGAGTGCGTAGTTCTGGTTGCAGGCTGGACGGCTCCGGAAGACGAAGAGGCCGTCAGTAGTGAAGTATTGCGCGTACTTGATTTGTTGTTGGCCGAGATGCCGCTCAAGCGAGCTGCTGCATTGGCTGCGGAAATTACCGGTGTGCGCAAGAATGTTTTGTATCAAGTCGCGCTGGAAAAACAGAAAAACAAGTGATGTCACTGTGACATTATTTGTATTGTTCACTTGTTCTCGGATCGCTCTCCCGTTACTCTTTGCGGCGGAGAGTCGATTGGACAGTCGCTGCCTTCTTTTGTTCCGCAAAAGAGGGGGGAGGAAAGTCCGGGCTCCATAGGGCAGAGTGCCAGGTAATGCCTGGGGGGCGCGAGCCTACGGAAAGTGCCACAGAAAATAACCGCCTAAGCACTTCGGTGACGGTAAGGGTGAAAAGGTGCGGTAAGAGCGCACCGCACGTCTGGTAACAGTTCGTGGCTAGGTAAACCCCACTCGGAGCAAGACCAAATAGGGTTCCATATGGCGCGGCCCGCGTTGGAACCGGGTAGGTTGCTAAAGACGTCCAGTGATGGCCGTCGTAGAGGAATGACTGTCCTCGACAGAACCCGGCTTACAGATCGACTCTCCACCTCTTTCCCTCCCTGCTTGATTCGATAGCAGACGCGCTCTGGTAATACCGAAAAAGTCTTACTCTTAATAAATCACTTTAACTTCGCACTCTATTCATTTGAGTGAATTTGCATTTCGTCCTCGAAAACCCCTCCGAATTACCCTGTTGTCTGTCCTTGTTACGCTAAATCGCCGATCTGTAAGGGTTTTCCTTATATGCGCGCCTTGACGGTGCGGTAGGCGGATTCCTATAGTGTGCGCAAGTGGCAGAAAGTGGCATGAAGTGGGTTTTCAGACACCAAAAAGCTAACAATTAGGGAATCGCAGCCGTGTTCCGCGGAGCAAACGCCATCAACCTCGACGCCAAGGGCCGTCTCGCGATGCCGAGCCGGTACCGTGACGAGCTTGAATCGCGTAGCTCGGGACAGTTGATTGTGACGATCGATGCGGTTGACCCCTGCTTGTGTGTGTATCCGCTCGATGAGTGGGAACTGATAGAAGCCAAGTTGCGCGCCTTGCCGTCGTTACGCGAAGAGAACCGTCGCCTGCAGCGTTTGCTGATTGGCAATGCGGTGGATCTGGAGCTCGACGGCAGCGGCCGTTTTCTCGTTCCGCCGCGTTTGCGCGAATACGCCAAGCTCGACAAGCGGGCGATGCTGGTGGGGCAACTGAACAAATTCCAACTGTGGGACGAGGATGCCTGGAACGCTGTTTCCGCAGCGGATCTGGCAGCCATTCAACAACCGGGCGCCATGCCTGATGAACTGCGTGATTTGATCCTGTGACTATAGATAGCGGCTTTAACCACATCACTGTGCTACTGGACGAAGCCGTAGAGGCTCTCGCCGTGCGCGCCGATGGTTGCTATCTCGATGGTACCTTCGGACGTGGCGGTCACAGCCGACTGATTCTCAAACACCTTGGGCCTGATGGCCGTTTGCTGGGTTTCGACAAGGACCCTCAAGCGATTGCCACCGGGCAAGCGCTGGCGGCCGAAGACGGCCGCTTTGTCATTGTGCAGCGCAGCTTTGCCGAGCTGGGTTCGGAAGTGGCCGAGCGCGGCCTCTCGGACAAGGTCAGCGGTGTGCTGTTCGATCTGGGCGTGTCCTCGCCGCAACTCGATGACCCGGAGCGCGGCTTCAGCTTCCTCAACGATGGCCCGCTGGACATGCGTATGGACCCGTCCCGGGGTGTCAGCGCCGCCGACTTCATCGCTTCCGCGCCTGAAGAAGAAATTGCCCGGGTATTCAAGGAATACGGCGAAGAGCGTTTCGCCAGGCGCATGGCCCGCGCCGTAGTCCTGCGCCGTGCGGAACAACCCTTCACCCGCACCGCCGACCTGGCCGAAGTGCTCAAGGTCGCCAATCCCGCCTGGGAGAAAGGCAAGAACCCGGCAACTCGGGCGTTCCAGGGGCTGCGCATCCATGTAAACAATGAGCTGGGCGACCTTGAAGTCGGTTTGCAGGCTGCACTCGATGCCCTGGAGATCGGTGGTCGTCTGGTGGTGATCAGCTTCCACTCCCTGGAAGACCGCATCGTCAAACTGTTCATGCGCAAGCTGGCCAAGGGCGAGGCGGACAACCTGCCGCGCAACCTGCCGGTCCAGCACAAACCGTTCGAGCCGAAGATCAGGACCATCGGCAAGGCACAGTTTGCTTCCGACGCTGAACTCAAGGCCAATCCGCGGTCGCGCAGCGCCGTCATGCGTGTGGCGGAGAAGCTGCGGTGAGCAGGCTATATGCCAAGCCTTTGCCCGGCGGGAGCTTCCTGATGCTCCTGCTGTTCATTGGCGTGCTCGTTTCCTCGGTCGCGGTGTCCTACAGCGCCCACTGGAACCGGCAACTGCTCAATACCCTGTACGGCGAGCTCAACGAGCGCGACAAAGCACAGGCCGAGTGGGGCCGTCTGATTCTTGAACAAAGCACCTGGACCGCCCATAGCCGCATCGAAACCCTGGCCAGTGAGCAACTGAAAATGCGCATCCCTGCCGCAGATGAAGTGCGGATGGTGGCGCCATGATGAAGCTCGAGGGCGCCCTCTACCCCTGGCGCTTCCGGGTAGTGCTCGGTTTGCTGGCGCTGATGGTCGGTGCCATCGCCTGGCAGATCATCGACCTGCAGGTGGTTGACCGTGACTTCCTGAAAAGCCAGGGCGATGCCCGCAGCATGCGGCACATCCCCATTCCTGCGCACCGTGGCCTGATTACCGACCGCAACGGCGAGCCTTTGGCTGTCAGTACCCCGGTGACCACCTTGTGGGCCAACCCCAAGGAAATGCAGGCTGCCAAGGATCGCTGGCCAGCGCTGGCCGTTGCCATCAACCAGAATCCGAAGCAACTGGCCGAGCGTCTCGAGCAACAGGCCAATAAAGAATTCATTTACCTGGTCCGTGGCCTGACCCCGGAGCAGGGCCAGGTTGTGCTCGACCTGAAGGTTCCCGGTGTCTATGGCATCGAGGAATTCCGTCGTTTCTATCCCGCTGGGGATGTCGCCGCTCACATGGTTGGCTTTACCGACCTCGACGACCATGGTCGCGAGGGGGTCGAGCTGGCCTACGATGAGTGGCTGGCCGGCGTGCCCGGCAAGCGGCAAGTCATCAAGGACCGACGCGGTCGCTTGATCAAGGATGTCCAGGTCACCAAAAACGCCAAGGCCGGAAAGACCTTGGCGTTGTCGATCGACCTGCGCCTGCAATACCTGGCCACCCGCGAACTGCGCAACGCGATTGCCGAGCAGGAAGCCAAGGCCGGTAGCTTGGTCATCATGGATGTGAAAACCGGCGAAGTGCTGGCCATGGTCAACCAGCCGACTTACAACCCGAACAACCGTCGCAGCATGTTCCCGGCGGCGATGCGTAACCGCGCCATCATCGACGTGTTCGAGCCAGGTTCTACAGTGAAGCCGCTGTCCATGAGTGCTGCGCTTCAAAGCGGCCGCTGGAAGCCGACCGACAAGGTTGAAGTGTATCCGGGCACCCTCCAGTTGGGGCGCTACACCATTCGTGACGTTTCCAAGAGTGAAGGCCCGGTTCTCGACCTGACCGGCATCCTGATCAACTCCAGTAACGTGGGCATGTCCAAAGTCGCCTTCGATATCGGTGGCGAAGCGATCTACCGCGTCATGTCGCAACTCGGTCTGGGTCAGTACACCGGACTTGGTTTCCCGGGCGAGCGGGTCGGCAACCTGCCAAACCACCGCGAGTGGCGCAAGGCCGAAACCGCGACCCTGTCCTACGGCTACGGCCTGTCGGTTACCGCGCTGCAACTGGTGCATGCCTACGCGGCCTTGGCCAACGACGGCAAGATGGTTCCGCTGAGCATTCTGAAAACGGACAAGGCGCCGGAAGAAACCCAGGTGGTGCCGAAAGAGACTGCCGAGACCATTCAGCAAATGTTGCAACAGGTTATCGAGGCGCCGCGAGGCGTTTTCCGCGCTCAGGTGCCGTCGTACCACGTTGCCGGCAAGAGTGGTACTGCGCGTAAGGCGACCATCGGTTCGAAGGGCTACACCGAAAACGCCTACCGCTCGCTGTTCGCAGGCTTCGGCCCGATGAGTGACCCGCGCTACGCCGTGGTCGTGGTGATCGACGAGCCGAGCAAAGGCGGTTACTTCGGTGGCCTTGTATCCGCGCCGGTCTTCAGCAAGGTCATGTCTGGCACCCTGCGTCTGATGAACGTGCCGCCAGATAACCTGCCCGCCCCGACACCTCAGCAGCAAGCCGATGCTGCGTCCGCCAAAGGAGGGCGTGGTTGATGACGATGCCATTGAGTAAATTGTTCGCCAACGCCAGCAGCGATCCCCTGATTCGCGAGCTGACCCTGGACAGCCGCAACGTGCGGGCAGGTGACCTGTTCCTGGCGGTGCCCGGGGCCAAGGTCGATGGTCGCGACCATATCGCCGATGCGTTGAAGCGCGGTGCAGCCGCCGTGGCTTATGAAGTGCAAGGTGCTACGGTCCTGCCGATCACCAGCGTGCCGCTGATCCCGGTAAAGGGCCTGATTGCTCAGTTGTCGGAAATCGCCGGTCGCTTCTATGGTGAGCCGAGCCGATTGCTGGATCTGGTTGGTGTCACCGGCACCAACGGCAAGACCAGCGTCACGCAACTGGTCGCCCAGGCGCTGGACCTGCTGGGTCAGCACTGCGGCTTGATCGGTACGTTGGGCACTGGCTTCTACGGCGCACTGGAAAGTGGCCGTCTGACCACACCTGATCCGCTCGCCGTGCAGGCGACCCTGAATAACCTGAAAAAGGCCGGGGCTCGCGCCGTGGCCATGGAAGTTTCGTCTCACGCGCTGGAGCAAGGCCGAGTGGCTGCTTTGGCGTTCGACATCGTCGTGATGACCAACCTGTCCCGCGATCACCTCGATTATCACGGCACCATGGAAGCCTATAAAGCCGCCAAGGCGCGCTTGTTCTCCTGGCCGAACCTGCGCTGCCGGGTGGTCAATCTGGATGACGATTTCGGTCGCGAACTGGCCGGCCAGCAAGGCGAATCCCGCCTGATCAGCTACAGCCTCAAGGATCCCGCCGCAACCCTGTATTGCCGCGAAGCCACCTTCGATGACGACGGCGTACGTGCGGTGCTGGTGACGCCACAAGGCGAGCACATGCTGCGCAGCCGCCTGCTCGGTCGCTTCAACCTGAGCAATATGCTGGCCGCTGTCGGCACCTTGCTGGCGATGGAGCATCCGCTCGACGAAATTCTCAAGGTCACCGCTAAGCTGGAAGGCCCGATCGGCCGGATGCAGCGCCTTGGCGGCGGCAGCAAACCGCTGGTCGTGGTCGATTACGCACACACGCCCGATGCCCTGGAAAAAGTGCTCGAGGCCCTGCGCCCTCACGCTCAAGGCAAGTTGACCTGCCTGTTCGGTTGCGGCGGTGATCGTGATCGCGGCAAACGCCCGCTGATGGCCGAGATGGCCGAGCGCCTGGCGGACCGGGTGATCGTCACTGATGACAATCCGCGTACTGAAGATCCGCTGGTGATTTTCGACGACATTCGTCCTGGCTTGACCAACCCTGAGTCCGCCACCTTTATCTCCGGTCGCGGTGAGGCAATTGCTGGTGCCATCGCATCGGCTGCCGCGGACGACGTCATTGTCCTCGCTGGCAAAGGTCATGAGGACTATCAGGAAATCAACGGCCAGCGGCATGACTTCTCCGACCTAGTTGAAGCCGAAAAAGCGCTGGCAGTCTGGGAGGCCTCTCATGCTTGAGCCACTTTCCCTCACCCAGTTGATCGAACCGCTGAAGGGGCGCCTGGTAGGCGCTGATGCGCGTTTCGACGGTGTCAGCATCGACAGCCGCAAGATCGACGCGGGGCAACTGTTCGTCGCGCTGGCGGGGCCGCGCTTCGACGGGCATGACTATCTGAATGAAGTCGCCGCCAGAGGCGCCGTCGCGGCGCTGGTCGAGCGGGAAGTCGCCGGCGCGAGCCTGCCGCAACTGGTTGTGGCCGATACCCGCCTGGCGCTGGGCCAACTGGCTGCGCTGAACCGTCGTGCATTCAAGCAGCCTGTGGCCGCAATCACCGGTTCCAGCGGCAAGACCACGGTCAAGGAAATGCTTGCCAGCATCCTGCGCACTCGTGGCCCGGTCCTGGCGACCCGCGGCAACCTGAATAACGATCTCGGCGCGCCGCTGACCTTGCTCGAACTGGCGCCCGAGCACACCGCCGCGGTGATCGAACTGGGCGCTTCGCGTATCGGCGAAATCGCCTACACCGTGGGCCTGACCCGTCCGAGCGTGGCGTTGATCAACAACGCGGGCACTGCTCATGTCGGTGAGTTCGGTGGGCCGGAGAAGATTGTCGAAGCCAAGGGCGAGATTCTCGAGGGGCTTGGAGAGGACGGCGTCGCGGTATTGAACCTCGACGACAAAGCCTTTGGCATATGGAAACAGCGCACAGGTAAACATGCGGTATTGAATTTTGCGCTGAACAACCCGGCTGCCGATTTCCATGCCAGCGATATCGGCAACGACGAGCGCGGTTGCCCGGCCTTCGTGCTGCACGGCCCGCAAGGCCATGTGTCGATCCAGCTCAACCTGCTGGGTACTCACAACATCAGCAACGCACTCGCCGCCGCAGCCGCCGCCCATGCCTTCGGCCTGACGCTGGACGGTATCGCGCAGGGCCTGAACACGGTGCAGCCGGTCAAAGGGCGCACGGTGGTGCAGATGACCGACGCAGGTACCCGGGTCATCGATGACACTTACAACGCAAACCCCACCTCGATGTGCGCGGCCGTTGATATACTTGCCGGCTTTTCCGGTCGCACCGTCCTGGTGCTCGGGGATATCGGCGAGTTGGGCCAGTGGGCAGAAGAGGGCCATCGTCAGGTTGGGGAATACGCCAAAGACAAGGTTTCCGCGCTGTATGCCGTAGGTCCGATGATGGCCCACGCGGTCAAGGCGTTTGGCAAGAATGCCCGCCATTTCGCAAGTCAAGCTGACCTGATCGACGCCATTCGCGACGAGCAGGCCACTAACACCACTATTTTGATCAAGGGTTCGCGCAGCGCTGCGATGGAGAACGTCGTGGCGGCTTTGTGCGGTTCCAGCGGGGAGAAACATTAATGCTGCTGCTGTTGGCCGAGTACCTGCAACAGTTCTACAAAGGCTTCGCGGTCTTTCAGTACCTGTCCCTGCGCGGGATTCTGGGGGTACTGACTGCGCTGTCGCTGGCCCTTTGGCTGGGCCCGTGGATGATCCGCACCCTGCAGATCCGCCAGATCGGTCAGTCGGTCCGTAACGACGGCCCGCAATCGCACCTGTCCAAGTCCGGCACGCCGACCATGGGTGGCGCACTGATCCTTTCCGCCATCGGCGTCAGCACGCTGCTCTGGGCTGACCTGAGCAACCGCTACGTCTGGGTCGTGCTGATCGTCACGCTGTTGTTCGGCGCCATCGGCTGGGTCGACGACTACCGCAAGGTCATCGAGAAGAACTCCCGTGGCCTGCCGAGCCGCTGGAAGTATTTCTGGCAGTCAGTGTTCGGTCTCGGCGCCGCGATCTTCCTTTACATGACCGCACCGACCAGCGTGGAAACCACCCTGATCGTGCCGATGCTCAAGGATGTCACCATCCCGCTGGGCGTCGGCTTCGTGGTCCTGACCTACTTCGTGATTGTCGGTTCGAGCAACGCGGTCAACCTGACTGACGGCCTCGACGGCCTGGCCATTCTGCCGACCGTACTGGTGGGCGGCGCCCTGGGTATCTTCTGCTACCTGTCGGGTAACGTGAAATTCGCCGAATACCTGCTGATTCCTTACGTGCCGGGCGCGGGCGAGCTGATCGTGTTCTGCGGCGCGCTGATCGGTGCCGGCCTCGGCTTCCTCTGGTTCAACACCTATCCGGCACAAGTCTTCATGGGCGACGTCGGCGCGCTGGCACTGGGTGCGGCGCTGGGCACCATCGCCGTGATCGTTCGCCAGGAAATCGTCCTGTTCATCATGGGCGGCGTGTTCGTCATGGAAACCCTGTCGGTCGTCATCCAGGTCGCTTCGTTCAAGCTGACCGGCAAGCGGGTGTTCCGCATGGCGCCGATTCACCACCACTTTGAACTCAAGGGCTGGCCCGAGCCGCGCGTGATCGTCCGCTTCTGGATCATCACCGTGGTGCTGGTGCTGATTGGCCTTGCCACCCTGAAACTGAGGTAGAGCGCGTGTCACTGATCGCATCTGACCACTTCCGCATCGTTGTCGGCCTCGGCAAGAGCGGCATGTCCCTGGTTCGCTTCCTGGCGAACCGGGGCGTTGCGTTTGCGGTGGCCGATACCCGGGAGAACCCACCGGAGCTGGCGACGCTGCGACGCGACTACCCACAGATCGAAGTGCGCTGTGGCGAGCTGGATGTGGACTTCCTCTGCCGCGCCGACGAGCTCTACGTCAGCCCAGGCCTGGCGCTCGCTACGCCGGCCTTGCAGCAGGCCGCCGCTCGCGGCGTGAAGCTGTCGGGTGATATCGAACTGTTCGCCCGCAATGCCAAGGCTCCTATCATTGCCATCAGTGGTTCCAACGCCAAGAGCACCGTGACCACGCTGGTCGGCGAGATGGCCGCAGCGGCGGGCAAACGTGTGGCAGTCGGCGGCAACCTCGGCACTCCCGCCCTGGACCTGCTCAGCGATGACGTCGAGCTGTACGTGATGGAGTTGTCGAGCTTCCAGTTGGAAACCACCGATCAGCTCAACGCTGAAGTGGCGACCGTGCTCAATGTCAGCGAAGACCATATGGATCGCTACAGCGGCCTGCCGGCTTATCACCTGGCCAAGCACCGGATCTTCCGTGGTGCGCGGCAAGTGGTGGTCAACCGTCAGGATGCCCTGAGCCGTCCGTTGCTGACCGAAGGCCAGCCCTGCTGGACCTTCGGCCTGAACAAGCCTGACTTCAAGGCCTTTGGCCTGCGGGAGGAGGGCGGTGAGAAGTACCTGGCGTTCGAGTTCCAGAACCTCATGCCAGTACGCGAACTGAAAATCCGTGGCGCGCACAATCAGTCCAACGCCCTGGCGGCGTTGGCGCTGGGCCATGCCGTCGGCCTGCCGTTCGACGCCATGCTGGAAAGCCTGCGCAATTTCGGTGGCCTCGCCCATCGTTGCCAGTGGGTACGCGAGCGTAACGAGGTCAACTGGTACGACGATTCCAAAGCCACCAACGTTGGCGCCGCTCTGGCCGCCATCGAAGGGCTGGGCGCGGATATCGACGGCAAGCTGGTACTGATTGCTGGCGGAGATGGCAAAGGTGCCGATTTCTCTGGCCTGCGCGCGCCTGTTGCCGAGCATTGCCGCGCGGTGGTGCTGCTGGGTCGTGATGCCGAACGGCTGGCTGAAACGCTGGGCGACAGCGTGCCGCTGGTGCGGGTGAAGACACTCGATGAAGCGGTGCAGCAGTGTGCCGAACTGGCTCAACCGGGCGATGCGGTGTTGCTGTCGCCGGCCTGTGCCAGCCTCGACATGTTCAAGAACTTTGAAGAGCGTGGGCGCCTGTTCGCCCAGGCCGTGGGAGGGCTGGCATGATCTTCGGCGCCATCAAGCCCTACCCGTCGCCGCTGATCAGCGGCCGAGGCATAGACCTGGACTTCCCGTTCCTGGTCGGTTGCCTGGCCTTGCTCGGGCTGGGCCTGGTGATGATCACCTCGGCGTCCTCGGAAGTGGCTGCGGCGCAGTCGGGTAACCCGCTGTACCACATGATTCGTCACCTGGTGTACGTGACCCTCGGGCTGGGCGCATGCATCGTCACCATGATGGTGCCGATCTCGACCTGGCAACGCATGGGTTACCTGATGCTGATCGGTGCCTTCGGGCTGCTGGTGCTGGTGTTGGTCCCGGGCATCGGTCGCGAAGTGAACGGTTCCTGGCGCTGGATCGGTTTCAGCTTCTTCAACGTGCAGCCGTCGGAAATCGCCAAGGTCTTCGTGGTCATCTACCTCGCGGGCTATCTGGTGCGTCGGCAGCAGGAAGTGCGCGAGAGCTGGATGGGCTTCTTCAAGCCTTTCATCGTGCTGCTGCCGATGGCCGGCCTGCTGCTCATGGAGCCGGACTTCGGCGCCACCGTGGTGATGATGGGCTCGGCCGCGGCCATGCTGTTCCTCGGCGGGGTCGGCTTGTTCCGCTTCGGTCTGATGGTGGCGCTGGCAGTGGGTGCGGTGTTCGTCCTGGTTCAGGCACAGCCTTACCGGATGGCGCGTCTGACAACCTTTACCGACCCGTGGGCAGACCAGTTCGGTTCCGGCTATCAGTTGACCCAGGCGTTGATCGCCTTCGGCCGCGGCGAGTGGTTCGGCGTCGGCCTGGGTAACAGCGTGCAGAAGCAGTTCTACCTGCCGGAAGCACATACCGACTTCGTGTTCTCGGTGCTGGCCGAGGAGCTGGGCGTAGTGGGCTCGCTGGCGACGCTGGCGCTGTTCGTCTTCGTCACCGTCCGCGCCTTGTACATCGGTCTGTGGGCCGAGAAAGCCAAGCAATTCTTTGCCGCCTATGTGGCATTCGGGCTGGCGTTCCTGTGGATCGGCCAGTTCCTCATCAATATCGGTGTGAACATCGGCCTGCTGCCAACCAAAGGGCTGACCCTGCCTTTCCTCAGTTACGGGGGCAGTTCGCTGGTCATCTGCTGTGCCTGCGTGGGGTTGCTGCTGCGTATCGAATGGGAGAGCCGTACGCACCTGGGCAGCGAGGAACACGAGTTCGACGAAGACGACTTTGCCGAGGAGCCAAATCATCATGGCCGCTGACGGCAAGAACGTATTGATCATGGCCGGCGGGACCGGCGGCCATGTGTTCCCGGCACTGGCCTGTGCCCGGGAGTTCCAGGCGCGCGGCTTCACTGTGCACTGGCTGGGAACGCCACGCGGCATTGAAAACGAACTGGTGCCGCAGGCTGGCCTGCCGTTGCACCTGATCAACGTCACTGGCCTGCGGGGCAAGAGCAAGCTGTCGCTGCTCAAGGCGCCATTCACCCTGATCAAGGCCGTGCTGCAGGCGCGCCGGATCATCCGTCAGCTCAAGCCGGTCTGCGTGGTCGGCTTCGGCGGTTACGTGACCGGCCCCGGCGGCGTTGCCGCGAGGCTGGCGGGCGTGCCGGTGGTGATCCACGAGCAGAACGCCCGTGCTGGCACCGCCAATCGGCTGCTGGTTCCGCTGGCCGGTCGGGTTTGTGAAGCGTTCCCGGACACCTTCGGCGCTAGCGAAAAACGCCGTACCACCGGTAATCCGGTGCGCAGCGAACTGTTTCTGGAACCTGTGCGTGAAGCCTTGCCAGGCCGCCGTGCGCGCTTGTTGGTGCTGGGCGGCAGCCTCGGTGCCGAACCCTTGAACAAGCTGTTGCCCCAGGCGCTGGCGCTGGTGCCGGAAACCCTCCGTCCCGAGGTGTTCCACCAGGCCGGCAAGAATCACGACCAGATCACCGCCGAGCGTTATCGCGAAGCGGGGATCGAGGCTCAGGTAGAGCCGTTTATCAAGGATATGGCCCAAGCCTATGGCTGGGCCGACCTGGTGGTGTGCCGTGCCGGCGCGCTGACTGTCAGTGAACTGGCGGCGGCAGGCCTGCCTTCGATGCTGGTGCCCTTGCCCCATGCGATCGACGACCACCAGACCCACAACGCCCATTATCTGGCCCGCGAAGGTGCTGCCTTCCTGATGCCACAAGCGACAACTGGCGCAGCGCAGCTCGCTGAACGCCTGAACGAGGTACTGATGCAACCGGAAAAACTCGACACCATGGCCGCCACCGCGCGCCGCCTGGCCAAACCTGCTGCTACCCGCACCGTGGTCGACATCTGCCTGGAGGTGGCCCATGGTTGAGAACCAGAAAGCCATGCCTCAGCCCGAGATGCGCCGCATCCGCCGCATTCACTTCGTCGGTATCGGCGGCGTGGGTATGTGCGGTATCGCCGAAGTGCTGCTGAACCTGGGCTACCAGGTGTCTGGCTCGGACCTCAAGGCCTCGGCAGTGACCGAGCGCCTGGAGTCCTTCGGCGCTGAAATCTTCATCGGCCACCGTGCCGAGAACGCCGCGACCGCTGATGTGCTGGTGGTTTCCAGCGCGATCAACACCGCCAATCCGGAAGTTGCCACCGCGCTGGAACGGCGTATTCCTGTCGTGCCGCGCGCCGAGATGCTCGCCGAGCTGATGCGCTACCGCCACGGTATCGCGGTCGCCGGCACCCACGGCAAGACCACCACCACCAGCCTGCTGGCCTCGGTGTTCGCTGCCGGTGGCCTCGATCCGACCTTCGTGATCGGTGGCCGTCTGAATGCCGCGGGCACTAATGCCCAGCTCGGCACCAGCCGCTACCTGATCGCCGAAGCAGATGAAAGCGATGCCAGCTTCCTGCACCTGCAGCCGCTGGTGGCGGTCGTCACCAACATCGACGCCGACCACATGGCGACCTACGAAGGCGACTTCAACAAACTGAAGAAAACCTTCGTCGAGTTCCTCCACAACCTGCCGTTCTATGGCCTGGCGGTGGTTTGCCTGGACGACCCGGTCGTGCGCGAGATTCTGCCGCTGGTCAAGCGCCCGGCAGTCACCTACGGCTTCTGCGAAGAAGCCGACGTGCGTGCGATCAATGTGCGTCAGTCGGGCATGCAGACCCACTTCACCGTGCTGCGTCGCGACCGCGAGCCGCTGAACGTGTCGGTGAACATGCCGGGCAACCACAACGTGCTCAATGCGCTGGCGACCATCGCCATTGCCACCGACGAAGGCATCAGCGACGAAGCTATCGTCCAGGGCCTTTCGGGCTTCCAGGGCGTGGGTCGTCGCTTCCAGGTCTACGGCGAGCTTCCGGTCGAAGACGGCAGCGTGATGCTGGTGGATGACTACGGACACCATCCGACCGAGGTCGCCGCGGTGATCAAGGCGGTCCGCGGTGGTTGGCCGGAGCGCCGCCTGGTGATGGTCTATCAGCCACACCGCTACAGCCGGACCCGCGACCTGTACGACGATTTCGTCCAGGTGCTGGCCGACGCCAACGTGCTGCTGTTGATGGAAGTCTATCCGGCCGGCGAAGAACCGATCCCGGGTGCCGACAGCCGCCAGCTGTGCCGCAGCATTCGTCAGCGCGGTCAGCTCGACCCGATCTACATCGAGCGCGGCATCGAGCTGGCGCCGCTGGTCAAGCCGCTGCTGCGCGCCGGGGACATTCTGCTCTGCCAGGGTGCCGGTGATATCGGTGGACTGGCGCCACAACTGTTGAAGAGCCCGTTGTTCGCTGGTGCGGTTGCCAGTCAGGAGAAATCGAAATGACTGAAGCCTACGCCAAACTGCATTCCACCATTGCGCCAAAAGACTTCGGTCGCGTCGCCGTGCTTTACGGCGGCAAGAGCGCCGAGCGCGAAGTGTCGCTCAAGTCCGGTGCCGCGGTGATCGACGCGCTGCGCAGCGGCGGTGTCGACGTGGTTGCCATCGACGTCGGTGACGACCTGCTGACCCGCCTGCAGAGCGAGAAGATCGACCGCGCCTTCATCATCCTCCACGGTCGTGGCGGCGAAGACGGCAGCATGCAGGGCTTGCTGGAGTGCCTCGGCATTCCCTACACCGGCAGCGGTATCCTCGCTTCGGCACTGGCCATGGACAAGCTGCGGACCAAGCAGGTCTGGCAGAGCCTGGGCATTCCGACCCCGCGTCATGCCGTGCTGGCCAGCGAAGCCGACTGTATTTCCGCGGGCGCGGAACTGGGCTTCCCTTTGATCGTCAAACCGGCCCATGAAGGTTCCAGTATCGGTATGGCGAAAGTGACCAGCGTCGATGAATTGGTCGCCGCCTGGAAAGACGCCGCCACCTACGATTCGCAAGTGTTGGTCGAGCAGTGGATTCATGGTCCGGAGTTCACCGTTGCGGTGCTGCGTGACCAGGTGCTGCCGCCGATCGCGCTGGGCACCCCGCATACGTTCTACGACTACGACGCCAAGTACCTGGCTTCCGATACCCAGTACCGGATTCCGTGTGGCCTGGACAGCGCCAAGGAACAGGAATTGATCGACCTCACCGCCCGCGCCTGCGACGCCATCGGCATCGCTGGTTGGGGCCGTGTGGATGTGATGCAGGACGAGCAGGGCCGGTTCTGGCTGCTCGAAGTCAACACCGCGCCAGGCATGACTGACCATAGCCTGGTGCCAATGGCGGCGCGTGCGGCCGGACTCGATTTCCAGCAGTTGGTGCTGGCGATTCTGGCGGCGAGTGTCGAGGCGCGAGGTTAAGCCCATGCAAGGCGCGATGGTACGTCATCAGCAACCCGCTCCCGGCCGCAAGCCGGTGCCGCGTGGTGCCAGCCGGATGGTGGCGAAAGAGCCACTGTCGGCGCGCCTGCCCAAGCCTGGCTTCAGTGTTTTCAAGCGACTGTTGTGGCCGGTCCTGCTGGTGGCTGCGGGCTTTGGCGCCTATGAAGGCGCGCAGCGGTTGATGCCGTATGCCGACCGGCCGATCACCAAGATCGCCGTGCAGGGCGACCTCAGCTACATCAGCCAGCAAGCGGTGCAGCAGCGGATCGCGCCTTATGTCGCGGCGAGCTTCTTCACCGTCGACCTGGCGAGCATGCGCGCCGAGCTGGAGCAGATGCCCTGGATCGCCCATGCCGAAGTACGCCGTGTATGGCCGGACGAGGTGGTGATCCGTCTCGAGGAGCAGTTGCCGGTGGCGCGCTGGGGTGATGATGCCTTGCTCAACAACCAGGGTCAGGCCTTCACGCCGCGCGAGCTGGCCAATTATGAGCACCTGCCGCAGTTGTTCGGGCCGCAGCGGGCTCAGCAACAAGTGATGCAGCAATATCAGGTACTGAACCAGATGCTGCGTCCCCTGGGCTTTTCGATCGCACGTCTGGAACTGCGCGAGCGTGGTAGCTGGTTCCTGACCACCGGCGCCGGAAGCGCCGGGCCGGGTATCGAACTGCTGCTGGGGCGTGACCATCTGGTGGAAAAGATGCGCCGCTTCATTGCCATTTATAACAAGACGCTCAAAGAACAGATCACGAACATCGCCCGCATCGATCTGCGTTACGCCAATGGCCTTGCCGTTGGCTGGCGGGAACCGATTGCACCGCCCGCGGCCCAATCCGCCGTGGCGAAGAATTAGAGAGAGGCAGGACCATGGCAAACGCGCATAGCGGCAAAATGATCGTCGGGCTGGATATCGGCACGTCCAAGGTGGTTGCACTGGTGGGCGAAGTCGCTGCCGACGGCACACTGGAAATCGTCGGTATCGGCACCCACCCGTCGCGCGGGTTGAAGAAAGGCGTGGTGGTCAATATCGAGTCCACCGTGCAGTCGATCCAGCGCGCCGTCGAAGAGGCGCAATTGATGGCCGGCTGCCGCATCCACTCGGCATTTGTCGGTGTGGCCGGTAACCACATCCGCAGCCTGAACTCCCACGGTATCGTCGCGATCCGCGACCGTGAAGTCAGCGCCGCGGACCTCGAGCGAGTACTGGATGCCGCCCAGGCCGTTGCCATTCCTGCTGACCAGCGCGTGCTGCACACCCTGCCGCAGGACTACGTCATCGACAACCAGGAGGGCGTTCGCGAGCCATTGGGCATGTCCGGCGTTCGTCTGGAAGCCAAGGTGCACGTCGTGACCTGCGCCGTGAATGCCGCGCAGAACATCGAGAAGTGCGTGCGCCGCTGCGGTCTGGAAATCGACGACATCATTCTCGAGCAACTGGCGTCGGCCTATTCCGTGCTGACCGATGACGAGAAAGAGCTGGGCGTGTGCCTGGTGGACATCGGTGGCGGCACCACCGACATCGCGATCTTCACCGAAGGCGCAATCCGCCACACCGCGGTGATCCCGATCGCTGGCGATCAGGTGACCAACGACATCGCCATGGCGCTGCGCACACCGACCCAGTACGCCGAAGAAATCAAGATCCGCTACGCCTGCGCCCTGGCCAAGCTGGCGGGTGCCGGCGAGACCATCAAGGTGCCAAGCGTGGGCGACCGCCCGCCGCGCGAACTGTCGCGCCAGGCCCTGGCTGAGGTGGTCGAGCCGCGCTACGACGAACTGTTCACCCTGATCCAGGCCGAGCTGCGTCGCAGCGGCTACGAAGATCTGGTTCCGGCCGGCATCGTGCTGACCGGCGGCACTTCGAAGATGGAAGGCGCGGTCGAGCTGGCCGAGGAAATCTTCCACATGCCAGTACGCCTGGGCGTGCCGCACAGCGTTCGCGGCCTGAGTGATGTAGTGCGCAACCCGATTTACTCCACTGGTGTGGGTCTGCTGACCTACGGCCTGCTGAAGCAGTCCGATGGCGTGCCCGTGCCAGGTATTAGAAACGACAGCTATGGCGATGAACCAAAGGCTCCTGTGCTTGAGCGTTTCAAGCGTTGGGTCCAGGGCAACTTTTAAGTTTCAAAGCAGTAGTGGTAGGCGCAAAAACTAGAGAAAAATGAAAGGAGAGGGAAAATGTTCGAGCTCGTAGACAACGTCCCGCAAAGTCCGGTCATCAAAGTGATCGGCGTCGGTGGCGGCGGTGGCAACGCCGTCAATCACATGGTGAAGAGCAACATCGAAGGCGTCGAATTCATCTGCGCCAACACTGATGCTCAGGCGCTGAAAAACATCGGCGCACGTACCATCCTGCAACTGGGTACCGGTGTGACCAAGGGCCTGGGTGCTGGCGCTAATCCGGAAGTCGGCCGTCAGGCGGCTCTGGAAGACCGTGAGCGCATCGCCGAAGTGCTGCAGGGCACCAACATGGTGTTCATCACCACTGGCATGGGCGGCGGTACCGGTACTGGTGCTGCACCGATCATCGCCGAAGTGGCCAAGGAAATGGGCATTCTCACCGTTGCGGTGGTGACCCGTCCGTTCCCGTTCGAAGGTCGCAAGCGCATGCAGATCGCCGATGAGGGCATCCGCGCGCTGGCTGAAAGCGTTGACTCGCTGATCACCATCCCGAACGAAAAGCTGCTGACCATCCTGGGCAAGGACGCGAGCCTGCTGTCCGCGTTCGCCAAGGCTGACGACGTGCTGGCGGGTGCCGTTCGCGGTATCTCCGACATCATCAAGCGTCCGGGCATGATCAACGTCGACTTCGCCGACGTGCGTACCGTGATGAGCGAAATGGGCATGGCAATGATGGGTACCGGCTGCGCCAGCGGTCCGAACCGTGCTCGTGAAGCCACTGAAGCGGCCATTCGCAACCCGCTGCTGGAAGACGTCAACCTGCAGGGCGCGCGTGGCATCCTGGTGAACATCACCGCCGGTCCTGACCTGTCGCTGGGTGAGTACTCCGACGTGGGTAGCATCATCGAGGCGTTCGCGTCGGATCACGCGATGGTCAAGGTGGGTACCGTGATCGATCCGGACATGCGCGACGAGCTGCATGTAACCGTCGTGGCCACCGGCCTGGGTGCGAAAATCGAGAAGCCTGTGAAGGTCATCGACAACACCCTGCAATCCGCCGCGGCCCAGGCTTCGACCCCGGCTCCAGCGCCTGTGCGCCACGAGCAACCGGCAGTGAACTACCGCGACCTGGAGCGTCCTACCGTGATGCGCAACCAGACGCACGCCGGTGCTGCAGCGGCTGCCAAGCTCAATCCGCAAGACGACCTGGACTATCTGGACATCCCGGCTTTCCTGCGTCGCCAGGCCGATTAATGAAATTTATCAGGGGTATTAGGGTGATTGGTGTTCAGCAAAGGCCGGGTCTGCTATTATCCCCAGCCTTTGTTGATACCAGTTCGCAATCTGTGCTGAAGCGGCCAATGCCATGATTAAACAACGCACCCTGAAAAATATTATCCGTGCCACAGGTGTCGGCCTGCACTCCGGGGAAAAGGTTTACCTGACCCTCAAACCTGCACCTGTGGACACCGGCATCGTATTTTGCCGAGCCGACCTCGATCCGGTGGTGCAGATCCCTGCCCGTGCGGAAAACGTCGGTGAGACGACCATGTCCACGACACTGGTCAATGGCGATACCAAGGTCGACACGGTAGAGCACCTGCTCTCGGCCATGGCTGGCCTGGGCATCGATAATGCCTACGTCGAGCTCTCCGCGTCGGAAGTTCCGATCATGGATGGTAGCGCTGGTCCCTTTGTATTCCTGATTCAATCTGCCGGCCTGGAAGAACAGGACGCGCCGAAGAAATTCATCCGCATCCTGCGCGAAGTGTCAGTCGAGGACGGCGACAAGCGCGCCACCTTCCTGCCTTTCGACGGGTTCAAGGTGAGTTTCGAGATCGATTTCGACCACCCGGTGTTCCGCAACCGGACTCAAAGTGCCAGCGTGGACTTTTCCAGCACCTCGTTCGTGAAGGAAGTCAGCCGCGCCCGTACCTTCGGGTTCATGAGCGACATCGAGTACCTGCGCAAGCATAACCTCGCACTCGGCGGTAGCGTGGAAAACGCCATCGTGGTGGACAAGGACGGCGTGTTGAACGAAGACGGCCTTCGCTATGAAGATGAATTCGTCAAACACAAGATCCTCGACGCCATCGGCGACCTCTACCTGCTGGGCAACAGCCTGATTGGCGAATTCCGTGGCTTCAAGTCCGGTCACGCGCTGAACAACCAGTTGTTGCGCAAGCTGATCGAGGAGAAAGACGCCTGGGAAGTGGTGATCTTCGAAGATGCCAGCACCGCACCGATCTCGTATATGCGCCCGGTAGCAGCTGTATAAGTTCGAACTCTCTCTCTAGTTTGAAGGCCACCTCCGGGTGGCCTTTTTTATTGCGCGGGATTCACTCGGTCGGCGGGTTCTTGTTGCCCTTGCCATGGCTGGCCAGGCGCTCCAGCGCCGCGCGCAGGTTCGGGTCGCTGATACCTTCCGCCGTGGCCTGGATGTTCTCCGCCGACTTGCTCGAAATATCCATTACATGACCGCCGGGGCGCGGGCTGCTGGCGGTCGGCTGGACCTTGAACTGGATGCGGTTGAGGCTGACGAACACGTCGAGTTGTTGCAGGGCGCGTTGCAGACGTTTCTGCTGGTAGCGCAGACGCGTTGCCCAGTGGCCATCGGTGACCACCAGCAACAACGTACCCTCGCGCCACGAAGCGACATGGCAGTGTTCGCGGGCTGCGGGCTGCAACTGGCTTTCTACCAGGCGCTGCAATTGCGCCAGACGCTGTGCATGGCTGAACAATGCCTTGAGGGGACGGGCTTCGCGCAGGAGTACGGCGGGGGCGCGAGCGGGAGAGGGGCGGTAGGCCATGAAGACACCTGCAATGACAGTGCTGGCAATCTTATCAGATCCCTCGCGGCACACCGGACGGATGCGATTGGCAGCAATCTTGCTGCTGACGGGTTGAAGTTGGCGAAAAAGCCCTTATTGTAAAAAAGCCCCGTCAAAGCGCTGTGCCAGCATCGTGGAATTCCACCACTTTCCTCACCATCGTTTCCGGGTAGAATGCTCGTTCGCATGCGGCCAATAAGGGCTGCACGGGCGACTCACGGGGCCGCCCTCCATCCCTATGTGTGGAAGATCCTGCCGATATGTTTGCGCCTTTGTTAAAAAAACTTTTTGGAAGCAAGAACGAGCGTGAAGTCAAACGCATGCTCAAGACGGTACAGATCGTCAATGCCTTCGAAGAGCAGATGGTGGCCCTCTCTGATGAACAGTTGCGGGCCAAGACCGCCGAGTTCAAAGAGCGCCTGGCCAAAGGCGAGACCCTCGACCAGCTCCTGCCTGAAGCCTTCGCCGTCACGCGTGAAGCGGGCAAGCGGATCATGGGCATGCGTCACTTCGATGTGCAGTTGATCGGCGGCATGACCTTGCACGAAGGCATGATCGCGGAAATGCGCACCGGTGAGGGCAAGACCCTGGTGGCAACCCTGGGCGTATACCTCAACGCACTGTCCGGCAAGGGCGTGCACGTGGTCACGGTCAACGACTACCTGGCCCGCCGCGACGCCAACTGGATGCGTCCTCTGTATGAATTCCTCGGCCTGACCGTCGGTGTCGTCACACCGTTCCAGCCGCCGGAAGAGAAGCGTATTGCCTACGCTGCCGACATCACCTACGGCACCAACAACGAATTCGGTTTCGACTACCTGCGCGACAACATGGCGTTCAGCATGGAAGAGAAATTCCAGCGCGAGCTGAATTTCGCCGTGATCGACGAAGTCGACTCCATCCTGATCGACGAAGCCCGTACCCCGCTGATCATTTCCGGTCAGGCTGAAGACAGCTCCAAGCTCTACATCGAGATCAACAAGCTGATCCCGCGCCTGAAGCAGCACATCGAAGAAGTCGAAGGCGAAGTCACCCAGGAAGGTCACTTCAAGGTTGACGAGAAGACTCGTCAGGTCGAACTCAACGAAGCCGGTCACCAGTTCATCGAAGAGATGCTCACCCAGGTCGGCCTGCTGGCCGAGGGCGAGAGCCTGTATTCCGCGCACAACCTGGGCCTGCTGACCCACGTCTATGCTGGTCTGCGTGCGCACAAGCTGTTCCACCGCAACGTCGAGTACATCGTCCAGGACGGTCAGGTTCTGCTGATCGACGAACACACCGGCCGTACCATGCCGGGTCGTCGTCTGTCCGAAGGCCTGCACCAGGCCATCGAAGCCAAGGAAAACCTGAACATCCAGGCCGAAAGCCAGACCTTGGCGTCGACCACCTTCCAGAACTACTTCCGCCTGTACAACAAGCTGTCCGGCATGACCGGTACCGCTGACACCGAGGCGTTCGAGTTCGCCCAGATCTACGCGCTGAACGTGATGGTGATTCCGCCGAACAAGCCATTGGCGCGTAAAGACTTCAACGACCTGGTGTACCTGACCGCCGAGGAGAAGTACGCGGCGATCATCACCGACATCAAGGAAAGCATGGCTTCCGGCCGTCCTGTCCTGGTTGGTACTGCGACCATCGAAACCTCCGAGCACATGTCCAACCTGCTCAAGAAAGAGGGTATCGATCACAAGGTCCTCAACGCCAAGTACCACGAAAAAGAAGCCGAGATCATTGCCCAGGCCGGTCGTCCGGGTGCGCTGACCATCGCCACCAACATGGCCGGTCGCGGTACCGACATCCTGCTGGGCGGCAACTGGGAAGTCGAAGTGGCTTCCATGGAAAACCCGACCCCTGAGCAGATCGCCCAGATCAAGGCTGACTGGCAGAAGCGCCACCAGCAGGTGATCGAGTCCGGTGGCCTGCACGTGATCGCTTCCGAGCGCCATGAATCCCGCCGTATCGACAACCAGTTGCGTGGTCGTTCCGGTCGTCAGGGCGACCCGGGCTCCAGCCGCTTCTACCTGTCGCTGGAAGACAGCCTGATGCGCATCTTCGCCTCTGACCGGGTGAAGAACTTCATGAAAGCCCTGGGCATGCAGTCCGGCGAGGCGATCGAACACCGCATGGTGACCAACGCCATCGAGAAGGCGCAGCGCAAGGTCGAGGGTCGCAACTTCGACATCCGCAAACAACTGCTCGAATTCGACGACGTGGCCAACGAGCAGCGCAAAGTGATCTACCACATGCGCAACAGCCTGCTGGCCGCCGAGAACGTTGGCGACACCATCGCCGAGTTCCGTCAGGAAGCCCTCGACGCGACCATCAGCCAGCACATTCCGCCACAATCGCTGCCCGAGCAGTGGGATGTGACCGGTCTGGAAGCGGCCCTGGCCAGCGACTTCGGCGTGAAGTTGCCGATCCAGCAGTGGCTCGACGAAGACGATCACCTGTACGAAGAAACCCTGCGCGAGAAGCTGCTGAACGAGCTGCTGACCGCCTACAACGAGAAAGAAGACAGCGCCGGTGCCGAAGCCCTGCGTACCTTCGAGAAGCAGATCCTGCTGCGCGTCCTCGACGACCTGTGGAAAGACCACCTGTCGATGATGGACCACCTGCGACACGGCATTCACCTGCGTGGCTACGCTCAGAAGAACCCGAAACAGGAGTACAAGCGCGAGTCGTTCACCCTGTTCCAGGAACTGCTGGACTCGATCAAGCGCGACACCATCCGCGTTCTGTCCCATGTCCAGGTTCGCCGCGAGGATCCGATCGAAGAAGAAGCCCGTCTGCGCCGCGAAGCCGAAGAACTGGCCCAGCGCATGCAGTTCCAGCATGCCGCCGCGCCTGGCCTGGAAGCTGCTGAGTTGCAGGAAGACGGTGCCGAAGTCGCCGTTGCCGCTGCGCCGGTACGCAACGACATCAAACTGGGCCGCAATGAGCCGTGCTGGTGTGGTTCGGGCAAGAAGTTCAAGCACTGCCATGGTCAGATCGACTGATCTGACCCGCCAGTGTCACGCTGAAACATGAACACCACGCCGCGACAGGCCTGACCCGTCGCGGCGTTGTTCCATCTCAAGCGCCGTCGATCAACGGCGGCATCTCAATGTTCTAGGAGCGCTTTCATGGCTGTTGGTCTTGGTCCTTTGCCAACGTTGCACCCGGTCCCCGGTTTCGAACTCGGTATCGCCTCGGCGGGCATCAAGCGTCCTGGGCGCAAGGATGTGGTGGTGATGCGCTGTGCCGAAGGCTCCAGCGTCGCTGGCGTTTTCACCCTGAACGCGTTCTGCGCTGCACCGGTGATCCTGGCCAAGCAGCGCGTGCAAGGCACCGTACGCTACCTGCTGACCAACACCGGTAACGCCAACGCCGGTACCGGCGCACCCGGCCTGGCCGCTGCCGAGCGCACCTGCGCCAAGCTGGCTGAGCTGACTGGCGTCGACGCCAGCGCCGTGCTGCCGTTCTCCACCGGCGTGATCGGTGAGCCGCTGCCGGTCGAGAAGATCGAAGGCGCGCTGCAGGCCGCTCTGGACAACCTGTCCGAAAACCACTGGGCTGAAGCCGCCACTGGCATCATGACCACCGACACCCTGCCCAAGGGCGCCAGCCGCCAGTTCCAGCACGAGGGTGTGACCATCACCGTGACTGGCATCAGCAAAGGCGCCGGGATGATCCGTCCGAACATGGCCACCATGCTCGGCTACATCGCCACCGACGCCAAAGTTGCGCCGGCGGTACTGAAAGACCTGATGCTGGACGGCGCCAACAAGTCGTTCAACCGCATCACCATCGATGGCGACACCTCGACCAACGACTGCTGCATGCTGATCGCCACCGGCAAGGCCGATGTCGCCGAAGTCACTGAAGCCAGCGGCCCGCTGTTCGAAGCCCTGAAAAAGGCCGTGTTCGAAGTCTGCATGGAAGTGGCCCAGGCCATCGTCCGTGACGGCGAAGGCGCGACCAAGTTCGTGACCGTTGAGGTCAACGGTGGTGGCAATCATCAGGAGTGCCTGGACGTCGGCTACGCCGTTGCCCACTCGCCGCTGATCAAGACCGCACTGTTCGCCTCCGACCCGAACTGGGGCCGCATCCTGGCGGCCGTTGGTCGTGCCGGCGTGCCGAACCTCGACGTCAGCCTGATCGACGTGTACCTGGGTAGCGTCTGCATCGCCAGCAAAGGCGGCCGCAGCGCGACCTACACCGAAGACCAGGGCTCCGCGGTCATGGCTCAGGAAGAGATCACCATCCGTATCGAGCTGGGCCGTGGTGATTGCAGTGAAACCATCTGGACCACCGACCTTTCTCACGAGTACGTGAAGATCAACGCCGAATACCGGACCTGATCGAACACGCGTCTCCGGCAAGCCCGCCAACCGCGGGCGGGCTTGCCGGTTCGGGTTATGTACCCAAGTGTGGATTTCTGGCGGAGAGTGAACGTTGAAACGAATTCATGTAGCAGCCGCGGTCATCCGCGGTGCGGACGGGCAAATCCTCATCGCCCGTCGCGACAAGACCCAGCATCAAGGCGGTCTCTGGGAGTTCCCCGGAGGCAAGGTTGAAGACGGCGAAACCGTGGATGCGGCCCTGGCGCGCGAACTGCGCGAAGAGCTGGGCATCGAAGTGACCGCAGCGCGGCCACTGATCAAGATCAAGCATGACTACCCGGATAAACAGATCTTGCTGGATGTCTGGGACGTCAGCGGTTTCACGGGTGAACCCCATGGCGCCGAAGGCCAGCCGCTGGCCTGGGTGTCGCCGAAGGACCTGGCGCAGTACGAATTCCCCGAAGCCAACCGGCCGATCGTCGCCGCTGCGCGTTTGCCTAGTGAGTACCTGATCACGCCGGATGACCTGGAAGTCCCGCATATGCTGCGCGGTATCCAGAAAGCCATCGCCGGCGGGATCAAGCTGGTGCAACTGCGTGCGCCGAACATGTACGACCCCAAGTACCGCGATGTTGCGGTGGATGCGGCTGGACTCTGTGCGGGCAAGGCGCAATTGATGCTCAAGGGACCCCTGGAATGGCTGGGCGATTTCCCGTCGGCCGGCTGGCACCTGACTTCCGAGCAACTGCGCAAGTACGCCGCCAATGGCCGACCGTTCCCCAAGGAGCGCTGGCTGGCTGCGTCCTGCCATAACGCCGAAGAACTGGCCCTGGCTGAGCAGATGGGCGTGGATTTCGTCACCTTGTCACCGGTGCAGGCCACCCAGACTCATCCAGAGGCACAGCCATTGGGTTGGGATGCAGCACAGCAACTGATCGAAGGCTTCAACCGGCCGGTGTTCCTGCTGGGCGGCGTGGGCGCCGCCGAGCGCGAGCGCGCCTGGCGAGTTGGTGCACAAGGTGTGGCGGGGATCCGGGCGTTCTGGCCCGAGGTCTGAGTCGAATCCATTGGGGCTGCTTTGCAGCCCTTCGCGACGGTCCAGTGTCCCGGCAATCGGTGCAACCGTAGGCGCGAGCTTGCTCGCGATGTGGCCTGGCTCAGGGTTTCGCCGAGGCCTGCCACAGCACTTCGCCGATACCCTGGCGCCGCCCGATCAGGCGTGCCGCGACGAACAGCAGATCCGACAGCCGATTGATGTAAGCCAGCCCGACACCCGCCAGCGGCTCGATCGCGTTGAGCTGCTGGCAGCGCCGCTCGGCGCTGCGGGCCAGACTGCGGCAGACATGGGCCTGGGCCACCAGCGCCGAACCGCCGGGCAGGATGAAGTTCTCCAGCGGACCCAGCTCTTCGTTCCAGCGATCAATGGCTGCTTCCAGCCGCTCCACTTCAACGGCGTTCAGCGCCTGATAGCTGGGCATCGCCAATTCGCCACCAAGGTCGAACAAGCGATGCTGACAGGACGCCAGCACCTCGATCACTTCCTCCAGCCCCTGTTCTGCCAGGCCAGCCAGCAGCAATCCCAGCTGACTGTTCAGCGTATCGACTTCGCCGATAGCTTCGATGCGCGGATGGTCCTTGGGCACGCGGCGGCCGTCACCGAGGCCGGTTTCGCCCTTGTCGCCGGTACGGGTGTAGATCTTCGACAGGCGAAAGCCCATGGTTCATGACTCCAGTTTGTTGGGCGCCGGGAGCGGCGCGAGGCTGGCGGCCAGCGGCAGGCGCAGGGTGAAGCAGGTGCCTTGGCCCGGCGCCGACTGCACTTCCATCTGGCCCTTGTGGTTGTTGGTGATGATGAAATACGACACCGACAGGCCGAGGCCCGTGCCCTGGCCGATTTCCTTGGTGGTGAAGAACGGTTCGAAGGTGCGTTTGCGCACCGCTTCGGGCATGCCGACGCCGTTGTCCTCGACCTGGATTTCCGCCCACGGCGGGTTGAGCCGGGTGCGCAGGGTGATCCGTCCGGGTTCGCGGTCGTCTTCGCGCAGGTGAATGGCCTGGGCGGCGTTCTTCAGCAGGTTGAGCAGCACCTGTTCCAGTTCGTTGGCGGTGCCGGGCACCGGGCCGAGGTCGGGGTCGAACTGGCGGACGATGGCCTGGCCCTTGAAGTCGAAACCGATGGTCAGGTCGAAGTCGTTGCCGGCGATTTCCACGGCCTGGTCGATCAGCGCCGGCAGGTCGCAGGGCGCCAATTGCCGGTTGCTGCGCCGGCTGAAGCTGAGCATGTGGGTCACGATCTTCGCCGCGCGGGCTCCGGCCTGCTGGATGCCGTCGAGCAGTTGCGGCACCTGGCGGCCTTCCAGGTAACGGTTGACGGTGGCCAGGTCGATCCCGGTCTCGTTGGCCTGTTCGAGGTTCTTCGGCAGATCGGGGGACAGGCGCCGGCGAATGTTCTGCACGTTGTGCAGGATGGCGCCCAACGGGTTGTTGATTTCGTGGGCCATGCCCGCCGCGAGGCCGCCGACCGAGAGCATTTTTTCCGACTGCACCATCATTTCCTCCAGCGACAGGCGCTGGGTGATGTCATCGATACGGATCACCACGCCACGGCCGCCGCCACCCATCAGTGGATAGAAGGTCAGGGCGTAGTGGCGGGCGTCGTCGTCTTTGGTCCAGGTCACGCGCTCGATCTTCGCCACCCGATGCTTCTCGACGCTCTCCTTGAGCTGCGGCAGGAACGGCTTGAGCGGTTCGAAGGCGAGGAAGATCGGCTGGTTCAGGGCTTCATCCAGCGGCGTTCCGGAAAGGGCGCTGGCCTCCTGGTTCCACTGGGTGACGTAGAGCTGTTCATCGAGGGCGATCAGCGCCGAGGGCATGGAGTCGATGATGCTGTTGAGGTAGTTCTGGAAGCCGGTGAGCTTGCGTTCGATCTTGCCGCGCACCTGGACTTCCAGCTCCAGCTTGCGGTTGGTGTGACGGGTTTCCTCGGCCAGCCCTTGCGCCTGGTCGAAGGCATGCTGGAACTCGTCGCGGGCGCGCTTGAGTTGCTGCTCGCGTGCTTCAATGCGCGACAGCATGGTGTTGAACGCCTCGGCCAGGCTGCCGATTTCATCGTGGTTGCCGGGGCTGGCGCGCAGGGCGTAGTTCTCTTCCCGGGTCACCTGGCGCGAGAGCTGTTCGAGTTGGTAGATCGGCTGGGTGATCAGGCGCTTGATCTGCCGGGCGATGATCATCCACAGCAGCACGCTGAAGACGAGGATGCCCAGGCTGGCGGTGAGGGTGCCGGTGTAGAAGGCCATCGGCAGTTCGCTGCTGGCCACCAGCAACAAGTGCCCCGGCGGGCTGCCGGGGCGGCCCAGGCTGACCAGTTGGGTGCTGCGGAATTCGGTCAGGCGCCAGCCTTCGATATTGCGGTAGCGCTTGGGCAGGGCGATCGGCTCGCCGTGCTGCAACTGCGCGAGCAGCTTGCCATCGGAACCGTACAGGGCGGCGGCGCGCAGCGGCGAGTAGGTGTCGAGCTCCTGCAGCAGTTTGTTGGCGGCTTCGGGAGAGTCGGTGGCCTGTTGGGCGATCTGCGGAGTGGAGACCAGTCGGCCGATCGTTTGCAGGGCCTGTGGCGCCATGGCTTCCTGGGATATCCAGTAGGCGGCGCTGATAAAGGTAAGGTTGGCCACCAGCAGGATGGTGATCAGCAGCACCAGCAGGGCGGCCAGCAGTTTCTGGCCGACCGGCAGGTTTTCCAGGCGTTCGCGCAAGGGCATGGGGAAGGCGTGGTCCTGTGGTGGGAAGGGCAGGGTAACGCTGCCCTCAGTCGCTGGGCAATCCGTGGTTGTTCAGGTGTTCGACCAGGCGCCGGTAGAGCCGTTCCAGGTGCGCCAGGGTGTGTCCGTGGCGGGTGGCGGTGCGGCAGGCGTGGCCGAGCAGGTAGTGGATCTCGGTGCGGCGCCGGTTTCGAACGTCCTGGTACATCGAAGAGTAGTTGGCGGCGGTGGCCTGGATGACCCGTTCGACTTCCGTGGCCAGATTTTCGGCAGCCTGCGGCTGACCGCAGACCTGCAACAGCTCGGCCAGCTCCGCGCACAGCGTCGCGACCTCGCAGTGGTGGTCGGTCAGGCCACCGTTGCGGCAATCGTGGAGCACGGTAAGTGGGTTGATCGCGCAATTGAGCGCCAGCTTGCGCCACAGGCGGGTGAGGATATCGGGCGTCCACTGATGGGGGATGCCAGCGTCGCTCAGGTCATCAAGCCAGTCTGGCGGCGGCGGGTTGGCCGGATCGCCCAACCAGTTGAAGCCATGCCCGGCAAAATTCACCTGCCAGTCGTGCTCGCGAAAGGCGCCTTCGGTGCTGGATGCAAAGATGCAGCGGGCCAGCGGCACGCGGGCGGCGACTTCGTCCTGGCTGCCCAGGCCGTTTTGCAGCAGGATGATTTCGGCATCCGCCGTCAGACGATGGGCGATGCTGGCGACGGCCTTTTCCGCGTCGTAGGCCTTGCAGGCCACCAGCAGCCGGCTGATCGGCCCGGGGGCGGTGGTGATTTCCGCTGGGATGGGGAAGGTCCGCGGTTGTCCTTGCTCGACCAGCGTCAGGCCGCCTGTCGCCTCGTAGGCGTGCAGCCGTTGTGCGTCGCGCAGAATCAGCCGGACCGGTTTGCCCGCCCGCGCCAGGCGGCAGGCCCAGAGGCTGCCGAGGCTGCCGGCGCCGAGAATATGCCAGGTGCTGCTCATCAGCGTTTCCCAAGCGTTTATAATGAGCCCGCATTTTAACCGTCAAACCCGGTGCGCTCCATCGCGCTCCCCTCACAGGGGCGCCAGCGCGCCTTTATTTTTTGGAGAAAGATATGCCGTCGTTCGACGTGGTATCGGAACTGGACAAGCACGAAGTCACCAACGCCGTGGAAAACGCCGTCAAGGAACTGGATCGCCGCTACGACCTCAAGGGCAAGGGCAGCTTCGAGTTCAAGGAAAAGGACCAGACCGTCACCCTGACCGCCGAAGCAGATTTCCAGCTCGAGGCGATGGTCGAAATCCTGCGCATGGCCCTGGTCAAGCGCAAGATCGACGTGCAATGCCTGGAAATCAAAGACGCCTATGCATCGGGCAAGGTGACCAAGCAGGACGCGGTGTTCAAAGAGGGCATCGATAAAGAACTGGCGAAGAAGATCGTTGCGCATATCAAGGACGCCAAGCTCAAGGTCCAGGCCGCCATCCAGGGCGAGCAGATCCGCGTGACCGGCAAGAAGCGCGACGACCTGCAGGAAGCCATCGCGGCCCTGCGTGCCAAAGAGTTCGGCATGCCGCTGCAGTTCAACAATTTCCGCGACTGACAGCCCGCCTGGCGGGAACCTTGGCGTTTTGATGGCGTCCGAGGTTCCTGTAGCGCTGAAACGTTTGCGGCGCGATATTTTCAGATTTTTGCCGCACGGCTAGGAGAACAGAATGGATTTGAATGCTGAGGTCGATCAACTGGTCAGGACTTCGCAGGCCTGGATTCCGTTGATCATGGAATACGGCAGCCGCGTGCTGCTGGCGCTGATCACGCTTGCAGTGGGCTGGTGGCTGGTCAACAAGCTCACCGCCAAGCTGGGCCGTCTGGTCGCGTTGCGTAACGGCGATCCTGCCCTGCAAGGCTTCATCAGCACCTTGGCCAATATCATCCTCAAGGTGCTGCTGTTCATCAGCGTCGCCTCGATGATCGGCGTGGAGACCACGTCCTTCGTGGCAGCCATCGGTGCCGCGGGTCTGGCTATCGGCCTGGCCCTGCAAGGCAGCCTGGCGAACTTCGCAGGCGGTGTGCTGATTCTGCTGTTCCGTCCGTTCCGCCTGGGCGACTGGATCGAGGCGCAGGGTGTCAGCGGTACCGTCGACAGCATCCAGATCTTCCACACCGTGCTGCGTACGGGCGACAACAAGACGGTGATCGTGCCCAACGGCAACCTGTCCAACGGCATCATCACCAACTACAACCGCCAGCCGACCCGCAAGGTGGTGTTCGATGTCGGCGTCGACTACGAAGCGGACCTGCAGAAGGCCCGCAACGTCCTGCTCGACCTGGCCAAGAATGACCCGCGGGTGCACGCGGATCCGGCGCCGCAAGCGGTGGTCGCGACCCTGGGCGACAGCGCCATCACCGTTTCCCTGCGCGTCTGGGTCAACACCGGTGATTACTGGGACGTGATGTTCATGCTCAACGAGCGTGCGCGTGATCGTCTGAAAAGCGAGGGTATCGACATTCCCTTTCCGCAGCGCGTGATCCGCGTGGTTCAGGAAACCGCCGCTCAGTAAACGCAGCCGTTGCAGCCATCGCCGGCACAGGCCTCTCCGGGGCATGTGCCGGCGATGTCGTTTGTGGCCGGGCATTACACTTATTCACCTCTTCTCGCTACCGGCGTCCGGGCTTTTCTGGCATACAGGCCGGTCTGATATCCAATGCTGGCCGAATCATGACACCGCTTCTCAAGATCACCCCGTTCAGGGCCTTCTGCTTCGCCATGACCCTGGCGCTGTTCGAACTCCTCACCTACCTCGCCAGTGACGTGGTGATGCCGGCCATGCCGCAGGTGGTGACAGACCTGCAGGCCAGTCCCGAATTCATCCCCCATGCGCTGAACCTGTACCTGCTCGGCGGCGTGCTGTTGCAATGGCTGATCGGCCCGCTGGCCGACCGCTATGGCCGACGTCCGTTGCTGTTGGGCGGTTGCGCGTTCTTCTGCCTCGCGTGCCTGGCGACCTTCTGGGTCGACGGTATCGAAGTGTTCAACCTGCTGCGCCTGTTGCAGGGCATTGGCCTGGGCTTCGTGGTCACCGTCAGCTATCCGGCCTTGAACGAAGCGTTCAGCGAAGCCGACGCGGTACGGATGATGGCGTTGCTGGCGAACATCGCCCTGTTGTCGCCGTTGCTGGGGCCGTTGGTGGGCACGCTGATGCTGGAGTGGGTGTCCTGGCGCTGGCTGTTCGTGCTGTTTGGCGGCGCTGCCGTACTGGCCTGGTTCGCCCTGTACCGCTTCATGCCGGAAACCCTGGGGGTGGAGCGCCGCGACGGCACCCGCCTGGAGTTCCAGCCCATTCACCTGTTGCCGCTCCTGGCCGGCTATGGCCAGTTGCTCGGTAACCGACGCTTCGTCGCCGGCAGCGCGGCGCTGGGCCTGATCGGCCTGCCGCTGATTGGCTGGATCGGCTTGTCGCCGGTGTTGCTGATCCACGACGAGGGCCTCAGCACAATGCAGTACGCGCTGTGGCAACTGCCGGTGTTCGGCGGGCTGATCCTCGGCAACCTGATCATCAACCGGATCGCCGATCGCTATCCGCTGACCACCCTGGTGCGCGGCGCGCTGTGGCCGTTCCTGGCGGGGCTGCTGGCGGCGGTGCTGGCGACCTGGATTTATCCGAGCGTGCCGAGCCTGGTGGTCGGGCTGTCCGTCTACGCGTTGGGGCTGGGCGTGGCCAATGCGGTGCTGTACCGCATGACCCTGTTCAGCAGCGAACAGAGCAAGGGACTGGTGTCGGCCATGCTGGGGATGATCACCATCGCCCTGCTCGGTTTCGGCGGGGCGCTGATGGCGATGCTCGGGGCCGGTGCCGGACTGCTGGCATTCGCCCTGGCAGCGGGGCTGTCAGGGGTGCTGGCGCTGTGGCCATTGTGGGTGGTGCTGAGGGAAGGACGCGGGACGCTGGCGGTGCAGCCCTGATTCAGGGCTGCTGCTGCTCGCCGACCTGACCATTGCCGGGTTGCTCCGGCTCCTGCTTGCCGCGGCGCAGCTCCTGATGCCAGTGCAGGGCGATCAGGATCAGCGTCGGTACGCCCAGCAGCGCGGTAATCAGGAAGAAGTCGTGATAGCCGTACTTCTCCACCATCACGCCTGAGTAGCCACCGATCAGACGCGGCAGCAGCAGCATGATGGAGCTGAGCAGTGCGTATTGGGTGGCGGAGAACTTCAGGTTGGTCAGGCTCGACAGGTAGGCGACGAACGCCGACGTGGCCAGGCCCGAGCTGAAGTTGTCGAGGGAAATGGTCACCACCAGCATCTGCAGGTTGGGGCCCATGTCGGCCAGCATCAGGAACAGGATGTTGGTCGCCGCCGAGGCCGCGCCGCCGATGAACAGGATCGGCAGGATGCCGAAGCGCACGATCAGCAGCCCGCCGAAACCGGCGCCGACCAGGGTCATGATCAAACCGAAGATCTTGCTGACGCTGGCGATCTGGTCCTTGGTGAAGCCCTGGTCGATGTAGAACACGTTGGCCATCACGCCCATCACCGTGTCGGACATCCGGTAGGTCGCGATCAGCCCGAGCAGCAGCAGGGCCTGCCAGCGATAGCGCTGGATGAAGTCGTTGACCGGGGTCAGCACTGGCGCCAGGCCGCGGCGGCCCATGGCCGAGAGGCATAGGCAGGTCAGGGTGATGTAGAGGATGGCGCGCAGGAAGGCGCGGTCTTCCAGCAGCAGGTCGAGCAGGCTGACGCCTTCGAACAGCACGCTGGCGAAGTCGGTGTTGTAGAGCTGGGTGAACATGGCCGGCACGGACACCAGCAGCACGATCAGCACGAAGACCGAAATCAATTGATGGCTGAAGCCGTAGCGGGCCGCCTGCAACTGGGTGCGCAGCGATACCGGGGGTTCACGCATCAACAGCGAGGTGAGCAACGCTGGCAGCATCATCACGCCGAACAGCACGTAGGTGCCAGTCCAGGCCTTGTGCATGTAGCTGAAGCCGGTGGAGCCAAACCACTCGGCGAAGAACAGCGCGCCGGCGGTGGCGAGCAGGGCGGCGACCCGGTAGCCGGCCATGTAGCTGGCGGCGAGGGCAGCCTGGCGCTGGTCGTCGGCGATTTCCAGGCGGTAGGCGTCGACGGCTATGTCCTGGGTGGCCGAGGCGAACGCCACCAGCACCGCGAGGGCGATCAACCAGGACAGGTGTTTTTGCGGATCGCAGAAGCCCATGCCGACAAGGCCGACCACCACCAGTATCTGCGACAGGACCAGCCAGGAGCGGCGTCGACCCAGCTTGCCGAGCAATGGCAGGCGCCATTGGTCGAGCAGCGGGGACCACACCCATTTGAATGCGTAGGCCAGGCCGATCAGGCTGGCGTAGCCAATGGTTTCGCGAGCGACTCCGGCTTCGCGTAACCAGACCGACAGCGTCGAGAACACCAGCATATAAGGCAGGCCGGCGGCGAAGCCGAGCAGCAGGAGCACCACGGTCGACGGGCTGGCATAGGCAGCAAGCGCAGCGCGCCAGGTTTTACGGGGCATGGGCCAACATCTGCCTCAAGATTACGAACACAAAGCGCGCACTCTAACTGTTGTGATCCATCGGACGCCAGCCATGGCGCGACATATCGACGCGATTATTGCGCAGGCTGACACCTTCGGCGCGCAATCGCGCCCGTTGTTCATCCCCGGAGGGGGTGCCCTGGGCCAGGCTCAAGCGACCACCGGCGCCCAGCACCCGATGCCAGGGCAGGCGGGTGTCGGGGGGCAACTGGCTCAGGGTGCGTCCGACCCAACGTGCAGCGCGGCCCAGACCCGCCAGATCAGCCAGCTCGCCATAACTGACGACTTTGCCCTCTGGTACCTGGCCCAACACCATATAGAGCGCCGTCCGTCGGTCTTCGGCGCGCTGCTGGGTTACGTCGGCTGCGGCTTTCATCGGCTTCGACCCCGCGTGATGTGGGGGTGGCGACAACACATGGGAATTGAACTCATTGGCATTGGTCGGGTCTGTCCTTGCTCGGGGGCTGAGCATCTGGATAATGCCCCACTTTTTCAGCGAACCTTAATGTCCGTATTGCCTATGTATTCTAGAACCTTGTTGTGCCTTGCATTGGTCGGCGTTTGCGCACCGGCTGTAGCCGATACCGTCTGGATGAAGAACGGTGACCGCCTGAGCGGCAAGATCAAGGTGTTCGACGGCGGCAAGCTGTTGCTGGAAACACCTTATGGTGGCTCGATCCCGCTGGACTGGAAGCAGGTCAAGACCCTGGAAAGTGACCAGGAACTGCTGGTCAAGCAGGACGAGTACAACGGTGAGCGCGCCAAGTCGCTGCAAGCAGCCGATGCGGGCAAGGTGATCCTGGCCAACGGCGAGGCGCCGAAGACCGTGGAACTGGCCAGCATCCAGCAGATCATGAAGCCCAAACCGATGGTCGAAGACCTGGTCTGGAAGGGCAATGTCGACCTGGCGCTGGATTACAAACGCGCCGAGTCCAACACCGACGACTACGACGTCGACTTCAAGACCACCGCGCGTCACGGCCGCTGGCGGCACAATGCCGAAGGCGAATACAACCGCGACAGCAAGGACGACGTCACCACCACCAACAACTGGAGCGCCGAGTACGCACTCGACCGCTTCATCACCGACAAGTGGTTCTGGCAAGGCCGCCTCAACTACAAGCGCGACCATATCGAAGACCTCTCCCGCCAGCGCACCGTGGGTACTGGTCCGGGTTACCAGTTCTGGGATGACGAACTGGGCGCCTTCTCGCTCGGCTCGCTGCTCAACCGCACCGATTACGAATACTCCGACGGCGGCAAGGACAACTTCTATTCCGTGGGCGTGAAGTGGGATTACAACCGCTACCTGATCGGCAAGACCATCGAGGTGTTCACCAACGGCGAAGTGGGCAAGCCGCTGGGCAGCGTCGCCGACTACAGCCTGGATGCCGAAGTGGGCCTGCGCTACAAGGTCACCGAGTGGGCATCGCTCAATCTCAAGGCCGAGAAAGACATCATCAGCGGCACCAATGACAGCGACCTGGACAAGACCCGCTACACCGCAGGCTTCGGCGTGACCTGGTAAACCCGACCAAGCTGGCCCCTTGGCATTGCGCGGTGATAATGATTAGCTTGTCGCCATCACCGCCCGTGCCGGGCGGCCCGTTTTACCCAGGAGTCCAGACGTGAGCGCCAACGCTGCAAGGCAAGCCCGAGAACTGCTGCTCAAAGAGTACCGTGGGGTGCTCTCGACCCATTCCAAGTCGATGCCCGGCTTTCCTTTCGGCTCCGTGGTCCCGTATTGCCTGGACGCTGACGGCAATCCGCTGATCCTTATCAGCCGGATCGCCCAGCACACTCACAACCTGCAGAAAGATCCCAAGTGTTCGCTGCTGGTGGGTGAGCGCGGCGCTGAAGACGTGCAGGCGGTAGGCCGCCTGACCGTGCTGGCCGAGGCGCACAAGCTGGAACAGCCGGAGGCCATCGAGGCCGCAGCCGAGCGCTATTACCGCTACTTCCCCGAATCCCGTAATTACCACAGTGCCCACGATTTCGATTTCTGGGTGCTGCAGCCGGTGCGCCATCGCTATATCGGCGGTTTCGGCGCCATTCACTGGATCGATCAGGTCACGCTCGCCAATCCGTTCGCCGGCAAGGCGGAACTGAGCATGGTCGAACACATGAACAGCGACCACACTAACGCCATCGCCCACTACGTTGCCCTGAGCGGTTTGCCGGACACCGTGCCTGCGCAGTTGGCCGGTATCGACAGCGAGGGCATGCACCTGCGCATCGGTCAGGGCCTTCACTGGCTGGCCTTTGCCGAGCCTTGCAACAATCCGACACAAGTGCGCGAAGCCTTGGTTTCACTGGCTCACGCCGAGCAGTGGCCACAGGTGCAGCAGGCCGAGGCTTGAAATTTCGAGCTGAAGTTACCATTTGAGGTCTTATTGGAAGGATGTCTTCCGCAGAGGAACCCTCGATGCGTGCTTTTCTACTGCTTTTCCTGATTTTCCCGATCCTTGAGCTGTACGTCTTTTTCAAGGTGAGCAGCTCCATCGGCTTCTTCCCGGCGCTGCTGCTGATCTTCGCAGGTTCTGCGCTGGGTGTGCTGGTGGTGCGCGTGGCCGGGCTGGCCACGGCGTTGCGTGCGCGTGAAAGCCTGCAGCGCGGCGAGTTGCCCGCCGAAGACATGTTTCATGGCCTGATGCTGGCTTTGGCCGGCGGCCTGCTGTTGATCCCGGGGTTCATCTCCGATGTGGTCGGCCTGCTCCTGATGCTGCCGTTCGTTCGTCGCTTGTTCGTCAGCAAACTGCGCAGCCGTGCAGAAGCCCAGGCGATGCGCCAGCGGGCGTTCGCCGACGATCCGTTCGAGGGTGCCCGGCCCGGTCCACAAGGCCGTGTGCCGCGCGAGCCGAACGTGATCGAAGGTGAATACGAACACCGCGACAAGTGATTCACGCCTGCGCGCAAAAGAAACGGCCCCGAGTGGGCCGTTTTTCATTCCGTCCGGCTCATAGCAAAAAAATTCCTTTGTGAGCCTTGTAATCGCCTTGGCCGACCTTATGTATGGGTCACCGCAAGGTTTCTGGGCATCCGCACCAGACAAAGACAACCGTGACCCGCCCCGCGAGTCACGACCGGCAACGCCGGAAGCATCAACCCGCCGGTATTGATACCGGCCGATGAAAACCACTATCAGGAGAGATCGACAATGAAGCTTCGTCCTCTGCATGACCGCGTCGTTATCCGCCGCAGCGAAGAAGAATCGAAAACCGCTGGCGGTATCGTTCTGCCAGGCTCGGCTGCTGAAAAGCCAAACCGCGGCGAAATCGTCGCCGTCGGCACCGGTCGCATCCTGGACAACGGTGAAGTGCGTGCGCTGGCCGTGAAAGTGGGTGACAAAGTGGTTTTCGGCCCTTACTCGGGCAGCAACACTGTGAAAGTTGACGGCGAAGACCTGCTGGTAATGAGCGAGAACGAAATCCTCGCTGTTATCGAAGCTTGATTCCGCTGGTTTTCCGTTACTCCCAAGTATTCAAGGATTAAACGATCATGGCTGCTAAAGAAGTAAAATTCGGCGATTCCGCCCGCAAGAAAATGCTGGTTGGTGTCAACGTTCTGGCTGACGCAGTAAAAGCGACCCTGGGCCCGAAAGGCCGTAACGTGGTTCTGGCCAAGAGCTTCGGCGCTCCGACCATCACCAAGGACGGCGTTTCCGTCGCCAAGGAAATCGAGCTGAAAGACGCCTTCGAGAACATGGGCGCCCAGCTGGTCAAGGAAGTTGCTTCCAAGGCCAACGATGCTGCCGGTGACGGCACCACCACTGCTACCGTTCTGGCTCAAGCCATCGTCAACGAAGGCCTGAAAGCCGTCGCTGCCGGCATGAACCCGATGGACCTGAAGCGCGGTATCGACAAGGCCACCGCCGCTGTCGTCGCCGAGCTGAAAAACCTGGCCAAGCCATGCGCCGATTCCAAGGCCATCGCCCAGGTAGGCACCATCTCCGCCAACTCCGACAACTCCATCGGTGACATCATCGCCGAAGCCATGGAAAAGGTCGGTAAAGAAGGCGTGATCACCGTTGAAGAAGGCTCGGGCCTGGAAAACGAACTGTCCGTCGTCGAAGGCATGCAGTTCGACCGTGGCTACCTGTCCCCGTACTTCATCAACAAGCCGGACACCATGGTTGCCGAGCTGGAAGGCCCGCTGCTGCTGCTGGTGGACAAAAAAGTCTCCAACATCCGCGAACTGCTGCCCGTTCTGGAATCCGTTGCCAAAGCCGGCCGTCCGCTGCTGATCGTGGCTGAAGACGTCGAAGGCGAAGCGCTGGCTACCCTGGTAGTCAACAACATGCGCGGCATCGTCAAGGTTGCTGCCGTCAAGGCACCTGGCTTCGGCGACCGCCGCAAGGCCATGCTGCAGGACATCGCTGTCCTGACCGGCGGCACCGTGATCTCCGAAGAAATCGGCCTGAGCCTGGAATCCGCTACCCTGGAACACCTGGGCAACGCCAAGCGCGTCACCCTGTCGAAAGAAAACACCACCATCATCGACGGTGCTGGCGTTGAAGACGACATCCAGGCTCGTGTCAAGCAGATCCGCGCCCAGATCGAAGAGACTTCTTCGGACTACGACCGTGAGAAGCTGCAAGAGCGTCTGGCCAAACTGGCTGGCGGTGTTGCCGTGATCAAGGTCGGTGCCGGCACCGAAGTTGAAATGAAAGAGAAGAAAGCCCGCGTTGAAGACGCCCTGCACGCTACCCGTGCAGCCGTTGAAGAAGGCGTGGTACCTGGCGGCGGTGTTGCCCTGGTACGTGCTCTGTCCGCCATTGTCGACCTCAAGGGCGACAACGAAGACCAGAACGTCGGTATCGCTCTGCTGCGTCGCGCTGTTGAAGCGCCGCTGCGTCAGATCACTGCCAACGCCGGCGACGAGCCAAGCGTTGTGGCCGACAAGGTCAAGCAGGGTTCGGGTAACTTTGGTTACAACGCTGCTACCGGCGAATACGGCGACATGATCGAGATGGGCATCCTTGACCCAGCCAAGGTCACTCGCTCGGCGCTGCAAGCCGCAGCTTCGATCGGCGGCCTGATGATCACCACCGAAGCCATGATCGCTGACGCTCCAGTTGAAGCTGGTGCTGGTGGCGGCATGCCTGACATGGGTGGTATGGGCGGCATGGGTGGCATGGGCGGCATGATGTAAGCCAGCCTCACCCGCTGCACCCAAAAGAGCCCCGCCTAGTGCGGGGCTTTTTTTTGGTTCTTTCTCCTGACGTCGCGAAGTTACGGGCGGCACCTGGACTGGCGCATCTTCGAAAGGAGGGCGCTATCGCCGGCAAGCCGGCTCCCACAGGGTTCGCGGCGCTTTTACCTGTCGTAATAACTCAGTTGGCCGGTATCACGACATCGTGTGTTCGGACCGGTACTTGCCGACGGTAAAGCACCAGGTAGTAACAACCTAGCGCGATCAGCCAGCAGAACACTGCAGTCCAGACGTTGTGCGAAAAGAAGTGCGCCCCTTGCAGCATGCGTCCGATGGAGAACAGTGTGCCAAGGCCAAAGGCCACGCCCAGCGCCACTTTCGCGAGGCGCGGTCGACGATCACGCAGGACGAAGAACAGCGCGAACAGGGTAAAACCGGTGGCCGCGTGACCGCCGGGCCAGCAACGCCCAGGTTTATCGGTATCAGGCCGTGCTTCAAGCAACTTGCTGTAGGTTTCATTACCGCCGAACTGGCTCAGGCTCCACGGGCACTGCACGGCGGTCACCGCTTTGAGCGGGGTGACGAAGGCCGTCGAGAGACCCATGGCCAGCACCAGGCAGCCCAATTCCCGGCGCACCGGTTTTAGCCGTTCAAGCGCAAAACTGGCGGCAAACCCACCGATCGCCAGCACGCCGAAAAGGATGACGAGCTGTTTGGCGCGGTCATGCAGGATGTCTTCTAAAAAGTAGCTGTGCCTGCCAATGAACTGGCCAGCGGCTGGATCGAACGCCATCCGGGCCAACATCATGTCGAGATCGGTCAGTTCGAGCAGGACGAGCACCACCGCCACCAGCAGTGGAATGCCCAGGGCCAGCCAGGGATTGAGTGGGCGCGAGGGAACGAAATCGGGTTGTGCGGGCATAACGAGTCCAGGCGATGAGGGAAGACGACCGGCGATTCTCCATCCCGGCGCATGCCTTGTTTGTGAATCCACCGTGAAAAAAACGTCAGGTGACAATATCGCCCGGTTGGCCTAGCGGCTTGTCTACTATGACCGTAAGCTGCGCCAGCCAGACGGCCACAGCAACAGAAACGAGAGGACGCCATGCGCATACTACTGGTTGAAGATAACCGCGATATCCTGGCCAACCTGGCCGACTACCTGGGCCTCAAGGGCTATACGGTCGATTGCGCACAGGATGGACTGTCGGGCCTGCACCTTGCCGCGACCGAACACTACGACCTGATCGTGCTGGACATCATGCTCCCCGGCATCGACGGCTACACCTTGTGCAAACGCCTGCGCGAGGATGCCCGCCGCGACACGCCGGTGATCATGCTCACCGCCCGCGACCAGCTCGACGATCGCCTGCAAGGCTTCCGTTCCGGCGCCGACGATTACCTGCTCAAGCCTTTCGCCCTTTCCGAGCTGGCCGCGCGCATCGAAGCGGTGCTGCGCCGTGCCCAGGGCGGCGGACGGCGCAGTCTGCAGGTGGGCGAGCTGAGCTATGACCTCGACACCCTCGAGGTTACCCGCCAGGGCCGCCTGCTCAAACTCAATCCGGTGGGCCTGAAGTTGCTGGCGGTGCTGATGCAGAAGAGCCCGCACGTGCTGCGTCGCGAGGTGCTGGAAGAGGCCCTGTGGGGCGATGATTGCCCGGACAGTGACAGCCTGCGCAGCCACGTCCACCAATTGCGCCAGGTCATCGACAAACCGTTCGAAAAACCGCTGCTGCACACCGTCCACGGCGTCGGCTACCGGCTGGCCGAGGGCCGTGATGGAGTTTAAGCAAAGCCTTGCCCAGCGGATCATTATCGCCTTCGCGCTGATGAGCGCGCTGGTGGCGGGGGCGTTCGCGTTCGGTATCGTCGCGACGGTGCACCTGGTGGAAGAGCGCTTGATCTCCACCGTGCTGGGTGGCGACTTGCAGCGCTTGCTGCTGATGGACAGCGTCAGTGAATGGAGCCACCGGCCGCGGCCCGACCAGCTGTTCTATTACAGTGGCGGACGTGATGACTTCGCCCTGCCGTCGGACCTGAAGCACCTGAATCCCGGTTTCCACGAAGTGTTCCGTGAGCACCTGTCGTACCACGCCATGGTTGAGGTGGTGGATGGCCGGCGCTATGTGCTGTTGCAGGACCAGAGCGATTTCGAAGAACGCGAGCGGGTGCTGTTCGCCGTGGTGGTAGTGGGGTTTGTCCTCAGCCTGGCGCTGGCGGTGTTCCTCGGTTGGGTGCTGGCGCGGCGGGTGATGGCGCCGGTTATTCGTCTGGCGCGGCAGGTTCGTCATCGCGACCAGCTGCTCGGCCTGGCGCCGCCCTTGGCACCGGATTATGCCGCCGACGAAGTGGGGCAGTTGGCCGTGGCCTTCGATGCCACGCTGGGTCGCTTGCGCGATGCGCTGACCCGCGAGCGGCTGTTTACCAGCGACGTCAGCCATGAGCTGCGCACACCGCTGATGGTCCTGGCCAGCTCCTGCGAACTGCTGATGGAATACCCCGGCCTCAATGACCGTGCTCGCTCCCAGGTAGAGCGGATTGCCCGCGCCACCGAAGAGATGCAGGAACTGGTCAAGACCTTCCTGATGCTCGCCCGCGCCCAGCGCGATGAAGGCGCTGTCGCGTCGCGGACGACCCTCAAGGAAGTCGGCGATGAACTGATTGGCGTGTGGCGCGACACCATCGAGCAGAAGGGCCTCTCGCTGAGCCTTGTGGTCAATGCGGTCTCGCCGCAGCTCTACAACGCGACGTTCCTGCAATCGGTGATGGGCAACCTGCTGCGCAATGCTGCGCATTACACCGACTCAGGTTTTATCCGCCTGACACTGGACGTGGACAGCTTCATGGTCGAGGACAGTGGCGTGGGGATTCCCGAGGAGCAGCGCGAGGCGATGTTCCAGCCGTTCGTGCGCGGCGGCGAGAAACGTGGCGATGGTCTTGGTTTGGGTTTGTCACTGGTTCAGCGTATTTGTGACGATCAGGGCTGGGTGGTCAGCCTCAGCGCAACCCAGCCGCACGGCTGCCGTTTCCACGTGAACCTGGGCGACAGAGGAGTGACTCCTGACGCCTGAGTACGTTTTGGATCCAGGTAATACTTTGTAAAGCTTGAGAATTTGCGTGACATTTTTTTCACACGCACATGACCTGACGGCAACGTTGTCCCGCGTAACGTGGCGCTCATTGCAGTCAGGAGATGTGCCATGTCCAGTCCTATCAAGCTCGATTTTTCCGAAAAGTACGATCAGAGCCACGCCCAGCAATACTACGAGAAGCACCAGGCCAGCTTTGCCCGTCGCTTGTCGCACCAGCGTGATGAGCAACTGGCCCGACGCGCCCTGATGCTGGCGGGAGAGCCGGGACTGGTGCTGGACCTGCCTTCTGGTGCCGGCCGCTTCTGGCCGCTGCTGGCGGAAAAGGCCAACCGCGTGATCATCGGGGCCGACAATTCCGCGGCCATGCTGGAGACCGCGTGTCGCTCGCAACCGGCTGAAGTGGTTAAACGGGTACGGCCCTTGCAGACCTCAGCTTTCGCAATCGATCTGCCCGACAACGCGGTAGACAGCATTTTCTGCATGCGGCTGTTCCACCACATTGGTGAAGCCGCTCACAGGATGACAATTCTCAAGGAATTTCAAAGAGTTAGCCGTGATAGCGTGATTGTTTCGCTATGGGTGGACGGCAATATCAAGGCATGGCGCCGGAAAAAACTCGAAGCCCGTCGTGGGGCCACAGGTGAGACTGGAAGTTACCAGAATCGCTTTGTGTTACCGGCTGCTACGGTCGAGGAGGAGTTCAAGGCTGCCGGCTTCCGGATTCAGGAACGAATGGACTTTTTGCCGTTCTACGCCATGTGGCGAGTCTATGTATTGCGCAAGGGTTGAAAAAAATGGATGTGACAGACGCGGGCCGGACCTCCGGCACTGACCGGTTCGACTATTTCTGGAAGCAGCAGGGCGAGTGGGTGGAAGAGCCCAACCAGCGCCGTGGCGGCGAGAGTGGTGTGCAGCGCTTGCGTGATGACCGCGGGCACATGCTGTATGCCAAGCGCCAGATTGGTCATATCTACCGCAGTCTGTTGCATCCTTTTGGCCGCCCTACGGTGTTGCGCGAGTACGAAGCGCTGCACAGTTTCGAGCAACTGGGCGTGCGTGTACCGAACATCGTCTATTGCGGTGTCGAGCGCGATGCCGATCACCAATGGCGTGCGCTGCTGGTCAGCGAGGCGCTGGACGGTTTCGAGGAGATTGATAACTGGTATGCCGCGGGTGGCCGTGAGCGCTATGGCGAGGTCCTGCACGACCGCGTGCTGGAAGACCTGGCACGTAACCTGGCGCGGATGCACCTGGGGCATTGGCAGCACGGTTGCCTGTATGCCAAGCATGTCTTCGTCAAGGTCGTGGGTGAGGGCACCGATGCCCGCGCCGAGATCGCACTGTTGGACCTGGAAAAATGCCGTCGGCGTCTCAGCCGGCACAAGGCCGCTGCCAATGACCTTCGCCAACTGCGCCGCCATTCGTCGTGGAATGATGCCGACTGGCAAAAGCTGCTCTACTTTTACCGAATGGCGTTTGGCAGCGCTGTCAAAGGTTTAGAGTGATGAAACTAGAAATAGCTCGAAGTTTGTTTCTCCTGGCTGCCCTGGCTACCGCGACCGTTGCGGTGGCGGCATGGGAGCAGCCTCGCCCGGGTGTGATCAGCGCCTCCGATGTTTCGGAGCGTTGCCCATTGCCGCGGGTGGCGAAACCGCAGGTCCAGGCCCAGCCCGACCATGATCTGCTGCTGTTTCTGTTTGGCATGAGCCAAGGGCTGCGCGCTCAGGGCTGATCCTGGGTGTATTTGGGGCTGCGACGCCCTTCGCGAGCAAGCTCGCTCCTACAAGGAGCGAGCTTGCTCGCGAAGGGCATGACAGCCCCAAATCATTTCAGGCGGTTTGCTCGACGGTACGCGGTTCATCCTTACGCGCCAGCAGGGTGTAGACGCAAGGCAGCACGAACAGGGTAAACAGCGTCCCCACCGACATCCCCGTCGCAATCACCGTACCGATATCGAACCGGCTGACCGCCCCGGCGCCGCTGGCGAAGATCAGCGGGACCATGCCGAAGACCATCGCCGCCGTGGTCATCAATACCGGCCGCAAACGAATTGCCGCCGCTTCCTCGATCGCTTCACGGGCTGTCAGGCCTTTCTGTTCGCGTAGCTGGTTGGCGAACTCGACGATCAGGATGCCGTGCTTGCTGATCAGGCCGATCAGGGTTACCAGCCCAACCTGGGTGTAGATGTTCAGGCTCGACAGCCCCAGGAACAGCGGAATCAGCGCCCCGCAAATCGACATCGGCACGGTCACCAGAATCACCAGTGGATCGCGGAAACTCTCGAACTGCGCCGCCAGCACCAGGAAGATGATCGCCAGCGCCAGGCCGAAGGTCACCCACAACGCGCTGCCTTCCTGCACGAACTGGCGCGCCGCGCCGCTGTAGTCGAAGGCGAAGCCCGCCGGGGCTTCTTCCTGGGCGATGGTGCGCACGGTGTCCAGCGCTTCGCCCATGCTGACGATCGGGAAGCCCTGGATGATCGCCGAGTTGAGTTGCTGGAACTGATTGAGCTGGCGCGGTCGCGCACGGTCGCTGACGGTGATCAGGGTCGACAGCGGCAGCATCTGCCCTGCCTGGTTCTTCACGTAGTAGTTGTTCAGCCAGTCCGGGTTGTCGCGGTAGGCCCGTTCGACCTGGGCGATCACCTTGTAGCTGCGTCCGTCGATGGTGAAACGGTTGATTTCCGCTTCGCCCAGCAGCGTCGCGAGGGTGCTGCCCAGCACATCCATGGACACGCCCATCTGCGCCGCCTTGGCGCGGTCGATATCGACCACCACTTCCGGCTTGTCGAAAGCCAGGTCGATATCGAGGAAGGCGAACTTGCCTGAAGCCTCGGCCCGCTCCTTGATCCGCTGGGCCACGTCCAGCAGCGATTCATAGTCGTTCGGCGTGTTGATCACGAAGGCGAAAGGCAGGCCCTCGCCGGTGCCCGGCAGCGATGGCAGGTTGAAGCCGAAGATCTGCAGGCCGGCGATGCCATTGAGTTTGGCCTGGACTTCCGGCAGCAACGCCATCTGCGAGCGCTTGCGGTCGTCCCACGGTTTGAGCAGGAAGCCGCCGATCCCCGACTGAACCCCATTGAATCCGTTGATCTGGAACGATGAGTAGTACTCCGGGAACTCTTTGAAGATCCGGGTGAACTCGTCGGTGTAGCTGTTCAGGTAGTCGAGGTTGGTCGGCTGCGGCGCGGTGGCCATCATGAAAATGATGCCCTGGTCCTCGTTCGGCGCCAGTTCCGAGGTGCTGAACTTGAGGAACACCGGAATCAGGCACAGCACGATGGCGCCGAACACCAGCACCACCGGGCGGGTATCGAGGGTGGCGTGGAGCAGCCGTTGGTAACGCTGCTTGAGCCGTTCGAAGAGCTTGTCCAGGCGGTGAGACAGGCCGGACGGGTTTTCTTCGTGGCGCAAGAGCATGGCGCACATCATCGGTGACAGTGTCAGGGCGACGATGCCGGAGATGACTACCGCGCCGGCGAGGGTCAGGGCGAACTCCTTGAACAGCGCGCCGGTGAGCCCTTCAAGGAAGCCGATCGGAGCGTAGACCGCCGCCAGGGTGATGGTCATCGAGACCACCGGCATGGCGATTTCCCGCGCACCTTCCAGCGCCGCGTTGAATGGGGTCTTGCCCTCTTCGATATGGCGGTGGATGTTTTCCACCACGACGATGGCGTCGTCCACCACCAGGCCGATGGCCAGCACCATGGCCAGCAAGGTCAGCAGGTTCAGCGAATAGCCCATCAACTGCATGAAAAACAGCACACCGATCATCGACAGCGGGATGGTGATGACCGGGATCAGCACGGAGCGGAAGGCGCCGAGGAACAGGAACACTACGACGATGACGATCAGCACGGCCTCGATCAGGGTTTTTACCACCTCATCGATGGACGCCTGGATGAACAGGGTGGCGTCGTAGGCGATGGAGGCCTTGAGGTTCGGCGGCAACTGGCTTTCCAGCTCCGGCATCAGCTTGCGCACTTCCTTGATGACGTCCAGCGGGTTGGCGCCCGGGGTGGCCTTGATGCCGATGTACACCGACGGCGTGCCGTCGAAAGAGCTGACCGTGTCGTAGTTTTCCGCGCCCATCTCCACCCGCGCCACATCGCCGAGCAGCACCCGGCTGTCGCCGCTGGTCTTGAGCGGGATGTTGGCGAAGGCTTCGGCGGACTTCAGTTCGGTGCTGGCGTTGATACTGGTGACCACGTACTCGCCTTTCACCTCACCGGCGGCGGACAGGAAGTTGTAGCGGCGCACCGCCTCGGTGACGTCGCTGGCGCTCAGCCCGTAGCCGGCGAGGCGCACCGGGTCGATCCACAGGCGCATGGCGAATAGCTGGTTGCCGAGGATTTCCGCTTCGGCCATGCCCGGCAAGGTGGCCAGCTTGGGCTGGATGACCCGCGACAGGTAATCGGTGATCTGCGGGTTGCTCAGTTCGCTGCTGTAGAAGCTGATGTACATCAGCGCCGAGGCATCGGCCGCTTCCTTGCTCAGCACCGGGTCTTCGGCGTCTTGCGGCAGCTTGTTCTTGACCTCGTTGGCCTTGGCCAGCAACTCGGTGAACAGGCGGTCGCTGTCCGAGCCGATGCGCGCGTAGATCGAGATCACCGAGAAATTCTGCCGGCTCACCGAGGTCATGTAATCGATGCCCTCGGCGCTCGCCAGGCTCTGTTGCATCGGTTGGGTGATGTAGCCCTGGATGGTTTCGGCGTTGGCGCCGGGGTAGGCGGTGGTCACCGTGATCAGGGCGTTTTCCATCTGCGGGTACTGGCGGATGGGCAACTTGCTCCAGGCCTGGAAACCGAGCAACACGATCAGCAGGCTGACCACGGTTGCCAGCACCGGACGGCGGATGAACGGATCGGTAAAAGCCATGACGGCTCCTTGTTCAGTCGGTGCCGGGCTGGCTGTTCGATTCGGCTTTCTGGGTCTTGTCGGGGCTGACGGCGATCGCCGCGCCCTGGGTCAGCTTGAGCTGCCCGGCGGTGACAACCTGTTCGCCCACCTTGAGCCCCTTGCTGATAACCACCAGGCCATCGCGGTGCTCGCCGGTGGTGACGAAGCGCCGTTCGGCGATCAGCACCGGCTTGCCTTCGGCATCGTGCTCCGGCTCGCCGTTCTCGGCTTTTTTCGGCACCGCGACATACACCGAGTTGCCGTACAGGGTGTAGGTGATCGCGCTTTGCGGCACCACCACTTCATTGCGCGGGTTGGGCAGCAGCACCTGCACACTGGCGAACATGCCGGGCAGCAGTTTGCCGTCGGGGTTGGCCAGCGTGGCGCGAATCTGCACGTTGCGGGTGGCGTCGTCGACCTTGGGGTTGATGGCGCTGATGGCGGCGGTGAAGGTCTCGCCGGGGAAGGCGGCGACGCTGATCAGCGCCTGCTGTTGCAGGCTGAGTTTCGGCAGGGCCTGCTCGGGCACGGAGAAGTCGACGTAGAGGCTGCTCAGGTCCTGAAGTGTGGCGATCACCGTGCCGCTGGGCAGGTATTGACCAACATCCACCTTGCGGATGCCGATGGTGCCGCTGAAGGGCGCGGTGATGCTTTTTTTGTTGAGCGAGGCCTTGAGTTGATCGACCACGGCCTTGTTGCGCAGGTACTGCGCGGTCAGGCGGTCGTATTCACCCTTGGAGATGGCCTGGCTGCCGACCAGTTGGCCGCCACGGTTGTAATCCACCTTGGCCAGGCCAAGGTCGGCCTGGGCGGTGCCGAGCAGGGCGTTTTCCACTTCGCTGTCCAGTTCGAGCAGCGGCTGGCCGCGCTTGACCTGTTGCCCGGACTCGAACAGCAGGGTTTTCACCGTGCCTTCGGTTTCCAGGCTCAGGTCGACACCTTGCAGCGCCTTCAGGCTGCCCACGGCGGGTAACCGGCTTTGCCAGGCGAGTTCCCGCGCCTCGGTCGCCGCCACGCTGACGGGCGGCTTGGGGGCGGAGAACACCTGGATCTGCTGATAGATGGCGAAGGCCTTGTAGCCCCCCAGAATCAGCACGATCAGCAGCACGATGCCCAACATGATCAGCATGCGACGGCGCAGCATATTCCAGTTCCTTGGATTCGGTATTGGCGAAGTCTACTCGCTTGCCCTACGCCCGGCGACCACGCTTCAGACCAGATGCAAGTGGTTGTCCCACAGGCCTGAAGGCAGTTGCAGCGGCTGTCCTACCAACTCGTCCTTGCGGCAATCGTACAGGCGGCAGCGACCCTGTCCGGAGGTGACCACGAAACCATCGGCCACCGCGCCAACGCCGGCGCAGTCTGGCATCGGCGCGTCCAGGCGCACGCTGGCGTCGTCGAGGTTCCAGATGAACAGGCGGTTGGCCCGTGGCGCGGTCATCGCCACCAGGCGCAGTTCGCTGTGCACGGCGACGCTGGCGGTGTACTGGGCCATGGATTGCAACTGATGCTCCGGCACCGGGAAGGCCGCGAACGGTTGGCCCGGACGCTTGATCGCCAACAGTTCGGCGGTCTCGTGGGCATCCCCCATGAACTGCTGGCAGGCGACCACGGTGCCATCGTTGCCGATGGCCAGGTGACGCACGCTGTTCATCTGTTGGCCGAGGGTTTCCTTGCTGATCAGGCTGCCATCGCGGTGCATCAGCACCAGGCTCGGCTCCATGGCGTTCAGGTTCATCTCGACCCGGCTTTCGGCCTCGGTACGGATACCGCCGTTGGCCACCACCAGCGTTTCCCCGTCCGGCATCCACGACACCTGATGCGGGCCGACGCCGTGGGTGGAAATTTCCCCGGTATGAACCAGGCGCTCGCCTTCGAAGCGGTACACGCCGAGCACGCCACGTCCAGGATCGGTGGTGTCGTTCTCGGTGGCATACAGCCACTCGCCGCCTTTGTGGATCACCGCGTGACCGTAGAAATGCCGGTTCGGTTGCGAGGCGATGGTCTGCAGCAAGGCGCCGTCGCGCAGGTCGATCAGGTAGCTTTCGGTACCCGGGCGACGTGCGACGAACAGGGCGATGGGCCGTTCGGGGTGATTGATGATGTCGTGGCAACGCTGGGCGACCCGGGTGGCGAACACCTGGGTGCCGTCCAGGCGATAGCCGACCGCGTAGTGCTGGCCGTCCGCGTCATCGCGGGCGGACAGCAACAGCGGCGGCCGCTCCTTTTGCCGCAGCAGGGTCCAGCCGCCCAGGGTGAGGGCGCTGAGCAGAACACTACCGAGTTTCAGGGCCTGGCGTCGCAGCATGATCAGTCACCGTCGTTGGCGTTGAAGCCGAGTTGGATGTTCAGCGCCTTGGCCAGTTCGCCTTCGTGCAGGCGGTGGACCACGTTCAGGCTGTCATAGATCGCGTTGAGCTGCTGGCGGCCGGCATCGTCCTGCAGCAGTTCGTCGAGGGTGCGCTGGTTGGCGTCCAGCAGCTTGATCGAGTCGGCGTAGGCGGCGTCGATCTTGTCGGCCAGGGCTTTCTGATCCTTGCCCAGCAGACCACGCAGGCCCTGGTTGTCGACGCCGACCCAGACGGTCTGCGACGCGGCCAGGCTGGCAGCGATGCTCTTGAGCGAGGATTGGCTGCGCCAGGCTTCGGCTTGCAGTGGCTGCGGGATGCCCTTGCTCAGGCGGCCCATTGGCGTGCCGAGCTTCTTCTTCAGGGTGTCCAGGGCGGTGACCTGGGCGCGCAGCAGGTCGGCGATGGCTTCGTGGGAGTCGGCGTAGCGCTGGTTGGGGAACTTGGTCAGTTGCGCGAGCATGCCGTCGTTGCTGTTCCAGCTCTTCAGGATGTCTTCGGCGAGGGTCTTCTGGTAGGCGGCGATGGCCACCAGCAGCGGGCAGTAGCGCGCTTTCTGCTCAGGGTTGGCGGCGTCCGGCTTGCTGTCGAAGAGGATGTATTCGTAGGCCGAGAGGCCGCGCACCACGACGCTGGACTTGGCCACGGTCTCGGCATCCACCGGCTTGTCACCGTTGACCAATTGCTCGACCTGACGGCCGACGAGGTTTTTCTTGTCTGGCCAGAACTGTACCTGCCAGGCGCGGTTGCCTTCGGTCAGTGGGCCGATCAGCAATGGTTGCAGCTCGGCCCAGGCTTTCTGCGCGTGGAGGTAATCGGCGCGGGCGGTGTCCAGGCTTGCCTTGCCTTCGCAGTAGGCGAGGGCGCTGACGGCCAACTGGCGGTCGGCTTCGACCCAGCGGCTGTAGGTCGGCATGATCACCTGCTTGGCGATGGCGGCGGAGGTCACGGCCTGCGGGTCTTGCGGCGAGCAGGCGCCCAGCGCGAGGGCGGCGAGGCTGGTGAACAACAGCTTGGGACGGAACATGTCCGGCTCCTTCTCTAGAGTGAGTTGAGGAACGCCAGCAACGCGGCGCGTTGCTCGGCATTGAAGGTCAAGACGTGACGCTGGGCGGCGTGTGCTTCGCCGCCGTGCCAGAGCACGGCTTCGAGCAGGTTGCGCGCGCGGCCGTCGTGGAGAAACTGGGTGTGGCCGCTGACGGTTTGGTTCAGGCCGATGCCCCACAGCGGCGCGGTGCGCCAGTCCTGGCCGCCGGCGGCGAATTCGCTGCGCTGGTCGGCGAGGCCGGGGCCCATGTCGTGCAGCAGCAGGTCGCTGTAGGGGCGGATCACCTGATTGGCCAGTTCCGGCTCGGCGGCATTCGCCGCGGTGGTGAACTGCGGGGTGTGGCAGCCCTGGCAGCCGGCCTGGAAGAACAGTTTTTTGCCGGCCAACACCTGCGCCGACTCGACGTCCTTGCGCACCGGCACCGCGAGGTTGCGGGTGTAGAAGAGGATCAGGCGCAGGATGTTGTCGCTGACTTCCTGTTCGCCGTTGGCGCCATTGCCGTTGGGCGCTTGCTTGCAGGCGGTCTGCGCCGGGGTGCAGTCGTCCATCGGCCGCAGGCTGCTGGTCAGGCCCATGTCGCCGGAAAGGGCGTGGACATTCTGCTGGTTGAGGTTCGGCTGCCCGGCTTTCCAGCCGAAGCGGCCCAGCACGGTTTCGTGGCGGGCGTCGTCCCAGACCCGGTTGGGCCGGCCGCGAATGCCGTCGCCGTTGCGGTCGTCCGGGTCGGCGTTGGCGAGGATGGCTTCCTCCGGGATCGCTTCGAGCAGGCCGAGGCCGATCATCGGCGGGGCGATGCGCGCGGAGAACAGCGTGTCGGGGTGCATCGGGCCATAGCCGAGCTGGGTGATGTTGAGCCGCGGCTGGCGCAGTTCGACCTGGGTGCCGTCCTTGAAGGTCACGGTGTGTGTCGTGTAATCGACCCGGACCTTGCCTTCCGGCGTCACGCCGGGGATTGCCATGTCCTGCAACTGTCCGCCGTAGACTGGTTCCGGGACGATGCCCAGTTGCTCGATGACCTTTACGTATTCGGGCTGGTTGGGGATCGACAGGCGTACCAGCATCGACACGGCGTTGCTGTCACCGGGCTCTGGCGGATGGCCGCGGCCATCGCGGATGTGGCAGTTCTGGCAGGCGTTGGTGTTGAACAGCGGGCCGAGGCCATCGCGGGCGGTGGTGGTCGACGGGGCGATCACCCACGGGTTGCGAAAGAAGCTGTTGCCGACATGAAAGTCCAGGCGCCGCGCCGCGCTCAGGTTGGCCGACGGCATCGAATAGGCGTTCTGGTCGCCGCGGTTCACCGTGGTATCGCCACCGGCACGGGCCTCGCCGGGCTCGGCCTGGGTGAAGCGCGGGGCTTCGTCGCAGGCGGCCAGGGGCAAGGCCAGCAAGAGGGGCAGACACAGGCGAAGCGGTGAGGGCATCCGACAATCCCGGGCGGTGTACGAAAAATAAGCCCGCAAGCTTAACAGGACGAGGCGGCGTGAATAAGAGGAGTTTGCGTTTGCTGGATGAAATCGGTGACTCGCTACACGTCTCGAGTTTCAGGCGGCTTAACGGAAAAAGGCGACCCGAAGGTCGCCTTTCTTGTCCGTTGCCGGCGCTGATCAGAATTCGTGATCGGCGGTGTCCGGGTTCAGGTCGGTGATGCCCAGTTTGCCCGCGGCCTGTTCGATGGCGCCGGTCTGCTTGACCAGCGACGCGATGGCGTCACGCACGATCTGGTTGCCGGCCGCATTGTCGGCGGCGATCAGTTGGTCGTAGTGCTCGCCTTTCAGGGCGTGGTCGACGATCACCTGGATCTTGGCTTCGGTGGCTTCCAGGTCGGCCTTCAGGGTGGCGTCGGTGGCCGGGTCGACCTTGGCAACCAGCGAGGACAGGCTCGGGCCGGTCAGCTTGGTGCCGTCAGGACGGGCGTACTCGCCCAGGTAGACGTTGCGGATGCCCTTGGCGTCGTAGAAGTGCGAGTAGTGAGTGTTGTCGCTGAAGCAGTCGTGTTCGTCTTCCGGCGAGTTGGCTTCCAGGGAAACCTTCATGCGCTCGCCCGCCAGTTCACCCAGTGACAGGCTACCCATGCCGAACAGCATTTTGCGCAGGCCGTTGGCCACAGGCTCGGCTTCCAGCGAGGCGCGGTAGTTGTCGGAAACGCCCGGAGCCCAGTTTTTGACCATTTCTTCCAGGTCGCTGACCAGCAGGTCGGTGACCGATTTCAGGTAAGCGCGACGACGGTCGTTGTGGCCGCCGGTGGCGCCCTGGCCTTCCAGGTAGTCCGACGCGGGACGGTTGCCGGCGCCCGGGCCGGTGCCGTTCAGGTCTTGGCCCCAGAGCAGGAATTCGATGGCGTGGTAGCCGGTGGCGACGTTGGCCTCGGAACCGCCCAGCTCGTTCAGGCTGGCCAGTTTCTCGGGGGTGATGTCTTTGACATCGACCTTGTCTTCGCCGACCTGGATCTCGGTGTTGGCGATGATGTTGGCGTTGGCGGCCGGGTTGCCCAGGGCGTGCTCGTAGCTCTTGTCGACGTAGTCGATCAGGCCTTCGTCCAGCGGCCAGGCGTTAACCTGACCTTCCCAGTCGTCGATGATGGTGTTGCCGAAGCGGAACACTTCGCTTTGCAGATACGGAACGCGCGCGGCGACCCAGGCGGCCTTGGCGGCGTTCAGGGTTTCGTCGTTCGGCTTGGCGAGGAAGGCGTCGATGGCGGTTTGCAGGGTTTTCGCGGTGCTCAGCGAGTCGCTGTAGACGGCATGGACGATCTCGGCGTAGTGCTTGACCACGGCCTGAGCGGCAGCCTCGTCCACCGCGCCGGCGGCGGCAGGTGCGGCTGGCGTGGCAGCCGCTGCCGGCGCCTGGGCTTGCGGTGCGGCAGCCTTGTCCTTGCTGTCGCCGCAGCCGGCGAGGGAGATGGCAATGGCCAGCAAACTGGCGGTGGCCAGAGGCATACGAATCATGGCGAATTCCTGCGTCGAAGGGTTGAACAGGCGTGCCGGGGCACGCAAAAGTGGCGACATAATGCGAAAGATTTGCATTTTGTGTAAAGAGGGCGCCGCGTAAATATTAGTGCGCTGTCGTCCTTGGGCAATTTTTGTGTCGTCTCAGAGTATCGACACGTGGTTGCGCTGCGATTGTTTGAGGAACGCCACCAGTTCCCGGGCGGGCAACGGCTTGCTGTAGTGATAGCCCTGACCTTCGTGGCAGCCCTGGGCAATGATGTAGGACTCTTGCTCGGCGGTTTCCACACCCTCGGCGATGACCTGCATGCCGAGGCTTTTGCCCAACTGGATGATGGCGCGCACGATGGTGGCGTCATCGTCGTCTTCCAGCAGGTCCTGGACGAAGCTCTTGTCGATCTTGATCTTGTCCAGCGGCAGCGATTTCAGGTAGCTGAGCGACGAGTAGCCGGTGCCGAAGTCATCGATGGCGATCAGCGCGCCGGAGCGACGCAGGCTCAGCAGTTGCTGGGCGGCGGTGCTGATGTCTTCCATCAGGCCGGTTTCGGTGACTTCCAGTTCCAGGCTGCGCGGCGGCAGGCGGTACATCTGCAGCAGGTTGTTGACCACCCGCGGCAATTCGCTGTGGTGCAGTTGCACGGTGGACAGGTTGACCGCCATGCGCAGTTCGCTGAAGCCTTGATCGTGCCATTCGCGCAGTTGTCGGCAGGCCTGGTCGAGCACCCATTCGCCGATGCTGACGATGTTGCCGTTCTGCTCCGCCAGCGGGATGAACTGGTCGGGCGGGACCATGCCCAGCTCCGGGTGCTGCCAGCGCAACAGCGCCTCGACGCCGACCACGCGTTGGTCGCGGTAGCTGATCTGGGGCTGGTAGACGAGGAACAACTGGTTGCGCGACAGGGCTTCGCGCAGGTCTTTTTCCAGCTCGCGGCGGCGGCGCATTTCGCTGTCGACGCTGGCGATATAGAACTGATAGCGGTTGCGCGAGCGGGACTTGGCCAGGGTCATGGTCTGCTCGGCTTTCTGCAGCAGCTTTTCGGTGCTGTCGCCATCTTCCGGGAACAGGGTGATACCGATGGTGGCGCGCAGACGGATTTCCTGATGATCGAGGGCGAAGGGCGCCTCCAGGTCGTCGAGAATGCTCTGGGCCAGCTCGGCCGCCTCGTAGGGTTGCTCGATATCGGCCTGGACCAGCGCGAACTGGTCGCCGCCCAGTCGCGCCAGGGCGCCGAGCCGGCCGCTGTGGGCGCGCAGGCGATCGGCGAGCGCCAGCAGCAACTGGTCGCCGGCCTGGTAGCTGAATTGTTCGTTGATGCCTTTGAAGTCATCGAGGCCGACGCAGATTACCGCCACCCGGCGTTGCAGGCGGCCGGCATCGATGAGGATCTTGTCCAGTTGCTGTTGCAATTGCTGGCGATTCGGCAGACCGGTGAGGAAATCGTACTGGGCCATGCGCAGCAGGCTGTTTTCCGCCTCGTGGCGCAGATGGGTGTTGCGCTCGATCGAGGCCAGCAACTGGTTGGCGGTATTGACCCACAGGCCCAGCTCGTTTTTCTCGTGACCCTTGAGCAGCGGCAACTGGTGCTGACTGGGGCGATCGGGATTGATCTGGGTGAGGTGTTCGATGATCCGCGAAAGCGGTTTGGTCAGCAGCCAGTGATAGATCAGATACAGCACCAGGCCCATGGCCAGGGCGCGCAGGACGCCGGAAATGAAGATGATCACCGAGCTGAAAATGAACCCTTCGCCGTAGGAGGCGGTGTCGAGGGTGATGTTCAGGTCGCCGTAATACTCGCTGTACGAACCGCGCCCGACCAACTGGGTGCTGAACGCACGCTCCTTGCCGAGGATCGGGTCGGTGAGCCAGCGGGTGCGCGTCTCCTGCAGCGGGCGGGATTTTTCCGCGAGCATGGTCTCGTTGGGATGGCCAATGGAAGCCATGCGCACCGCCCGGTCCTGGAACAGACCTTCGATGACCTGCATGCCCATTTCCCGGTCGAGGCTGTAGACGGCCTGGGTCGACGGGTCGCGGAACATGTCGAGGATGCGCTGGGCATCATTGGCGACGGCCTGCTGGGTCTTGTAGGCGTCGAACACGATCTGCGCACAGCTGAGCACCACTCCGACGATCAGCGCCGAGAGCAGGACAACCCTGAGCAACTTGACCGATAAGCTGTTCTTGAGTTCCAGCTTCAATGGGGTTTCCTTAATCCATGCGCATGGCATCATTTTGCCATCAAATGTGGCAATCCACTATCGGCCTTTGCAGCAGGCCGTGCGTGGTGGTTTTGCAGTGTTCCTGCTACCGGTCCGACCGTTGCGACGGTCGTTTAGGCACTGTATCGGTTGACCTGCCGCGCGACTTGAGTGCCGGAAGATGAAAGTTTCCAAGGTCTTGATGTTAGCGCGCCTTGCGCAAGCGGCAAGAGCAATGCTGCTGTGGAGAAGCGAAATAAAGGCTCTTCGCGGAGTTCCGGAGGCGGTGATGTTCGGGTTTGGGCTTTGGGGGCTTATCCATTCGATGTGGCGAGGCTGCCGGCCCCTTCCGCCTCTACGGCGGCCTACTTTTCTGCTTGGGAAAAGTAGGCAAAACCGCTCGCTCCCGCATCCGGCCCTACGCTGCGCTCCGGGTCCCCTCCCTCCGGTGCCTTTCGGGGCCACGCGGCCTACGACTTGCAAGCAAGTCTACATCTCGCGTCTTCGACTACGCCGAAGGTGCTGCGCACTGCCCCTTCAGGCACCTCCGCTCGGCCTCCTGAAGTCGCGAAGTTACGGGCGGCGCCTGGGCTGACGCATCTTCGAAATTACAGCTTGGTGAAACCACCGATTTGCTCTTTTTTGCTCTTGATCTTCGTGCGCGCAAGTTCAGACGCCACAAGGTGCGACGTCAGGAGGCCGAGTGGAGGTGCCTGTAGGGGCAGTGCGCAGCACCTTCGGCGTTAGCCGAAGACGCGAGATGTAGACTTGCTTGCAAGTCGTAGGCCGCGTGGCCCCGCAAGACACCGGAGGGAGGGGACCCGGAGCGCAGCGTAGGGCCGGATGCAGGAGCGAGCGGTTTTCGTCTATTTTGCCAAGACAAAATGGACCCGCCGTAGAGGCGGAAGGGGCCGGCAGCCTCGCCGCGTCGAATGGATAAACCCGCAACATAGACTCCTGAAAGCCCAAGCTCAAATATCATCGTCCTCGTCGAAGAACCAAAAAAAACCCGGCAAGGCCGGGTTTTTTCAGGAGTGCGTGACTCAGGCAGTGAAGGTCTTGCCTTCGAACTGCTCGGCGACGAACTTCCAGTTGACCAGGTTCCAGAACGCCTCGACGTACTTCGGACGGACGTTGCGGTAGTCGATGTAGTAGGCGTGTTCCCAAACGTCGCAGGTCAGCAGCGGGGTGTCGCCGTTGGTCAGCGGGTTGCCGGCGCCGATGGTGCTGGCCAGGGCCAGGGAACCGTCAGCTTTCTTCACCAGCCAGCCCCAGCCGGAGCCGAAGGTGCCGACGGAAGTCTTGGTGAACTCTTCCTTGAACTTGTCGAAGGAACCGAACGCAGCGTTGATGGCTTCAGCTAGGGCGCCGGTTGGTTGACCGCCGGCGTTTGGCGCCAGGCAGTTCCAGTAGAAGGTGTGGTTCCAGACCTGAGCGGCGTTGTTGAAGATGCCGCCGGAGGAGGTCTTGACGATTTCTTCCAGGGTCTTGCCTTCGAACTCGGTGCCTGGCACCAGGTTGTTCAGGTTCACGACGTAGGTGTTGTGGTGCTTGTCGTGGTGGAATTCCAGGGTTTCCTTGGAAATGTGCGGCTGCAGGGCATCGTGGGCGTAAGGCAGCGGCGGCAATTCAAAAGCCATGGTGAATCTCCTAATCAGGTCTGGTGCGGTGAACGCAAGGCCGATCACGGGCGGCCGGAAGAGCGTCGGCGAGTTTGTACTCTTTGCGACGCAGACCCGGGATCATAGCACCGGGCCCACGTCTAAACCACGCAACAAGTGTATGGACAAGAGGTTCCAGAGCCGTTTCAGCCGGCGGACAAGTGGCTGTTTCAGTTGAAGATCAGTTGCGCCGCCACCGCGAACATCATCACCGCGACCATCAGGTCGAGCAGCCGCCAGGTGCTGGGACGCGCCAGCCATGGTGCGAGCCAGGCCGCACCGAGTGCGAGGGTGAAAAACCACAGCAGCGAAGCGCTGGCGGCGCCGGCCACATAGGCGCCCGGCACGGTTTGCTGAGCACCGAGCGAGCCGATCAGCAACACGGTGTCGAGGTAGACGTGCGGGTTGAGCAGGGTCACCGCCAGGGCGCTGAGCAACACCGCGCGGCGCGAGCGCAGGCCCTGGCCCTCACCTTGTTCCAGGCTCTGCTTCGAACAGGCACGCTTCAGCGCCTTGGCGCCGTACCAGATCAGGAAGATCGCGCCACCCCAGCGCGCCACCGCGAGCAATGTCGGGTTCTGCGCCAGCACCGTGGCCAGGCCAAAGACGCCGAGTGCCACCAGCACCGCATCGCAGAACACACACAAGGCCGCCACCGGCAGGTGATGCTCGCGGCGCAGGCTCTGCGCGAGGACGAAGGCGTTTTGGGTGCCGATGGCCATGATCAGGCCAAAGGCGACGAGGAGGCCGTTGAGGTAGCTTTGCCACATGGGGATTTGACTCCGGATTGCAGGATTCAAGGGACCGCGTTGCGGTCCATCGCGACGGTTCGGCGCCCCGACAACACCAATCTCTGTAGGAGCGAGCTCGCTCGCGATGGACCGCCTGACGGCACTCTGTCGCTGGCAATACTGGCGATTCCTGCGCTATAAGAAAAACCAATAAACCTCATCCCGCATTAGGAAAAGTGATGTTCGACTACAAGCTGCTCTCAGCCTTGGCCGCGGTCATCGAACAGGCCGGTTTCGAGCGGGCCGCGCAAATGCTCGGGCTGTCGCAATCGGCCATCTCCCAGCGGATCAAACTTCTTGAAGCGCGGGTCGGACAGCCGGTGCTGGTGCGCGCGACGCCACCGACGCCGACCGAGATCGGCCGGCGCCTGCTCAACCATGTGCAGCAGGTGCGCCTGCTCGAACGGGACCTCCAGGGCCAGGTCCCGGCGCTGGATGAAGAAGGCTTGCCGGAGCGCCTGCGGATTGCGCTCAACGCCGACAGCCTGGCCACCTGGTGGGCGGAAGCGGCGGGCGATTTCTGCGCCCGCACTCAGGTGTTGCTGGACCTGGTGGTGGAAGACCAGGAAGTCGGCCTAAAACGCATGCGCGCCGGCGAAGTGGCCGGTTGCCTGTGCGCCAGTGAACGCCCGGTGGCCGGTGCGCGCAGCGTGCTGTTGGGTGCCATGCGGTATCGGGCGCTGGCCAGCCCGGCGTTCATGACCCGGCATTTCGCCGAAGGCGTCGAACCGCGTCGGCTGGCGCGGACCCCGGCGATCGTGTTCGGCCCGGACGATTTCCTGCAGCATCGCTACATGGCTTCATTAGGCATCAGTGATGGATTCCTGCATCATCTGTGCCCCTCGTCCGAAGGCTTTTTACGCCTGACCGAGGCGGGGCTGGGCTGGGGGCTGGTGCCGGAGTTACAGGCACGCGAACAACTGGCGAGCGGGCGGCTGGTGGAAATTCTCCCTGACCGTCCCATCGACGTGCCACTGTACTGGCATCATTGGCGCAATGGCGGGCAACTGCTGGGCCAACTCACGGATCATCTGCTGCGCAGTGCCGGCACCTGGCTGGTGCCGTGGAGCGAGTCGGCGGCGTCTGCAACATCTGGAAAAAAATAGTAGGCGGAGAGCTTCATGGGAATTCTGGTCACCGGCGCAAGCGGCTTCATCGGCGGGCGCTTCGCGCGCTTCGCGCTGGAGCAGGGCCTGGAGGTGCGGGTCAACGGCCGGCGCCCCGAGGGCGTCGAGCATCTGGTGCGGCGCGGGGCGCAGTTCATTCCCGGCGACCTGGCGGACCCGGAAGTGGCTCGGCGCCTGTGCCAGGGCATCGACACCGTGGTCCATTGCGCCGGCGCGGTGGGCAATTGGGGTCGTTATCAGGACTTCTATCAAGGCAATGTGGTGCTCACCGAAAACGTGGTCGAGGCCTGCCTGAAAGAACATGTGCGCCGGCTGGTGCACCTTTCGTCGCCGTCGATCTACTTCAATGGCCGCTCGCGCACCGGGATCACCGAAGATCAGGTGCCCAAGCGTTTCTACGACCATTACGGCAGCACCAAGCACCTGGCCGAACAGAAAGTCTTCGGCGCCCAGGAGTTCGGCCTGGAAGTCCTGGCCCTGCGCCCGCGCTTTGTCACCGGCGCCGGCGACATGAGTATTTTCCCGCGGCTGATGAAGATGCAGGCCAAGCGCCGCCTGGCGATCATCGGCAATGGCCTGAACAAGGTGGATTTCACCAGTGTGCAGAACCTCAACGAGGCGCTGTTCAGTGCGATCAACGCCGGCCCCGAGGCGCTCGGCCAGGCCTACAACATCAGTAACGGCCAGCCCGTGCCGGTCTGGGACGTGGTCAATTACGTGATGCGGCGGATGTCGCTGCCGCAGGTCACCCGTTATCGCTCCGTCGGCCTCGCGTACACCGCCGCCGCGCTGAACGAAGGCTTCTGCATGCTCTGGCCGGGACGCCCGCAACCGACCCTGACCCGCCTCGGCACCCAGGTGATGAGCAAGGATTTCACCCTGGACATCAGCCGCGCCCGGCACTACCTGGACTACCGCCCGCAGGTCAGTGTCTGGGCCGCTCTGGATGAATTCTGCAGTTGGTGGCAGGCGCAGCACGGCGGTCACTGAACCAGAACCGCTACTTATGGTCGATGAGGGCGCCGCGCAAGCGGTTTATACTGGCGCCCATTTTGCTATCACCGTGGTTGAAAACTATCCATGCGCAACGATGCTCGAGACGACTTTGATGACGTGCCCACCCTCAAGGCGGTGGAGCGCGATGACGACGAATTCGCCCCGCCGGCCCATCCGCGTGCGGTGCGCGCGAAAACCCCCAAGGCACCGCTGACCGGGCCGTTGTGGGCGTTGCTCGGCGCATCGTTCATCGCGTTGGGCGGGGTGGCCTGGTGGAGCTTCCAGCAGATTTCCCTGATGGAGCAACAACTGGTGGCGACCCAGGAGAGCTTCGCGCGCATCAGCGAAGAGGCGGCGGGGCGTTTGCAGGCGATTTCCGGCAAGGTCAGCGCTACCGAGACGTCGGTCAGCACCGAGAATGAAGCGCTGAAACTGCAAGTGCGTCAGTTGCAGAGCAGCCTCGTCGAACAGGGCAAGCAACAGGAAGGCGTTGCCGGCCAGGCGGGCGACCTGAGCAAGCGCCTGGAAGCGGCGATGGCCCAGGTCAGCCAGCAGCAGGCGGCCAATGCCCAGTTGCAGAGCGAATTGCAGACACAGTTGAAGACGGTGGCGACCGAGTTGGCGGCGTTGAAGGCGGCCCAGGTGGACGGCGGCAAGATCGACGCGCAGCTCAAGAGCGTGGCGGATGAAGTGGCGAGCCTGAAAGCCGCGCGGGTGGATGGCGGCAAGATCGATGCCCAGTTGAAAAGCCAGGCGGCCGCGACCCAGCGACTGGAGCAGGACCTGCTGGTGCTCAAGAGCGAGCAGGAAAACCGCCCGGCGGCCCCTGCGGGTGCGGCGGCTGGCGGAGCATCGACAGCCGAGTTCGATGCGTTTCGCGGGCAGGTGACCCGCAACCTCAATACGCTGCAGAGTCAGGTGCAGAATCTGCAGCAGCAGATCAATGCGCGGAACTGATGCTTTCTGAAAAGGCTGACGGCCTTATCGCCAAACCACAGCGATAAGGCCATCACCTCCTTTTACATCCGCGGATAGTCGATGTAGCCCACCGGTCCACCGCCATGGAAACTCTCCGGGCGCGGTTCATTCAGTGGTGCATCCGCCGCGAGACGAGCCGGCAGGTCCGGGTTGGCGATGAACGGCACGCCGAAGGCCACGGCATCGGCCCAGCCATCGGCCAGGGCTGTGTTGGCGCTCTGCTTGTCGAACTTCTCGTTGGCGATGTACAGGCCGCCGAAGGCTTCCTTGATCTGCCGGCCGAGGCTGTCGTCGGCTTCCTTCTCCCGCGAGCAGATGAAGGCGATTCCGCGCTTGCCCAGTTCCCGGGCGACATAGGTAAACGTCTCGGCCAGGTTGGCGTCGCCCATGTCATGGGCATCGGCCCGTGGCGCCAGGTGCACGCCCACGCGGTTGGCGCCCCACACTTCGATGACCGCATCGGTCACTTCCAGCAGCAGGCGGGCACGGTTTTCCAGCGAGCCGCCATAGCAGTCGGTGCGCTGGTTGGTGCTGGTTTGCAGGAACTGGTCGATCAGGTAACCGTTCGCGGCATGCACTTCAACGCCGTCGAAACCGGCCGCCTTGGCGTTTTCGGCGGCGGTGCGGTAGGCATCGACGATATCGGCCAGCTCGGCGGTTTCCAGCGCCCGTGGGGTCGGGAACTCGGTGATCGGGCGCACCAGGCTGACATGGCCTTTGGGCTGGATCGCGCTGGGCGCCACCGGCAGTTCGCCGTTCAGGTAGCTTGGATGCGAGATGCGGCCCACGTGCCAGAGCTGGACGAAGATCCGTCCGCCAGCGGCGTGCACCGACTTGGTGACGTTGGTCCAGCCGCGGACCTGGTCGTTGGACCAGATGCCCGGGGTATCCGGGTAGCCGACGCCCATCGGCATCACCGAGGTCGCTTCGCTGAGGATCAGGCCGGCGCTGGCGCGCTGCACGTAGTACTCGGCCATCAGCGCGTTGGGCACGCGGCCGGCGTCGGCGCGGCAGCGGGTCAGCGGCGCCATGATGATGCGGTTCGGCAGTTCGAGATCGCCGAGGGTGAGCGGATCAAACAGAGTTGTCATTGCACGGACCTCGTATCCATCAGTGGGTAGCGGGCGCCAGTTCGGCTTTATTGCCGCCCTGGCTGAAAGTGATGAGGGTGACGATCAGCGCCAGCACGGCCAGGGCCGCGGCGGCCAGCGGCACGCGGGTCAGGCCCAGGCCTTGTTCGATGACCACGCCACCGGTCCAGGCACCCAGGGCGTTGCCCAGGTTGAAGGCGCCGATGTTGAGGGTCGACACCAGGTTCGGCGCGGCCTTGCCGAAGTTCACCACGTTGATCTGCAACGCGGGAACGGCAGCGAAGGCGGCGGTGGCCCAGAGGAACAGGGTGATTTCCGCCGGGATCAGCGCGGTGCTGGTCCAGCTCAGTACGGTGGAGACCACCGCCATGCTGGCGAACACGCCCACCAGGGTGGCGCCCAGGCGCCGGTCGGCGAGTTTGCCGCCGAGGACGTTGCCCAGGGTCAGGCCGAGGCCGATCAGCAGCAGGGTCCAGGTCACGCCGCGCGGCGAAACGCCGGTGACATCGCCCAGCAGCGGCGCGACGTAGGTGAACAGGGCGAACATCGACGCCGAAAACAGCACCGTCATCGACAGCGACAGCCAGATCCCGGCGCCCTTGAGCGCGGCCAGTTCGGCGCGCATGTCGAGTTTTTCCTCGTCGTGGCGCAGTGGCAGGAAGCGGATCAGACCGATCAGCGCAATCACGCCAATCACCGTCACCGCCCAGAACGTCGAACGCCAGCCGGCAACCTGGCCCAGCGCCGTGCCCAGTGGCACGCCGAGGACGTTGGCCAGGGTCAGGCCGGTGAACATCAGGGCGACCGCCGACGCGCGGCGGTTGGCCGGCACCAGGCTGGCGGCGACCACCGAGCCGATACCGAAGAAGGCACCGTGGCACAACGCCGTGACGACGCGGGCGAACATCAGCACGTTGTAGTCGCTGGCGACCGCGCAGAGCAGGTTGCCGATGATGAACACGCCCATCAGCGACACCAGCGCCAGCTTGCGTGGCAGCCGCGAGGTGGCCATGGCCATGAACGGTGCGCCGATGGCCACGCCGAGGGCGTAGCCGGTCACCAGCCAGCCGGCGCCGGGGATCGACACACCGAGGTCCTGCGCCACTTCGGGCAGCAGGCCCATGATGACGAACTCGGTGGTGCCGATGGCGAAGGCGCTGAGCGCCAGTATCAGAAGTGAAAGGGGCATTGCGGTGTCCTTTGTCAGAGCTCGCGGCTCAGTTGCTGGAGGAACGCCTTGATGGTGTCCTCGTTGCGTTTGAAGAAGCTCCACTGACCGACCTTCTGGCTGCTGATCAGGCCTGCCCGTTGCAGGGTCGCCAGGTGCGCCGAGACGGTGGATTGCGACAGGCCGCAGCGCTGGTCGATCTGTCCGGCGCACACGCCGTTTTCCAGGCTGTGATGCTGCTCGGGGAAGTGCGCCTGCGGGTCTTTCAACCAGTTGAGGATTTCTCGTCGTACCGGGTGGGCCAGGGCTTTTATTATTTCGTCGAGATCAAGAGGCATGGTCGGGCTCGTGGGATGTGTAGCGGTATATCGCGATGGAGCGAAATATAAATCGGTATTTCGCGATATACAAATATGAAAAGGTTTGGGGTCAAGCGTGAATCGCTATATCGGGTTATATCGATATAGGAGGCGAAGGTTTTTCAGCCAAATCTCGCCGACTTTTCCCGCAGGCTTTAGACTCAATTCCCATGAACTACCTCGCACACCTCCATCTGGGCGGCGACCAGCCCGAACAATTGCTCGGCAGTCTCTACGGCGATTTCGTCAAGGGACCGCTGCAGGGCCACTATCCCCAGCCCCTCGAAGGGGCGATCCGCCTGCACCGGCGCATCGATGTGTTCACCGACAGCCATCCGCTGGTGCTGGCGTCCCTGGCGCGTTTTCCGTCCGCGCGGCGGCGCTATGCCGGGATCATTCTCGATGTGTTTTTCGATCATTGCCTGGCCCTGCACTGGAGCGACTACGCCGAGCAGTCGCTGGATGATTTCACCATGCGGGTCTATCAGGTGCTGGCCCAGCAACCGCAGCTGCCGGGGCGCCTGGCGGGGATCGCGCCGATGATGGCGGCGAATGACTGGTTGGGTTCCTACCGCGAGTTCGCGGTGCTGGAGCAGGTGTTCCGCGGCATCGCCCGGCGGTTGTCACGCCCGGAGGGCATGGCTGGGGCGATGGCGGAAGTGGAGGCGTTGTACCCGTTGTTGCTGGAAGACTTCCGCCAGTTCTACCCACAATTGCAGACGTTCGCCGGGCAGCAACTGGCGCAGGATCAGGCCGCCTTGGCGCGGCGCTGAGGCAGGGTTTCGGCTTCGCTGCCGAACAGCGTCAGGCTGATTGCCTGCTGAGCCTTGAAGGCCAGCGCGGCACGTTCCTCGCCTTGGCTGGCAATCGGCGCCAGCAGATGGATTTCCACCTCGCCACACGGCTGCCCGAACAGGCGCATCAGATGCGACAGCAGGTCGTCGTCGCCAATGAACGGCGCGATCGCATCCGCCTGGCCGTTGCGCAGGTAGCGCAGGGCGATCGGCTGCAGCGGCACTTCGGTGTCGATGGCGCTGGCCAGCAGGCGGCCGTGAAAGGTGCGCAGGCTGCGGCCATCGGTGGTGGTGCCTTCCGGGAAAATCAGCAAGGCGCAGTCTTGTTGCAGGTGCTGGCTGATCTGCCGGCGCAGCAACTGGCTGTCGCCACCGCCGCGACGGATGAACAGGGTGCCGGCCTTGTGCGCCAGCCAGCCGGCCACCGGCCAGGTGCGCACTTCGGCCTTGGACAGGAACGACAGTGGCGCCAGCATGCCCAGCAGCGGGATGTCGGTCCATGACACATGGTTGCTGACCCAGAGCATCGGTCGCGTCGGCAATTCGCCAATGACCCGGACGCGGAAGGGCAGGGCGTGGGCCAACCGCTTCATGAATACCTGCGACCAGCGCTGGCGCCGCTGCGCCGAGGCGTTGATGCCCAGGCGCTCGAACACGCCGAACAGGGTCGCCATGCCCAAGCCGAACGCCACCACCAGCAGCACCCGGACGATGCGTGCGTACACACGCAGGCGCTGCATCAGACGGCCGCCTTGAAGTGGCGGGCGTAACGCGGGCAAAGCTCGTCGCGCTTGAGCAGGATGAACACGTCGGCCACCTGGAAATCCTCGTCCCAGCACGGCTCGCCGCAGATCTTCGCGCCCAGGCGCATGTAGGCCTTGAGCAGCGGTGGCATCTGCGCGATCACGTTGCTCGGCAGGGCCAGGTTGGGCAGCGGGTTCTTCGGTTCGGCGCGCAGGTGTTCGGTGCACAGGTGCTGGTCGCGCAGGCGCTGCATGATCGCGTGGGCCTGCACGCCGCCGTCCTGCATCGGGATGCTGGCGCAGCCCATCAGGTAGCTGTAGCGGCCTTCGTTGAGGATTTCCGCCAGTTCGCTCCAGAGCACGGCGATGGTGCCGCCGTTGCGGTAGGCGGCATCGACGCAGGTGCGCCCCAGTTCCAGGATCGGGCCTTTCAGGTGGCCGAGGCCATGCAGGCTGAATTCTTCTTCACTGTAGAAACGCCCCAGGCTGCTGGCGGCGTGATGATCGAGCAGACGGGTGGTGGCGACCAGCCGACCGCTGTTGAGGTCGCGCACGCCGATGTGCAGGCAGTGATCGTCGTAATCGTCCATGTCCAGGCCCAGTTCGGCGCCTTTGAGCTTGGCCTTGAATTCACCACTGAAGACACTGAAACGCAGGGCCTGGGCCTCGCGCAATGCAGCCGGGCCCACCAGGCGTTCGGCTTGCAGACGGCGTTCAGTGCTGTTGTCGCCAGAGCGAGCGATCTGAGTCATTGCGAGTCTCCATAAGCCAGCCATGGGGTTGCGGCCGGTCGACTTTGTTGTGCAAGCTCAGGCTAGGTAGCGGCGGTGTCACCCCCATGAATGTTTGGTGATGCTTGTATGACAGCCCCCAAGGAGTACTTCGATGGCCTGGCTGGAACGACTCGATCAAGCGCATTCGCAACCCCTGCTGGAGAACCTTGGCGACACCTGGGCGAGCCTGCTGGAACGGCTCGGGCCGGTGTCACCGTTCGAACTGGCGGTGCTCGGCGGCCAGGCCATGCCGACCCCGGGGCTGGCCTTTCTCACCGGTTATCAGGCGGCGCTGCGGGTGCTCTGGCCCAGCGCGCCGGCCAGCCTTGGCGCACTCTGCGCCAGCGAGAAACGCAGCGTGCGCCCCGCCGACATGCACATGCGCCTCGACGTGGACGCGCTGCGCCTGAGCGGTGACAAAGACTTCGTCACCGGCGGCATGGACGCAGACTGGCTGCTGGTGGCGGCGCGTTGTGAAAGCATTTCCGAAGACCCGCGGCTGAGCCTGGCGGTGGTCTATCCCGGTGAGCCGGGCGTGCGCCTGGAGCCATTGCCGGCCCTGCCGCTGATGCCCGAGGTGGGGCATGCCCGGCTGCATCTGGATCAGGCGCTGTGCGAGCGCCTGGCCGGTGATGGTTGGGACGCCTACGTCAAACCCTTCCGCTCCCTCGAAGACTTGTATGTGCTCAGTGCGTTGACGGCATGGATGTATGGCATTGGCCGGGCCAACGGCTGGTCGCAGCGTCTGCTGCTGCGTTTGTTGGCGCTGCTTGCCGGTTGCGCGGAAGGCAGTCGGCAGAGCCCGGAAGTCTCCGCCAGTCATTTGTTGCTGGGCGGGCTGTTCGCCCAGTTCAGCGACCTGCGCGACGAACTCAACAAGGCGCTGGCCGACACCGAAGGCGAGTGGGCGAATGTGTGGATGCGTGATCAGGGCATCCTCGATATCGCCAGCGCGGCGCGGGCGAAGCGTTTGGAGAAGGCGTGGAGGTTGGCGGGGTTTTCGTGAGGGGATGTGGTGGCTGCTGTTTGCTAGCCGATAGGTTTTTAGCGCTCTCAAGATCGAGCGCCGCCCGCGCGGCGCATCGCGAGCGAGCTCGCTCCTACAGTGGTTGCAACGTGCCTATGTCTGTCAGGCCATAGTTGACCGCTTTGTTCGTACGACGCGGTATCGAGTCGGCCCCAACAGCCTCCCCGCGACTCATCGCCAAACTCAAAGAGCGGGCAACACAACTCATTGTAGGAGCGAGCTCGCTCGCGATGCGCCGCGCGAGCGGCGCCCGATCTCCGTGACACTGAAAATCCACCGGCTAACAAACGGCGCCCCCAACCATCCTGTCATGAACCCCTGCTACCCTTGCCCGATCACGCTCTCCGGGTAACGGCCATGCGCACCGCGCTCATCGGGTTTCTGTTGTGGACGATCTGCACCGTCGCCAGCGCCAGCGACGCGCCGGCACTGGCGGCCTTGCAGTCCTACACCTTCCCCCCACGCAACGATCAGACCCGCGACGGCGTGCGCACCGATGCGCTGTTGGTGATCCGCGACGGCCAGGTGGTCTTCGAGCGGTACGCCACCCCCAACACCGCAGACACCCCGCACCTGACCTGGTCGATCAGCAAGAGCGTGCTGGCGACGGTGCTCGGTGTCGCGCAGGGCGAGGGGCGTTTCACACTGGATGACCCGGTCGCCCGGTTCTACCCGCCAATGCAGGCCCATCCGAATGTGCGTATCGCCGACCTGCTGCACTGGGCCAGCGGTCTGGACTGGCAGGAAGACTATGAATACGCGCCGCTGAAGTCCTCGGTGGTGGCGATGCTCTATACCCGCGGCCGCAGCGACATGGCCGGCTTTTCCGCCGCGCACGGCGTGGCCGCGGCGCCGGGCGAGCGTTTTCTTTATTCCAGTGGCGACAGCAACCTGTTGGCCGCGGCGCTGCGGCAGATGGTCGGCCCCGAGGCGTACGCCGATTATCCGTGGCAGGCGCTCTTCGAGCCGCTGGGCATTCGGCAAGCGGTGTGGGAGCGGGACGCGCAGGGCACTTTCGTGGGCTCTTCCTACCTCTACATGACCGCTCGCGAGCTGGCGCGGATCGGCCAGTTGATGCTGGACGACGGTCGCTGGCAGGGCCGGCAACTGTTGCCGGCGAGCTGGGTGGCCTTCAATCGCGAGCCCTTCGACAAGGCTGCTGCCTCACCCGGCGAGGCGATGCCGGGCGGGCACTGGTGGCTCAACCGTGCCGCGTCGGGCCAGCCATTGCCCTGGCCGGATGCCCCGGCGCAGGCCTTCGCCGCCCTCGGCCACTGGGGGCAGGCGCTCTACGTGCTGCCGGAGCAGAAGCTGGTGGTGGTGCGCTACGCCGATGACCGCGACGGCAGCTTCCAGCACAACACGCTGCTGCGTCATGTGCTGGCAGCGTTCGGCGGAGAGCGGCCATGAAGCGCCTGTTGCTGGTGGTGGTCCTCGGCCTGCTGGTCTGGGGCTGGTCCGAGCGTGACGCGCTGACGGCGTTTCCCGGCATTCTCAGTGCCTACTCGGCGAAGGAATATTGTTCGTGCCGCTATGTCATGGGCTTCGATACAGGTTACTGCCGGGGCTATGTGAAGCAGTACCTGCCATTGAGCGAGCTGCGCGACGACCCGTCGAGTCGCCGGGTCGAGGCCGCGGGCCTTGGTCGTCGCAGCAGCGCGATGTGGCTGGGGCCGCGCGAGGGCTGTCGCTTGCTGCCATGAGGGCAGCCGGGTAAGGTTGACGACCAAAGTGTTTCAGGATTTCGCATGCCCAGCCCGCTTCGTCTCGCTCTCGCCTTGCTGGCGATCGTCTGCCTTCCCGCCCAGGCCAATTGGTACCTGGACAACGAGTCATCCCGCCTTTCCTTCATCACCAGCAAAAACGGCGACGTGTCGGAAGTGCATCGTTTCCTGGTCCTGCACGGCAAGGTCGACCGCAAGGGCGCGGCCGAGCTGGAGGTCGAGATGGAATCCGTCAGCAGCGGCATCCCGCTGCGTGACGAGCGCATGCGCAAGGAGCTGTTCAATGTCGAGACCTTCCCCGACGCGATCATCAACGCCCAGTTGAACCTGCGCCCGATCAACGACCTGGCCAACGGCGCGCAGCTCGAACTGCGTCTGCCGCTGACCGTCACCCTGCATGGCAAAAGCCACAGCTACAACGCCCAGTTGCTGGCGACACGGCTGGACGAGCGGCGCTTCCAGGTGGTGACGCTTGAACCGCTGGTGCTGCGCGCCGAGCATTTCGACCTGGCCCCCGGCCTGGAAACCCTGCGCAAGACGGCCGGGCTCAAGTCGATCAACCTGTCGGTGCCGGTGGGTGCGGTGCTGATCTTCACGGCCCGCTGACATGGCCGGGCCGGTCTTTCCCTGGCGTTCCGGCAATCAATTCGAACTGCTGATCGACGGTCCGGCCTTTTTCCCGAACATGCTCACCGCCATCGCCCGGGCCGAACTCCAGGTAGATCTGGAGCTGTACCTGGTGGAGGCGGGCGCTTGCGCGGACGCCATGGTTCAGGCCCTGGTCAGCGCCGCCGAGCGCGGCGTGCAGGTGCGTTGCCTGTTCGATGACTATGGCTCCATGGCCTTCACCCTGGGTTTGCGCCAGCGTTTGCAAGCGGCGGGCGTCGAGTTGCGTTGGTACAACCGCCTGCGCTGGCGCCGTGGCGTGCGAAACCTCTATCGCGATCACCGCAAGATTCTGCTGGTGGACCAGAGCATCGCCTGGGTCGGCGGTACTGGCGTCACCGATGAGTTCTGGCATCCCGGCAACGATGTCAGCGAATGGCATGAGGTGATGGTGGAAATACGGGGGCCGCTGGTGACCGACTGGCAGATGCTTTTCGACCGCCAGTGGCGTGCCAACCCACGTCGCGTCGCCTGGCGCCCGCCGACCCATTTCGGCCTGCCCCGTTTACCGCGAATACCGGCCAGCGGCGAGGGCATGGGCCGGGTTGCCTACGCCGACGCCCGGCAACACCGCGACATCCTGCAGTCGCTGGTGCGCGCATTGAACAGCGGCAAGCGGCGAATCTGGCTGGCGACCCCGTACTTTTTGCCGACCTGGAAAGTCCGCCGTTCCCTGCGCCGCGCCGCCTCGCTGGGCGTTGACGTGCGCCTGCTGCTCACCGGGCCGCGCACCGATCATCCGTCGGTGCGCTATGCCGGCCATCGCTATTACCCGCGCCTGCTGCGCGCCGGGGTGAAAATCTTCGAATTCCAGCCGTGTTTCCTGCACCTGAAAATGGTGCTGGTGGACGACTGGGTGAGCATCGGCTCATGCAACTTCGACCACTGGAACCTGCGCTTCAACCTAGAAGCCAACGTCGAAGCGATCGACCCGGCTTTGACCGCAGCGGTGGCCGAGAGCTTTATCCGCGATTTCAGCCAGAGCGTGCAGATCGACCTCGATGACTGGCGCGCCCGGCCCTTGTGGCGTCGCCTGCAACAGCGGGTATGGGGCTGGCTGGACCGGGTGGTGGTCAATCTGCTGGATCGCCGCGACTGACAGACGTAGTAGCGACCTATTACCCGCGAGTGTCCGGCTGGGTCTAACGTGTCTGGGTATCTTTTCCCCTGCACACGAAGGAGATCGAGAAATGGCGGCCAAGAAAATTCTGATGCTGGTGGGCGATTACGTCGAAGACTACGAAGTCATGGTGCCGTTCCAGGCCCTGCAGATGATCGGTCACACCGTGCATGCAGTGTGTCCGGGCAAGCAGGTGGGGCAGTCGGTGCGTACCGCGATCCATGACTTTGAAGGCGACCAGACCTACAGCGAAAAGCCTGGGCACAACTTCGGCCTCAATTTCGACTTTGCCAAGGTGAAGGCCGAGGATTACGACGCGCTGGTGATCCCCGGCGGTCGAGCCCCGGAATACCTGCGCCTGAACGAAGACGTGCTGGCGCTGGTGAAAGCCATCGACCAGGCCGGCAAGCCGATCGCCGCGGTGTGCCATGGCGCGCAACTGCTGGCCGCGGCGGGGGTGCTGGAGGGCCGCGAATGCAGCGCCTACCCGGCGTGCGCCCCGGAAGTGAAGCTGGCGGGCGGGCGCTATATCGATATCGAAGTGACGCAGGCCCACGTCGAGGGCAACCTCGCTACCGCGCCGGCATGGCCTGCGCATCCGGCGTGGCTGGCGGCGTTCCTCGGCCTGCTCGGCACCCGCATCACCCTGTAAAAGGAGGGCCCATGTGCGAGCTCTACGTCAAAGCCGATCCGATCCTCTATGAATCGCGCAGCCGCTCGCTGCGCATTCGCGGGGTGGTGACCACGCTGCGCCTGGAAAACCAGTTCTGGGATGTATTGCGGGAAATCGCCGAGGTCGACGGGATGACCACCAACCAACTGATTACCAAGCTCTATGACGAAGTGATGGAGTATCGCGGCGAGGTGGTCAACTTTGCCTCGTTCCTGCGGGTCAGTTGCATCCGTTACCTGAGCCAGCGGCGCAGCGCCGAGCCGATCCCGCTCAAGGCTGTGGCTCGCTGAAATCCGGGCAGAAAAAGGTTCTTCACGGAGTGGTGGGGGCGATGATCTTTGGGGTCGGGTCGGGTCGGGTCGGGTCGGGTCGGGTCGGGCTGGCTTGGGCTTTGGTGCTGTGAGCTTATCCGTTCGATTTGGCGAGGCTGCCGGCCCCTTCCGCCTCTACGGCGGGTCCATTTTGTCTTGGCAAAATAGACGAAAACCGCTCGCTCCTGCATCCGGGAGCGAGCGGTTTTGCCTACTTTTTCCAAGAAAAAAGTCGGCCGCCGTAAGGGCGGAAGGGGCCGGAAGCCTCGCCACATCAAATGGATAAGCCCACAGCACCCAAAGCCATAAAAAAAGCGGCAGGGAAAACCCCACCGCTTTTGCCTTTCACTTGAAACTTACCGCTTCAAGCTCGCAGCTTTATTTCACTTCTACCGCCAGGCTTTCGGCAATCTTGCTCTGCCAGATCGCCGGGCCGGTGATGTGCACCGACTCACCGTTGCTGTCGACCGCGACAGTCACCGGCATGTCCTTGACCTCGAACTCGTAGATCGCTTCCATGCCCAGTTCGGCGAACGCCAGCACCTGGGATTTCTTGATCGCTTGAGCCACGAGGTACGCAGCGCCGCCGACGGCCATCAGGTAAACGGCCTTGTTGTCCTTGATCGCGTCGATCGCGGTCGGGCCACGCTCGGACTTGCCGATCATGCCCAGCAGACCGGTCTGCTCGAGGATCTGGCGAGTGAACTTGTCCATACGGGTCGCGGTGGTCGGACCGGCTGGGCCGACGACTTCTTCACGCACTGGATCGACCGGGCCGACGTAGTAGATGAAGCGACCTTTCAGATCGACCGGCAGCTCTTCGCCACGGTTGAGCATCTCGACCATGCGCTTGTGCGCAGCGTCGCGGCCGGTGAGCATCTTGCCGTTGAGCAGGACGGTCTCGCCCGGCTTCCAGCTCTGCACGTCTTCCGGGGTCAGGGTGTCGAGGTTGACGCGACGCGCCGAAGGACCCGCTTCCCAGACGATTTCCGGGTAGGCGTCCAGCGACGGCGCTTCCAGCTCGGCAGGGCCCGAACCGTCGAGGACGAAGTGGGCGTGACGGGTGGCGGCGCAGTTCGGGATCATGCAGACCGGCAGGGACGCTGCGTGGGTCGGGTAGTCCATGATCTTCACGTCGAGCACGGTGGTCAGGCCGCCGAGGCCCTGGGCACCGATACCCAGCTGGTTGACCTTGTCGAACAGCTCGAGGCGGATTTCCTCGATGCGGTTCTGCGGGCCACGGGCTTTCAGTTCGTGGATGTCGATGGATTCCATCAACACTTCCTTGGCCATGACCGCAGCTTTCTCGGCGGTGCCGCCGATGCCGATGCCGAGCATGCCAGGTGGGCACCAGCCGGCGCCCATGGTCGGAACGGTCTTCAGCACCCAGTCGACGATCGAGTCGGACGGGTTGAGCATGGCCATTTTCGACTTGTTCTCGGAGCCGCCGCCTTTGGCCGCCACGTCCACTTCCACGGTGTTACCCGGGACGATGGAGTAGTGGATGACCGCCGGGGTGTTGTCCTTGGTGTTCTTGCGTGCACCGGCCGGGTCGGCCAGGATCGAGGCGCGCAGGACGTTTTCCGGCAGGTTGTAGGCGCGGCGCACGCCTTCGTTGATCATGTCGTCGACGCTCATGGTGGCGCCGTTCCAGCTCACATCCATGCCGACGCGGACGAACACGGTGACGATACCGGTGTCCTGGCAGATCGGGCGGTGGCCGGTGGCGCACATGCGCGAGTTGATCAGGATCTGGGCAATGGAATCGCGCGCAGCGGGCGACTCTTCACGCAGATAGGCTTCGTGCATCGCCTGGATGAAATCAACGGGGTGGTAGTACGAAATGAATTGCAGGGCATCGGCGACGCTCTGAATCAGGTCGTCTTGCTTGATCACGGTCATGCAGCGCGCTCCTCTTAAACACGGGAACATTCAATAAGGTATTCCGACGCGGACAGGCCGAGTTGTCGAAACGACCTTTCAGACGCGCCAGGACGGGGTGTCCGACGCAAAAAAGGCGCGGCAGTATAGCGCGGCTCGGCTTTTGGTACACGCGCCAGTGGTCCAACCATGGTCGGTTATCGCCCGGCATCGATCTTGCTGGTTTTGCTGCGAGCGCTGGCCTGACGTGAGTAACAGGCCTAGATTGGCCGGAGAACATTCCAGGGAGATGAACAGCAATGCCTGAACTGCGTGTAGGCGAGCGCCACTGGTCGGTGGCGGCCGGCAGCAACCTGCTCGACGCCCTCAATGAGGCGGGTTGTGCCGTGCCTTATAGCTGCCGCGCTGGCAGTTGCCATGCTTGTCTGGTGCGCTGTCTCGACGGTGAGCCGGCGGACGCGAGCCCCGAGGCGCTGAGCCTGGCACAGCGGGACGCGGGCTGGCGGTTGTCCTGCCAGTGTCGGGTCGAGACGGACCTGCGCGTGGCGCTGTTCGATCCGCACCGCGACGGTCAGCCGGCGCGGGTGCTGGCTGCCGACTGGCTGGGCGGCGAAGTGCTGCGCTTGCGCCTTCAACCGTTGAACGGCCTGCGTTATCAGGCGGGCCAGCATCTGCTGCTGTGGAATGCCGAGGGCGTGGCCCGGCCTTACTCGCTGGCCAGCGTTCCGGGCGAGGATCCGTTCCTGGAGTTTCATATCGATTGCCGTCATCACGGCGCGTTCTGTAGCTCGGCGCGGGCGTTTTCGGTGGGCACGGAACTGCGCCTGGGTGAACTGCGTGCCGGCGCGCTGCATTACGACCCGGACTGGCAGGAGCGGCCGCTCTGGCTGCTGGCGGCGGGCACCGGCCTGGCGCCGTTGTGGGGCATTTTGCGCGAGGCGTTGCGTCAGGAGCACCGTGGGCCGATTCGCCTGTTGCACTTGGCGCGGGACCGGGACAGCCATTATTTGGCGTCGGCATTGCAGGAGAGGGCGGCGCGGCACCCGCAGGTGCAGGTGGAACTGGTGACGCCGGATGAACTGCCGGCGGCCCTGGCTTCATTGAAGGTGCAGTCGCGGCAGACCGTGGCGCTGGTGTGCGGGGCGCCGGGGAGTGTGGAGCAGTTTTCGCGGCGGTTGTTTCTGGCGGGGGTGCCGAGGAATCAGGTGTATTCGGATCTGTTTGTCGGGCATGCGTGATTTTCGAGCCCCACTGGCCATAAACAAAAACGCCCGGCCTAAGGCCGGGCGTTTTCATTTACAGCAGCCAGATCAAACCAGCGGGTCACCGACGTGCAGGATCTTCATGCCGTTGGTGCCACCGATGGTGTGGTAGCTGTCGCCCTTGGTCAGGATCACCCAGTCACCCTGCTTGACCACGCCACGCTTCAGCAACTCGTCCACTGCTGCTTGGCTGACCTGCTCCGGCGCCAGTGCGGCCGGGTCGAACGGCACGGTGTAGACACCACGGAACATCGCCACGCGGGCCTGGGTCTCGCGGTGCGGAGAGAAGGCGAAGATCGGGATCGAGGAACGGATCCGCGACATGATCAGCGGGGTGTAGCCACTCTCGGTCAAGGCGATGATCGCCTTCACGCCCGGGAAGTGGTTGGCGGTGTACATGGCGGCCAGCGCGATGCTTTCGTCGCAGCGGCTGAACTGGGTGCCCATGCGGTGGCTGGAGGTCTTGCTGGTCGGGTGCTTTTCAGCGCCGAGGCAGATCCGCGCCATGGCCTGCACCGCTTCCAGCGGGTAGAGGCCGGCAGCACTTTCCGCGGACAGCATGACGGCGTCGGTGTAGTCCAGCACGGCGTTGGAGACGTCGGACACTTCCGCGCGGGTCGGCATCGGGTTCTGGATCATCGACTCCATCATCTGGGTCGCAACGATCACAGCCTTGTTGTGGCGGCGCGAGTGCAGAATGATTTTCTTCTGGATGCCCACCAGCTCGGCGTCGCCGATTTCCACACCCAGGTCACCACGGGCAACCATCACCGCGTCACTGGCGCGGATCAGGCCGTCGAGGGTCTCGTCGTCGGCCACGGCTTCGGCACGTTCGATCTTGGCCACCAGCCAGGCGGTACCGCCGGACTCGTCACGCAGGCGACGGGCGTATTCCATGTCGGACGCATCGCGCGGGAAGGAAACGGCCAGGTAGTCCACGTCCATTTCCGCAGCCAGCTTGATGTCGGCCTTGTCTTTCTCGGTCAGGGCCGGCGCGGTCAGGCCGCCACCCTTGCGGTTGATGCCTTTGTGGTCCGACAGCGGGCCGCCGATCAGTACCACGCAGTGCAGCGAATCTTCGGTGGCGGTCTCGACGCGCATGACCACGCGGCCGTCATCGAGCAGCAGTTCGTCGCCGACGCCGCAGTCCTTGACCAGATCCGGATAGTCGATGCCGACGATTTCCTGGGTACCGGCAGTCAGCGGGTGTGCGGTGGAGAAGGTGAAGCGGTCACCGACCTTCAGTTCGATACGCTTGTTGGCGAACTTGGCGATACGGATCTTCGGACCTTGCAGGTCGCCCAGCAGCGCCACATGGCGGCCGTGGCGAGCGGCGATTTCACGGATCAGCACGGCGCGAGCCTTGTGCTCGTCCGGGGTGCCGTGAGAGAAGTTCAGGCGGGCGACATCCAGGCCGGCAAGGATCAGTTGTTCGATCACTTCCGGTGAATTGCTGGCGGGGCCAAGGGTGGCGACGATTTTGGTACGGCGGATGGTCATGCACAGACTCCTGTAGTGAAGCGCAGCGAAAGGCTACTCCTGAAAAACGCTGTAGTCATTGTTCCTTTGCACTACCTTGGGAGGGGTGTGGGTGGCGTTTGAACGGCCATCGCGGGCGTTGTCGGGCCACTGCAGTCAAACCTGACAACGGCTATAGATTTGTAGGAAAACGCCGATATAGTGCTCAGCAAAGGAGAACCCCCATGCGAGCCCTGATCATCCTGGCGCTGGCGACCAGCGTCGTCGGTTGCACCCGCTGGTCCATGGACCATCATCTGAACAACGCCTACCGGGCTTACGACCGGGGCGATTGCGAGCGCGTCATGCTGGAGCTGTCGCAGGTCGACCGGACCAGTCGCGCGCGTCCGTTCATTCACCCGGAAGCCTCGATGCTGCGTGGCCAGTGCCTGGAGCGACAAAAGCTGTTCGTCGACGCGGCGCAGACTTACCAGTTCATCATTCAGCAGTACCCGCAGAACGAATACGCCTACCGCGCCCGCGCGCGTCTGGAGACCCTGGAGCAGTTGGGGCACTACCGCGCCGGTGAAGCGGCGGTGACCCATCCGGTGGGCGTGACGCCTCTTCGCTGATAACGCGCCGGGGCATTTTTGCTGTGGAACCTTTGTACCAGTCTGCGCTACTCTGATTGAAACAGACTGTGTACAAAGAGTTCACATCTGTACAAGAGCGGCACTAGCGCGACCCTGCTCAAAGGGTCATCCATTGCGATCCTCGCCATGCATACAGAGCGCCGAATAGAGCGTCACCTGCTCCCCTGTTTCCTCAAGGTATTCAACCGCTTCACGGATCAGCCCATCGGTTACCTGGGCAATGCTTCGGAAGACGGCCTGATGCTGATCAGCAACCTGCCACTGCTGGTTGGTCCGGACTTCGAACTGCAACTCAGGATCCCGAGCCGCACCGACGGGGTCCAGCGGGTCAACCTCACGGCCAGTTGTCTGTGGTGCCACGAAGACGAAAGTCCTGGTTTCTACGATTCCGGTTTCATGTTGTTGCAGGCGCCGCGGGAGTACGAGCAGTTGGTGGAAGCCTTGCGCGGCTACTTCAGTTTCCGCCCGTTGAACGCGTCGGCTTGAGTTAGACTTCGGCGATTTCCCCGTTCAGGACGAGGCCCGCCGTGAGCTCCATTTTCTGGCACGACTACGAAACCACCGGCATCAATCCACGCTGCGACCGGCCCTTGCAGGTCGCAGGCGTGCGTACCGATCTGGACCTCAACGAGATCGAGGCTCCGGTCAATCTCTTCTGCCAGCCCAGCGACGATATCCTTCCACACCCGGCCGCGTGCCTGATCACCGGTATCAGTCCGGCGCAACTGGCCAGGGACGGTTTGGCCGAAGCCGACTTCATGACCCGGGTGCATGCCGAGCTGTCCCGGCCAGGTACCTGTGGTGCGGGCTACAACACCCTGCGCTTTGACGATGAAGTGACGCGCTACAGCCTTTATCGCAACTTCTTCGACCCCTACGCCCGTGAGTGGCAGGGCGGCAATACCCGCTGGGACCTCATTGATACGGTGCGCACCGCCTATGCCCTGCGCCCGGAAGGTTTTCAATGGCCCGAGGTGGACGGCAAGGTCAGCCTGCGCCTGGAGTTGCTCAGCGCGGCCAATGGCATCGAACATGGCCAGGCGCACGAAGCGCTCTCGGATGTGCGTGCCACCATCGCTCTGGCCCGTTTGATCCGGCAGAAACAACCGCGCCTCTACGACTGGTTGTTTGCCCTGCGCAGTAAACAGAAAGTTCTCGACCAGATTCGCCTGTTGCAGCCCTTGGTACATATTTCCGGACGCTTCTCGGCCGCGCGTAATTATCTGGGGGTGGTGCTGCCGCTGGGCTGGCACCCGGCTAATCGCAACGCACTGATTGTTTGTGATCTTCATCAAAGCATTGAGCCGCTGCTGACGGAGGATTCCGAAGTATTGCGTCAGCGTTTATACACGCGGCGTGAGGAAATGCCTGACGGACAACTGTCAGTTCCCCTCAAGTTGGTGCACGTCAATCGTTGCCCGGTGCTGGCACCATTGAAGGTATTGCGCGCTGAAGATCAGCAGCGTTTAGGGCTGGATATGTCTGACTTGCTACAGCGGAGTGAACAGCTGATTGCCGCGAAAACGCAGTGGGAGAATAAATTGGCGTCAATTTATTCCGCTACTGAGTTCGCCGCCAGTGAAGATCCGGAACAACAGCTATATGACGGATTCTTTGGTGACCGTGATCGACGTTTGTGCGAGCAGGTGCGCAGTGTCGACCCACAACAATTGGCGGGTGAGCGCTGGATGTTCGATGACTCGCGGTTGTCCGAGTTGTTGTTCCGATATAGGGCTAGGAACTTTCCGTCGACCCTTAGTGAACAAGAGCAGTTGCAGTGGCGTGAATTCTGCCGGCAGCGCCTGACGAATGAAGCGATGGGCGCACCGCACACGCTGGCGGCGTTCGAATCCTCTTTGGCGCAGGCGTTAGGGGATGCTGACGGGGCGAAACGAGTGTTGCTGGAGGAGTGGCGTAGCCACGCGCAAACGTTGAAACAACGATTGGCGCTATAAGATTTGTAAAGGAGAGGTAAATAAAAACGCCAGCAATGCTGGCGTTTTTCATGAATCCGCAAGGCAGGACCCGGGAATTAACCCAGCAGGGTTGCCCAGCCTTCAACAACATCACCACCCCATTTGGCTTTCCACTCTTTCAGCGTTTTGTGGTTGCCGCCTTTGGTTTCGATGACTTCGCCGTTGTGCGGGTTCTTGTATTGCTTGACCTTGCGCGCGCGCTTGGTGCCGGCTGGTTTTGCCGCAGCGCCACGAGGTGCCTTGTTCAGTTTGGCTTCCGGATCCAGCAGGGCAATGATGTCACGCAGGGATTTGCCGTGGGCCCCCATCAGGTTGCGCAGGTCCTTTTCGAATTCCAGTTCTTTCTGCAGCTTGTCGTCTTCAGACAGATTCTTCAGACGGGCTTGCAGTTCTTTGATGGCTTCTTCAGTAGCGCGATACTCGTTGATCAGGGACATGCGGCATTCCTTGGATTAGGTAGTTCGGGATAAACAGTGGGGCAATAATAGTCAGACAATGTGACCAAGTAAACATACAAGTGCGAGGGGGTTTCAATGTTTGTTTGCCACGGCAGATTGTAGAGATAGAAATTTACAAATGTTCGCGGCGGCAACTACCCAACTTTTTAATGCATCGGTCGTTTCCGGGTGATGTTGTGCCCTGTCTTCGGGCGTGCCGTGGATGCGCCCGGACGTCACATCACTACTGTTGTTTTGCCGGGCAATCGTTAGAATGTGCGCCTTTGCGAGTTTCTGGAGCCCCCTGCATGCGTACCTATCGGCTGGTGATCGCTTGTCCCGACCGTGTCGGCATCGTCGCCAAAGTCAGTAATTTCCTGGCGTCCCACAATGGCTGGATCAACGAAGCGAGCCATCACTCCGATGACCTGAGCGGCTGGTTCTTCATGCGTCACGAAATCCGTGCCGATACCCTGCCATTCGATATCGAAGGTTTCCGCGAGGCGTTCGCGCCAATCGCCGAAGAGTTCTCGATGACCTGGCGGATCACCGACACCGACCAGAAGAAACGTGTCGTGCTGATGGCCAGCCGCGAATCCCACTGCCTGGCCGACCTGCTGCACCGCTGGCACAGCAATGAGCTGGACTACGATATTCCCTGCGTGATTTCCAACCACAACGACCTGCGCAGCATGGTCGAGTGGCACGGCATTCCGTTTTTCCACGTCCCGGTCGATCCGAAAGACAAACAGCCGGCGTTCGCCGAAGTGTCGCGTCTGGTCAAGGAACACCGTGCCGATGTCGTGGTGCTGGCGCGCTACATGCAGATCCTGCCGCCGCAGTTGTGCCAGGAATATGCCCAGCAGGTCATCAACATCCACCACAGCTTCCTGCCGTCCTTCGTCGGCGCCAAGCCGTATCACCAGGCGTCCTTGCGCGGTGTGAAGCTGATCGGTGCGACTTGCCACTATGTCACCGAAGAGCTGGACGCCGGTCCGATCATCGAGCAGGACGTGGTGCGTGTCAGCCACAGCGACAGCATCGAAGACATGGTGCGTTTCGGTCGTGACGTCGAGAAGATGGTGCTGGCCCGTGGCCTGCGTTATCACCTGGAAGACCGCGTGCTGGTGCACGGCAACAAGACTGTGGTCTTCAACTGACAGCACGAGGGCGGTGCGATGCGTGATCCACTGGATAAAGCCGCCGCCCATGCCCCGCCCACCCTGGGCGAGGGTTGCCTGAGTCGCTATGACCCCGACGCGCTGAGCAGCGAGGATGGCACCGAGTTTCCCGGTGCCGCTGAGCTGTGGCAGGCGCAGCTAGCGGGTGATGCGCTCGAGCAAGGGTCGACCGAGCAGCCAGAGGAACACCGGCCCGCCGGCGACCAGGTAGAAGTAGTAGGTCACCACACGCCAGACCAGCACCGCCGCCGCCGCGGTTGATTTGCCCACCATGGGCGTCAGTAGCGTGGCCGAGGTCAGCTCCGCGGCGCCGGCGCCACCGGGCAGCAGGCTGACTTGCCCGGCGCTCAACGAAAGTACCTGCACCAGGAAGCTCGTTATCCACTGCAAATTCCCGCCCAATCCGATCAACACCAGATACAGCACGCTGTAGCGCAGCGCCCAGTGCAGGCAGGTCAGGCCGAACACCAGCGCGAGAACGCGCCGTGGCAGGCGCAGGGTGGCTCGGAAGGCGCGGAAGAAATGCAGCAGGCGCCGCGCCCAGCGACGCCGGGTCAGTGGCGAAACCTTCACGCGCTTCAATAGCCGGCCGTTGAACCGCATCACTCCCCGTCGCCAGCGCACCAGCACCAGGCCCAGTCCCAAGGTGGCCAGCATCAGTACCGCGCTGCTGATCAGCAGTCCTTCGAGGCTGCGATTGAAGCTGTGGAACAGGGTGTAGACGACGATCCCGAGGACGGCGAAGAGAAAGAACAGCAAGTCGTTCAACTGATCCATGGCGAACACCGCGCCGCTGTGGGCCGGCCGCACCCGGTCGCGGGACAGCAGCGCCATCAGCGTCAGCGGTCCGCCGCTGCCGCCTGGCGTGGAACAGATGGCGAACTCGGTGGCCATGATCACGCCGAGGCTGCGTAGGCGGCCGATCTTCTCGCCCTGGCTGCCCAATAACAGACGCAGACGCATGGCGTTGAGGGTCCAGCACAGCACGATCATGCCGAACAGCGCCAACAGCAGACCGGGCGGGAAACTGCGCAGTCGCGGCAGCAGTTCGCTGCCGCCAAGCATGGCTGGCACCAGCGCCGCCATGACCAGCGCCGCCAGCAACCAGCCGATGCGATTCACGGGCCGGGCCTGCTGGCCAGCCAGGCCATCTTGGTCATGGGTGTGCGCCCGTCCGCCAACAGGCGTTGCAGGGTCTGCAGCCAATAGCGCCGGGAAAAACCGTGGCGCATGTCCACCGGGTGCAGGCCGAGGCGAAGGGTACTGGCCTGTTGCTGGCGGCTTTCCTGATAGGTGCAGACCATTTTCGACAGACCCCGGCGCCAGGCGCTGCGGGCGCTCCAGACCAGCCCCGGGGCTTTCACCGTGCTGAAATCGGGCAGGCGATATAAATGCTGTGGATCGCTGGTGTAATGCAGCGGCAGTGTGCGCAGCGCCTGCCGCGTGCCTTCGCTCATCAGCCAGGCAGGCGCGACGAAGCCGCTCAGGGGCCAGTCCATCCGCTCGAACACCTCGATCCCGGCGCTCAGTCGCTGCAAGGCCTGATCCTGATCGAGGCTATGGAATTCGCCTTCCCACGTATAAATGCGGCGCATGAAGTACTCGCCGGGCGAGCGCGGCGGCGGGCCGTCGTCGGCGTGGTAGTAGCCGTGCAGCGCCAGTTCGTCGCCACGGGCCAGGCGCTGATCCATGACGCGGCGAAAGTCAGGGGCGTTCTCCAGCGCGTTGCACTTATGGAAGTCGGGTACCACCAGCAAGGTCATGGGAATGTTGCCGAGGGCATCCACCGCTTCGACAAAGGGCTGGTAGTCCGGCCAGGTCTTCGGCGCCACGTCGTGCAGCACCAGTAGCACACTGCGCTCGGGCGCGGGATTGGCATCAGGCATGGGCGCGCACCGGCAGGTTGCTGTAGCCGAGCACGGCCCGGTAATGCTCCAGCAGGCCGCTGACCACGCTGTCCCAGCTGTAATGCTGCTCCACATGCAGGCGCGCCCGCTGGCCGAGGAGGGTGACATTGCGTTCGAACACTTGCGCCACGGCAGCGGCCATCGCCTGTCCGTCGCCCGGGGCGCAGAGTTGGCCGCAGCCAGGATCGACAATCTCGCGAAACGCCCCGGCCGCCACCGCCACCACCGGAATGGCGCTGGCCATCGCTTCGAGGATCACCAGGCCGAAGGTTTCCTGATCGCCGGCGTGCACCAGCAGGTCGGCGCTGGCCAGCAGCCGCGCCACTTCGCTGGCCGGGCGGAAGTGATCGAAGACGGTGACGTTGTCCGGCACATGGGCGGGCATGTGCGACCCTACCAGCAACAGGTGATACGGCTTGCCCAGGCGCTGGATGCAGTCCAGCAGCACCGGCAGGTTCTTCTCCCGCGAACCGCGTCCGGCGAACACCAGAAGGCGGGTATCGTCCGGCAAGCCCAGTTCGGCGCGCAGGCCCGGATCGCGATGGTCTGGATGGAAAGTGGCGAGGTCGACCCCGAGGCGCTGTACGTGGACATTGTCGATGCCGAGCCTGCGCAGCTTGCTGGCCATCACCTGACTGGGCGCCAGGACCCGGTCGAAATTGCCGTAGAGCTTGCTGACATAGGCTTCCACGTTCGGCGTGAACCAGTTGCCCATGCGGTTGCTCACCAGCAGCGGCAGGTCGGAGTGATAGAAACCGATCACGGGTACGTCCAGGCGCCGGCGCGCGCCGAGGGCGGCCCAGGCGGTGAGGTAGGGGTCACCGACCTCGATCAGGTCCGGTTGCAGTTCGTGCAGCACATTGCACCAGGGCGCGAGGCGCAGGGGGAAGCGATAGCCGTTGCCGAAGGGCAGGGGCGGCGCCGGGACTTCGTGGATTCCGTTGTGCTGGCAGGCGGTGGCGCCGGGGATCAACAGGCTGTGGCGTACGTTCGGGGTAAGTCCCAGGCGTCGGTGTTTGGCATCAAGATAGGTACGCACACCGCCGCTGGCGGGGGCGTAGAACATGGTGATGTCCGCGATATGCACGATCAGCATCCCTCCGGGATCGTCTTCAGAGACTGTCATCCGGCGTACTGGCTGCCGCGATGACGCGCCCTAAGGTTGACCTTCGTTAAGGATAGTTTGTTCGATCGGCGACAAAGGGCCCGGCGGCATTGCGCCGCCGGGCGGGGAGGGGTCAGATGCGGAAGCTGCCGACCAGATGCTTCAGGCGGCCGGCCTGTTCTTCCAGGTCGGAACAGGCGCGCAGGGTCGATTGCAGGTTCTCGACGCCTTCCTGGTTGAGCATGTTGATTTCGTTGATGTCCATGTTGATCGAGTCGACCACGGCGGTCTGTTCTTCGGTCGCGGTGGCGACCGACTGGTTCATGCCGTCGATCTCGCCGATGCGCTGGGTCACGCTGTTCAGGCGCTCGCCGGCCTGGTTGGCGATGGACACGCTGTCGTGGCTGTGGCGCTGGCTTTGGCCCATGGTTTCCACCGACTCGCGGGCGCCGACCTGCAGTTCCTCGATCATGCTCTGCACTTGCTGCGCCGACTCCTGGGTGCGGTGGGCCAGGTTGCGCACCTCGTCGGCAACCACCGCGAAGCCGCGACCGGCTTCACCGGCACGCGCGGCCTCGATGGCGGCGTTCAGCGCCAGCAGGTTGGTCTGCTGGGAAATGCTGGTGATCACTTCGAGGATCTGACCGATGTTCACGGTCTTGCTGTTCAGCGTCTCGATGTGGGTGCTGGACGTAGAAATCATGTCTGACAGACGGTTCATCGCCTGGATGCTGCGGTCCACGACCTGCTGGCCTTCTTCCGCCAAGTGCCGCGCGGAGCTTGCCTGTTGCGACGCCTGGGCGGCGTTGTGGGCAATTTCCTGGGCGGCCGCACCGAGCTGGTTGATCGCTGCGGCGACACTGTTGGTGCGGTTGGTCTGCTCGTCGGAGTTGACCATCGACGAGTTCGAGGCACTGACCACGCGCAGGGCCACTTCGTTGACGTGCTCGGTGGCCGAGGCCACTTCGCGGATCGACTCGTGGATACGCCCGACGAAGTGGTTGAAGGCCTTGCCGAGCGTGCCGAATTCGTCGTGGTTGTGGATGTTCAGGCGGCGGGTCAGATCGCCCTCGCCCTGGGCAATGCCTTCCATCGCGCGGGTCATGGTGTGCAGCGGACGCATCAGGACGCTGATCAGCAAGCCCAGCAGGCCGATGATGAAGCCGACCGCAATAATGGTGGCAACGACCGCCGAGGTGCGGAACTTGCTCAGCATTGCGTAGGCTTTGTCCTTGTCGACGGACAGACCGATGTACCAGTTCGCCGACGGCAGACCTTTCACCGGGGTGAAGCTGAGGATGCGGGTCTTGCCGTCGAGTTCGACTTCAACCGGGGCCTTGGTCAGGCGCGGCGTGTTCTGCGGGAACACGTCGGTCATCGACTTCATCGTCAGGTCTTTGTTCGGGTGCACCAGGATCTTGCCCTGGTCGTTGACCAGGAAGGCGTAGCCCATGCCGCCGAAGTTCAGCGAGTTGATGATTTCCACCAGGCCGTCCAGCGCCAGGTCGCCGCCCGCCACACCGATTTGCGGCGACACCGGCGAAATGATGGAAATCACCATCTTGCCGGTACTCGCATCAATATAGGGTTCGGTCAGAATGGTCTTGCCAGCGGCCAGGCCGTCCTTGTACCAGGGGCGTACGCGCGGATCGTAGCCGTCCGGCATTTTCATCAAGGGGCGAATGGTGAAATCACCATTGGGGTGGCCCAGGTAAACAGTGAGGAAACTGGAAGTCAGTGCCTTCTGGCCAAGCAGGTTGCCGGCATTCTGTGGATCGGCGGCAATGTTCTGAACAGCACTTTCTACCAGGAGCATCCGGCCATCGAAGAGGTTCTTGATGTTGGTGGCCGTGGTATCGCCCATTTCCTGAAGATAGTTCTCCAGGTTTTCGCGAATCGCATTACGCTGCAAGTAATCGTTGTACAGCGTAAACAGGGAAAACGCGATCATCACGATCAGTGAGGCGGCCAACAATATCTTGTGGCTGAAACGTAGGTTTTTATTCATGGCGTGTTGGGTCCGCTAAGGTCTTGAAGTCCGGGTCGCTTGCACGAAAGAGCAGCTTTAAAGCTGCGTGTGTCCCATATCCTTGTCGGGTTTTTCCTCACTTTCGGGTAATCAATCACACTTCGGTATCGGCTGAGTCACACCAAAGCTTTATATGGAGGATGAAAAAACATGCCAGATTCTTCGCAATTCGTGCTTGGCGGCGACTTGAGCGGAAAACCCGTGTCGCAGGCCATGCGCCTGGCCAACCGCCATGGCCTGGTGGCCGGCGCCACCGGTACCGGCAAGACCGTGACCCTGCAGCATCTGGCCGAGGCGTTCAGCGATGCCGGAGTGGCGGTGTTCGCCGCTGACGTCAAGGGCGACCTGTGCGGCCTCGGCGCGGTGGGCAACCCTCAAGGCAAGGTCGCCGAGCGGATCGCCGGGATGCCTTTCCTTGATTATCAGGCGCAGGCGTATCCGGTAACTCTGTGGGACATTCACGGTCAGTCCGGCCATCCCTTGCGCACAACGCTGAGTGAAATGGGCCCACTTTTATTAGGCAACCTGCTGGAGCTGAACGACAGCCAGCAGGCCGCGCTGTATGCCGCGTTCAAGGTCGCCGACCGCGAAGGGCTTTTGCTGCTGGATATCAAGGACCTCAAGGCATTGCTCGGTCACTTGAAAGACAATCCGCAAGTGCTCGGCGAAGACAGCGCACTGATGACCAGCGGTTCCTCCCAGGCCTTGCTGCGCCGGTTGGCGACGCTGGAGCAGCAGGGCGCCGAAGCGCTGTTCGGCGAGCCGGCGCTGCAACTGGAAGACCTGTTGCACCCCGCTGCGGATGGGCGCGGGCGGATTCATCTGCTCGATGCCAGCCGGCTGGTTCACGAGGCGCCCAAGGTCTATGCGACGTTCCTGCTGTGGCTGCTGGCTGAGTTGTTCGAGCAACTGCCGGAGCGCGGCGATGCCGACAAACCGCTGCTGGCGCTGTTCTTCGACGAGGCGCACCTGCTGTTCAATGGCACGCCCAAGGCATTGCAGGATCGCCTGGAACAGGTGGTTCGGCTGATCCGCTCCAAGGGCGTCGGGGTGTATTTCGTCACGCAGTCGCCCAGCGACCTGCCGGACGATGTGCTGGCGCAGTTGGGCCTGCGGGTTCAGCACGGGCTGCGTGCGTTCACCGCCAAGGAGCAGAAATCGCTGCGTGCGGTGGCTGACGGCTTCCGCCCGAATCCGGCTTTCGACACCCTGGCGGTGCTGACCGAACTGGGAATCGGCGAGGCGCTGGTCGGCACCCTGCAGGACAAGGGCACACCGGCGATGGTCGAGCGGGTGCTGATCGCGCCGCCGCAATCGCGGATCGGTCCGTTGAGCGAGGCCGAGCGCGCGGCGCTGATTGCCGCGTCGCCATTGGCCGGTCGTTACGACAAGCCGATTGATCGCGAGTCCGCCTACGAAATGCTTAACGCGCGCAAGGGCGAGGCGCCCGGCACGCCGGTGGCGGCACAGAAAGAAGAAGAGAGCCTGGCCGACAAGGCGGGTGAGTTCCTGCAAAGTGCAGCGGGGCAGGCGATCAAGTCTGCGGTGCGTCAGGCGGCCAACCAGTTTGGCCGGCAGTTGGTGCGCGGTTTGATGGGGTCGCTGTTAGGCAGCAAGCGCAAATAGTGGTTTCGCAGGCATGAAAAAGGCGCCCTTGGGCGCCTTTTTCAGTGCGGTGCGTTTTAGCTGATGAACTTGGTCGCCAGCCAGAACAGTCCCGCCGCCAGGCCCATCGTGGCCGGCAGGGTCAGGACCCACGCCAGCAGGATGGTCTTGACCGTGCCGCCTTGCAGGCCGCTCTTGTTGGCGACCATGGTGCCGGCAACACCCGAGGACAGCACGTGGGTCGTCGATACCGGTAGGCTGAAGATGTTGGCCATGCCGATCGCGCACGCCGCGGTGATCTGCGCCGACATGCCCTGGGCATAGGTCATGCCCTGCTTGCCGATCTTCTCGCCGATGGTCAGTACCACGCGCTTCCAGCCAACCATGGTGCCCAGGCCCAAGGCCAGGGCGACGGCCAGGATCACCCAGAACGGTGCGTATTCGGTGGTGGCGGTCAGGTCTTTACGCAGCTTGTCGAGGTCGGCCTTTTCACGGGGTTGCAGGACCGGCAGCTTGCCAACCTTCTTCGCCGTGTCGTCCAGGCAGAGCAGGTAGCGGCGCACTTCGACACGTTGCTCGGCGCTCAGGGCGCGGTAGTCGGTCACGCCTGCCAGCGACTGCTGCAGCGCGGCGATGGTCGGCTCGGTCTGGTGCGGGTTGCAGCTGAACTGCTCCGGCAGATCGCCCTTGGCGGCCTTGCCCAGAGCGAGGAATTCGCCCAGGGTTTCGTGATTGCGCTCGTAGAACTGGCTCAGGTGCAGGGTCGCGTCGCGGGTCCGCTCGATCTGGTAGGTCGTGCTGTTGAGGTCCAGAACGAACTGCGCCGGGACGATACCGATCAGCACCAGCATGATCAGGCCGATACCTTTCTGGCCGTCGTTGGAACCGTGCACGAAGCTCACGCCCATCGCGGACATGATCAGCACCAGGCGGTTCCAGAAGGGTGGGTGTTTCTTGTCGTCGAGCATGCGGCGCTGTTCTGGCGTCTTGTGCATCTTCGACAGCGGGCGCCACCATTTCAGGCCCAGCAGCACCAGCGCGGCAACGACAAAGCCGGCCATTGGCGAGAGCACCAGCGACATGCCGATATCGATCGCTTTCTGCCAGTTGACCCCGTCACCCAATGGAATGTCGTTGATCAGGGCGTTGGCGAGGCCAACACCGAGGATCGAACCGATCAGGGTGTGGGAGCTGGAAGCGGGGATGCCGAAGTACCAGGTGCCCAGGTTCCAGGCGATGGCTGCGGCCAGCAGAGAGAAGACCATGGCCAGGCCGTGCCCGGTGTTGACGTTGATCAGCAGCTCGACCGGCAGCAGGTGAACGATGGCGTAGGCAACGCCGACGCCGCCCAGCAGTACTCCGAGGAAGTTGAAGATCCCCGAGGCGAAGACCGCCAGCTGAGGAGGCATGGCTTTGGTGTAGATGACTGTCGCAACCGCGTTTGCGGTGTCATGAAAGCCATTGATGAACTCGAAGGCGAGGACGAAGGTCAAGGCGAGCAGGAGACTCACCAGTACCCACGCATCAAGTCCGCTGAATAATTCGATCATGAAGGTTTTCTGACCCGGTCATAAGGGGGCGCGATTATGCCAGAAATCCCCGGTAATCGATGCACTGGCTGCCGACCGGTTGATCGCTTCAGCGAAAGTTCCGTTCAGGTATCGAATGTGGCGGGTATCGGAAAACGTCGGCAAAAAGCCGGGAGAATGTGGCTTTCTGAAGGCAACAGGATGAATTTTTGATGTCGGAAAGGTTTCAAACAAACGTATGAAATTTGTGAGAATCCATTACGGTTTCATGTTCGCACGCGCAATGATAGACCCGGGTACCTGTTCGAACAGGTACCGGGAGGTCTTCGCGGCACGTTAATGAAGGGCGTGCGTCAAGGCTCTTCGGGCTTGAGTTCCTCTTCGATCTTGCGAAGTTCCTGGGCAAACGCCTGGTCCATGACGGTGGCGCGTTTGCGCCAGGGTTTGCGTTCCGGGTCGGGTTGAGCGGCATAAGTCGTGACTTCTCCGCCATAAACATCCTTGTAACGTTGTTCCTGGCGCTCAAGTTCCGCGCGCAGTTCTTCTTTCGTCACAGTGCTACCTGTTAATCAAAGTTAACGCTGGCTTTTCGCGAGGGCGTTGTTGCGAGAGTGCGTAACGCGCACGCGGCTACGTTGCCAGTGTAGTAATGGCTGTCGCAGCTACAGACATTCAGTAGGTGCCGACGCGCACTGGCGTCTGACACGCGGGATCTGGCAACTGACAACTTTACGTCAGTATTGGATCCGTTCTTGATGGCGCCGGGTGGGCGGCATCAGGTTTTGAGTATAGCAATTGCAATCAGGAAGGATACCGTTCAAGTAAGCCTTGCAAGAATGGACAATAAAAGAAGGGTCTTTGTTTCAACCGTTGTGGCGTACACCACTACTTCCGGGAAACATCCGGAGCGGGTTGCTCGATTGTGCTTTAAATGAAAAACGGCCTCGCTGGTGGGCGAGGCCGTGCCCGGGGACTTCTACGGTGGGTACCTGACCAGTCTCTCCAAGAAGCCACATTGTGGCTGGGGAAAGGTATAAGCAATTGTGGTCAGCGGTCAATTGCGATTATCGGTCGATGGTTCGATAATCGCCCTTGTGTGTGAGTGACCGAGGTGAGTCATGAGTGATGAAGCAACACCCAAAGGACCTGGCTTGAACGACAACGTGCGCAGTTCCTTTGCGTCCCTGGCGCCGCCCATCGTGGCTTCGCCGGCCCGGCGCATCCAGGCGTTCACCGGTGATCCGGATTTCATGACCTCTCTCGCGCGAGGTCTGGCAGTGGTGCAGGCGTTCCAGGAGCGCAAGCGGCACCTGACCATCGCCCAGATCAGCCACCGCACCGAGATTCCCCGGGCGGCGGTGCGCCGCTGTTTGCATACGCTGATCAAGCTCGGCTATGCCACCACCGATGGCCGCACCTATTCACTGCTGCCCAAGGTGTTGACGCTGGGCCATGCCTATCTGTCTTCGACGCCGTTGGCGGTGTCGGCGCAGCCTTATCTGGACCGCATGAGCGACCAGCTCCACGAGGCCTGCAACATGGCCACCCTGGAAGGCGATGACATCCTTTACATCGCCCGCTCGGCCACGGTCCAGCGGCTGATCTCGGTGGACCTGTCGGTAGGCGGCAGACTGCCGGCCTATTGCACGTCCATGGGCCGGATCCTGCTGGCGGCGCTGGATGACGCGACCCTCCACGAATACCTGGAACACGCCGACCTGCAGGCCAAGACCAGCCGCACCATCCACGACCCGCAAGCGCTGCTGGAATGCCTGCAACTGGTGCGGCAGCAAGGCTGGTGCGTCGTCGACCAGGAACTGGAGCAGGGCCTGCGTTCGATTGCCGTGCCGGTGTACGACGCTTCCGGCCAGGTGCTGGCCGCGCTCAACGTCAGCACCCACGCCGGCCGGGTCAGCCGCAGCGAACTGGAGCAGCGGTTCCTTCCGATCATGCTGTCCGCCAGCCGCGACCTCAGCACCCAGTTGTTCGCCTGACGGCAGCGCGATCCTGTTCGATAAACGCACACTGTTGCGTTTATCGAATTGCGCCGTCCGGTGCGCCTGATTAATGTCCCTCGCAACGGTTGGCCCGCCCCGACTGTCAATAATAATGAAGCGAGAGGCATAGCCCCATGACCCGCACCCTTTCCCCGAGCCGCCCGTCTCCCTGCCGACGATGCGGACGCTAGAAATTCCCGTCTGACTACACTGATCCGCCTTCGCTACGACGTGCGCGCCTGTCCGGTGCTCGCGCGCTTTCTTCTGGATAAAAAAACAATGAATAGTCCGCAAGCTGCTATCGGAACGCCCCTGGATGTCCAGTCGTTCATCAACGCCCAGCCCCTGTCGCGCTACCAATGGCGGGTGGTGATTCTCTGTTTCTTGATTGTCTTCCTCGACGGCCTGGACACCGCCGCCATGGGCTTTATCGCCCCGGCGTTGTCGCAGGACTGGGGCATTGACCGCGCCAGCCTGGGCCCGGTGATGAGCGCCGCGCTGATCGGCATGGTCTTCGGTGCCCTGGGTTCCGGGCCGCTGGCCGACCGTTTCGGACGCAAGGTGGTGCTGGTTGGCGCCGTGGTGTTGTTCGGCGCGTTCAGCCTGGCCTCGGCGTACAGCACCAATGTCGACCAGTTGCTGGTGCTGCGCTTCCTGACCGGCCTGGGTCTTGGCGCCGGCATGCCCAACGCCACCACGCTGCTGTCCGAGTACACCCCCGAGCGCCTCAAGTCGCTGCTGGTGACCAGCATGTTCTGCGGCTTCAACCTGGGCATGGCCGGTGGCGGTTTCATCTCGGCCAAGCTGATCCCGGCGTACGGCTGGCACAGCCTGTTGCTGATCGGCGGCGTGTTGCCGCTGCTGCTGGCGCTGGTGTTGGTGGTGTGGCTGCCGGAGTCGGCGCGTTTCCTGGTGGTGCGTAACCGCAGCATCGAGAAGATCCGCAAGACCCTCGCGCCCATTGATCCGGCGACCGTGGCCAAGGCCAGCGCCTTCACCGTGCCGGAACAGAAAACCGTCAAGAGCCGCAACGTGCTGGCCGTGATCTTCTCCGGCACCTACAGCATCGGCACCTTGCTGCTGTGGCTGACCTACTTCATGGGCTTGGTGATCGTCTACCTGCTGACGAGCTGGTTGCCGACCCTGATGCGCGACAGTGGCGCGAGCATGGAGCAGGCGGCGTTTATCGGCGCGCTGTTCCAGTTCGGTGGCGTGCTCAGCGCGGTGGGCGTGGGTTGGGCGATGGACCGTTTCAATCCGCACAAGGTTATCGGCACCTTCTACCTGCTGGCCGGGGTGTTTGCCTACGCGGTAGGGCAGAGCCTGGGCAACATCACCTTGCTGGCGACCCTGGTGCTGGTTGCCGGGATGTGCGTCAACGGCGCGCAATCGGCCATGCCATCGCTGGCGGCGCGGTTCTATCCGACCCAGGGCCGGGCGACCGGTGTGTCGTGGATGCTGGGCATCGGCCGCTTCGGCGCGATCCTCGGCGCCTGGATGGGCGCGACGCTGCTGGGGCTGGGCTGGAACTTCGAGCAGGTGCTGACGGCGCTGGTGATTCCAGCTGGTCTGGCGACTGTGGCGGTGGTGGTGAAGGGGATTGTCAGCCACGCGGATGCGACCTGAGAGTCTTTGTGGGCCATCGCGAGCAAGCTCGCTCCTACAGGGAGGTGATGTTGGCCGGCCTTCTGTAGGCGCGAGTTTGTGGGGGGCGCTGAACCGTCGCGATGGCTCATAAAGCTTGCTAACAATCCGTTCGATAATCGAACGCTATGCCGATTATCGGATTGAACAGCCCCGCCCCCCGCCTTAATCTGAATTCATACCGGCGCCGCTCAAGGCGCCTTGAAACCGACCTCGACTCAGCACATCCAGGAGTCTTCCATGGCTGCAATCCTCTCGCTCCACGACGCCGTGAAGCAGTTCGTCCACGACGGTGACAGCGTTGCCCTTGAAGGCTTCACGCACCTGATTCCGACCGCCGCCGGGCATGAAATCATTCGTCAGGGCAAAAAGGATCTGACGCTGGTGCGCATGACCCCCGACCTGATCTACGACCAACTGATCGGCGCCGGCTGCGCGAAAAAACTGATCTTCTCGTGGGGCGGCAACCCGGGTGTCGGCTCCCTGCACCGTCTGCGTGATGCCGTCGAGAAGCAATGGCCGCACGACATCGAAATCGAAGAACACAGCCACGCCGACCTGGCCAACGCCTACGTCGCTGGCGCTTCCGGCCTGCCGTTCGCGGTGCTGCGTGCCTACGCCGGCTCCGACCTGCCGAAGGTCAACCCGCTGATCAAGACCGTGACCTGCCCGTTCACCGGTGAAGTACTGGCCGCCGTGCCGTCGGTTCGCCCGGACGTCACCGTGATCCACGCGCAAAAAGCCGACCGCAAGGGCAACGTGCTGCTGTGGGGCATCCTCGGCGTGCAGAAAGAAGCGGCCCTGGCGGCCAAGCGCTGCATCGTCACCGTCGAAGAAATCGTCGACGACCTGCAGGCACCGATGAACGCCTGCGTCCTGCCGACCTGGGCCTTGTCCGCGGTCTGCCTGGTACCGGGCGGCGCGCATCCGTCCTACGCCCACGGTTACTACGAGCGCGACAACCGCTTCTACCAGGCCTGGGACCCGATCGCCCGCAACCGCGAAACCTTCACCGCCTGGATCGACCAGTACATCCGCGGCACCGCCGACTTCAACGAATTCAAGGCAAAACTGGCCAGCGCTTCGGAGGCTGCACAATGAGCTACTCCACCAATGAAATGATGACCGTCGCCGCCTCCCGCCGCCTGCAGAACGGCGCCGTATGCTTCGTTGGCATCGGCCTGCCGTCCAAGGCTGCCAACCTGGCCCGCCTGACGTCCTCGCCTGACGTGGTGCTGATCTACGAATCAGGTCCGATCGGCGCCAAGCCGACCGTACTGCCGCTGTCCATCGGTGACGGCGAACTGGCCGAAACCGCTGACACCGTGGTGCCGACCGGCGAAATCTTCCGCTACTGGCTGCAAGGCGGGCGAATTGACGTCGGCTTCCTCGGCGCCGCTCAGGTCGACCGCTTCGGCAACATCAACACCACCGTGGTCGGTGACTACCACGCGCCGAAAGTGCGCCTGCCGGGTGCTGGTGGCGCGCCGGAAATCGCCGGTTCGGCGAAGACCGTGCTGATCATCCTCAAGCAGTCCAACCGTGCGTTCGTGGACAAGCTGGACTTCATCACCTCCGTCGGCCACGGCGAAGGCGGCGACTCGCGCAAACGTCTGGGGCTGCCAGGCCAAGGGCCCGTGGGCATCATCACCGACCTGTGCATCATGGAGCCGGAAGCCGGCACCAATGAATTTGTGGTCACCGCGATCCACCCGGGCGTGACCCGTGAGCAGATCGTCGCCGCCACCGGCTGGGCCATCCGTTTCGCCGACAACGTCGAAACCACCGCCGAGCCGACCGAGGTCGAGCTGACTGCCCTGCGTGACCTCGAAGCCCGCACCGCCGCGGCCCACGGCCAGGCGCCAGGAGAAGCGTGATGCGTGACGTATTTATCTGCGACGCGATTCGCACCCCGATTGGCCGCTTCGGCGGTGGCCTGGCCGGCGTTCGCGCCGACGACCTGGCCGCCGTGCCGCTGAAGGCGCTGATCGAGCGCAACCCGACGGTCCAGTGGGACCAGATCGACGAAGTGTTCCTCGGCTGCGCCAACCAGGCCGGTGAAGACAACCGCAACGTGGCGCGCATGGCGCTGCTGCTGGCCGGCCTGCCGGAAAGCGTCCCGGGCGTGACCCTGAACCGCCTCTGCGCCTCGGGCATGGACGCGGTGGGCACCGCCTTCCGCGCCATCGCCAGCGGCGAGATGGAGCTGGCGATCGCCGGCGGCGTCGAGTCGATGTCCCGCGCGCCGTTCGTGATGGGCAAGGCCGACAGCGCCTACTCGCGCAACATGAAACTGGAAGACACCACCATCGGCTGGCGCTTCATCAACCCGCTGATGAAAGCCCAGTACGGCGTCGACGCCATGCCGCAGACCGCCGACAACGTGGCGGACGACCATCAGGTGTCCCGCGCCGACCAGGACGCCTTCGCCCTGCGCAGCCAGCAGCGCACCGCCGCCGCCCAGGCTGCCGGCTTCTTCGCTGAAGAAATCGTGCCGGTGCGTATTGCCCACAAGAAGGGCGAGACCATCGTCGAGCAGGACGAGCATCCCCGTGCTGAAACCACGCTGGAAGCGCTGACCAAACTGAAGCCGGTCAACGGCCCGGACAAGACCGTCACCGCCGGCAACGCCTCGGGCGTCAACGACGGTGCCGCGGCGATGATCCTCGCCTCGGCCGACGCGGTGAAAAAACACGGCCTGACCCCGCGCGCCCGCGTGCTCGGCATGGCCAGCGCCGGTGTGGCGCCACGGGTGATGGGCATCGGCCCGGTGCCCGCGGTGCTGAAACTCACCGAACGTCTGGGTGTTGCGGTCAGCGATTTCGACGTAATCGAACTCAATGAAGCCTTCGCCAGCCAGGGCCTCGCCGTGCTGCGCGGTCTCGGCCTGGCCGACGACGCGCCGCAGGTCAACCCGAATGGCGGCGCCATCGCCCTCGGTCATCCGCTGGGCATGAGCGGTGCGCGACTGATCCTCACCGCCTTGCACCACCTGGAAAAAACCGGTGGCCGCAAGGGCCTGGCGACCATGTGTGTTGGCGTCGGGCAGGGCCTCGCCCTGGCTATCGAGCGCGTGTAAAACCAATGACCCCGGACGGGCGGCCTCCACGCAAGGCCGGTTGTCCGGGGTGATTGTCTGGCGGAACGAGAGTGTTACCGAGTGTGTCTAGACTCAGTGATACCCTCCAGGAGTAAACAGCCATGACTTCAACCTATTACACCGGTGAAGAACGCAGCAAACGCATCTTCGCCATCGTTGGTGCGTCCTCGGGCAACCTGGTCGAATGGTTCGACTTTTACGTCTACGCCTTCTGCGCCATCTATTTCGCACCGGCGTTTTTCCCCTCCGACGACCCCACGGTGCAATTGCTCAACACCGCCGGTGTGTTTGCCGCGGGCTTTCTTATGCGCCCGATCGGTGGCTGGCTGTTCGGCCGCGTCGCCGACCGTCATGGCCGCAAGAATTCGATGATGATTTCCGTGCTGATGATGTGCGCCGGGTCGCTGGTGATCGCCTGCCTGCCGACCTACGCCAGCATCGGTGCCTGGGCGCCGGCGCTGCTGCTGGTGGCGCGGCTGTTCCAGGGCCTGTCGGTGGGTGGCGAATACGGCACCACCGCGACCTACATGAGTGAAGTGGCGCTGCGCGGCCAACGCGGTTTCTTCGCCTCGTTCCAGTACGTCACGCTGATCGGCGGGCAACTGCTGGCGGTGCTGGTGGTGGTGATCCTTCAGCAACTGCTCAGCGAGGACGAACTGCGGGCCTGGGGCTGGCGCATCCCGTTCGTGGTCGGCGCCATCGCCGCCGTGATCTCGCTGTTCCTGCGCCGCTCGCTGAAAGAAACCAGCAGCGCCGAAACCCGCAACGACAAGGAAGCCGGCAGCATCGCCGGGCTGTTCCGCAACCACACCGCCGCCTTCATTACCGTGCTCGGCTACACCGCCGGCGGCTCGCTGATTTTCTACACCTTCACCACCTACATGCAGAAGTACCTGGTGAACACCGCCGGGATGAGCGCCAAGACCGCCAGCTTCATCATGACCGGCGCGCTGTTCCTGTACATGTGCATGCAGCCGCTGTTCGGCATGTTGTCCGACCGGATCGGCCGGCGTAATTCGATGCTCCTGTTCGGTGCCCTGGGCACGCTGTTCACCGTGCCGATCCTGCTGGCGCTGAAGACCGTCACCAGCCCGTTCCTGGCTTTCGTACTGATCACCCTGGCGCTGTGCATCGTCAGTTTCTACACCTCCATCAGCGGCCTGGTGAAGGCCGAGATGTTCCCGCCACAAGTGCGCGCGCTGGGCGTCGGCCTGGCCTACGCGGTGGCCAACGCGGTGTTCGGTGGCTCTGCTGAATACGTGGCCCTTGGCCTGAAATCCATGGGCATGGAAAACACTTTTTACTGGTACGTTACCGCGATGATGGCCATCGCCTTCCTGTTCAGCCTGCGTCTGCCGAAGCAGGCCGCGTACCTGCATAACGATCATTGACCCAGCGGCGCGCCCTGACCGGCGCGCCCCGTTGAAGGACCTGTCATGACTCCACGACCGGGCAACCAGTTGTTCGATGCCTACTTCACCGCGCCCGCCATGCGCGAGATCTTTTCCGACCGTGGCCGCATCCAGGGCATGCTCGATTTCGAAGCCGGACTGGCCCGGGCCGAAGCCGCCGTCGGGGTGATCCCGGCGGTGGTGGTGGCGCCGATCGAGCTGGCCTGCAAGGCCGAGCGCTATGATTTCGCCGCCCTGGCCGAAGCCATCGGCATCGCCGGCAACTCGGCGATCCCACTGGTCAAGGCGCTGGGCAAGGTGATCGCCAGCGGCGTGGCCGAAGCCGAGCGCTACGTGCACCTCGGCGCCACCAGCCAGGACGCCATGGACACCGGCCTGGTCCTGCAATTGCGCGATGCCCTGGCCCTGATCGACGACGAACTGGCGCACCTGGCCGACGCCCTCGCCACCCAGGCCCGCGCCCACGCCGACACACCGCTGGCCGGCCGCACCTGGCTGCAGCATGCGACCCCGGTGACCCTGGGCATGAAGCTCGCCGGCACCCTCGGCGCCCTGGTCCGTCATCGCCAGCGCCTGCGCGAACTCAAACCGCGCCTGCTGACCCTGCAGTTCGGCGGCGCGTCCGGCACCCTCGCGGCGCTGGGCGACAAGGCGTTGCCTGTCGCCGAAGCGCTGGCCGATCAGTTGGGCCTGAACCTGCCGGAACAGCCGTGGCACACCCAGCGCGACCGTCTGGTGGAATTCGCCTCGGTGCTCGGCCTGGTCGCCGGCACCCTCGGCAAGCTGGGCCGCGATATCAGTCTGCTGATGCAGACCGAAGCTGGCGAAGTCTTCGAGCCGTCGGCGCCTGGCAAGGGCGGTTCCTCGACCATGCCGCACAAGCGCAACCCGGTGGGCGCCGCCGTGCTGATCGGTGCCGCGACCCGCGTCCCCGGCCTGCTCGCCACGCTGTTCGCCGCCATGCCCCAGGAGCACGAGCGCAGCCTCGGCCTGTGGCACGCCGAATGGGAAACCCTGCCGGAAATCTGCTGCCTGGTGTCGGGCGCGCTGCGTCAGGCGCGGATCATTGCCGAGGGCCTGGAAGTGGACGCCGCGCGCATGCGCCGCAACCTCGACCTGACCCAGGGCCTGGTCCTCGCCGAAGCCGTGAGCATCGTTCTCGCCCAGCGCCTGGGCCGGGATGCCGCGCACCATCTTCTGGAGACTTGCTGCAAACGCGCGGTCGCCGAACAACGTCATCTGCGCGCCGTGCTCGGCGACGATCCGCAGGTGAGCGCCGAACTGTCGGCGGACGAACTCGACCGTCTGCTGGACCCGGCTCACTACCTCGGCCAGGCTCGCGCCTGGGTTGAGCGTGCGCTGGCCGAACATCAACGATTCAAAGCCTGAGGAGGCTGCTGTGGGAAGCGTACAACTCGCCGATGGCGTTCTGAACTACCAGCTCGATGGCCCCGAAGGCGCACCGGTTTTGGTGCTGTCCAACTCGCTGGGCACCAACCTGCGCATGTGGGACACCCAGGTGCCGGCCTTCGCCACTCATTTCCGCGTGCTGCGTTATGACACCCGCGGCCACGGCGATTCGCTGGTCACCGACGGCCCGTACAGCATCGAGCAACTGGGCCGCGACGTGCTGGCGCTGCTGGATGCCTTGAAGTTGGACAAGGTGCATTTCTGCGGCCTGTCCATGGGCGGCCTGATCGGCCAGTGGCTGGGCATCAATGCACCGGAGCGCCTGAACCGCCTGATCGTCTGCAACACTGCGGCCAAGATCGGTACCCCGGAGATCTGGAACCCGCGCATCGAGATGGTCCTGCGTGACCGCGAGGCGGCGATGGTCGGCCTGCGCGATGCGTCCATCGAGCGCTGGTTCACCCCGGCGTTTGCCGGCGCCAACCCGGACCAGGCCAAGCGCATCACCGACATGCTCGCGTCCACCTCGCCTGAAGGCTACGCGGCCAACTGCGGCGCGGTGCGTGATGCCGATTTCCGCGATCAGTTGGGCGCAATCAAGGCGCCGCTGCTGGTCATCGCCGGCAGCGCCGACGCGGTGACCCCGCCGTCGGGCAGCCTGTTTATCCAGGAGCGGGTGGCCGGTGCCGAGTTTGCCGAGTTCCACGCTGCGCACCTGTCCAACGTTGAAGTGGGCGAGCCGTTCAGCCGCCGCGTCATCGATTTTCTGCTGGCCCGTTGAGGAGCTGTTTTCGTGGATGAGAAACAACGTTACGACGCCGGCATGCAAGTGCGTCGCGCGGTACTGGGCGATGCCCACGTGGACCGCAGCCTGACCAACCTGACCGAGTTCAACAGCGAGTTCCAGGAAATGATCACCCGCCACGCCTGGGGTGATATCTGGACCCGTCCGGGCTTGCCGCGGCACACCCGCAGCCTGATCACCATCGCCATGCTGATCGGCATGAACCGCAATGATGAGCTGAAACTGCACCTGCGCGCCGCCGCCAACAACGGCGTGACCCGTGACGAGATCAAGGAAGTGCTGATGCAGAGCGCGATCTACTGCGGGATTCCGGCGGCCAATGCCACCTTCCACCTGGCGGAATCGGTGTGGGATGAGTTGGGGGTTGAGTCGCGGGCTTGATCGTCAGGGCCTCATCGCCGGCAAGCCGGCTCCCACGCAAGACGGTGCTTTGTGGGAGCCGGCTTGCCGGCGATGAGGCCATCTGAATCAAACCACAGCCTTCTTCTCCCGAATCGCCACCGGCCCCGCATTGTGTTCCACCGCCGCCTTCAGCTCCGGCCGCAGCCCGAGCATGAACGCCAGTTCCGCCACCACGAACAACGGCCCGACGATCAGCCCGCTGATGTCATCGACGAACGCCGGTTTGCGCCCCTCGTAGTAATGCCCGACGAACTGGATCACCCAGCCGACGAAAAACAGTCCCAGCCCGGCCACCAGCCACACCGATGTGCTTTGCACCGCCAGCGCTTGCCCGGCCCACAGGCAGGCACCCAGCAGTGCACTCATCAGCACGCCGAAACGCAGGTCCAGGCGCAGGTAAAACCACACCGACGCCAGTGCCGCGACGAAGGCCGGCGACAGCCAGATCCCGCCCACTTCCAGTCCCGGCCGTGACAGCAGCACGGTGACCGCCACCACAATCATGGGGATGCCGATGAAGTGGGTGGCGATGTTGCGCGGATCACGGTGGTAGCTGGCATATTGACTCAGGTGTTCCACGAGGTTTTTCATTGTTATTCCTCCGGTTGGGATGGCCCAGCATGGACCGCGGCCGGGCGTCAGTCTGTCGCCTGGCCGACAGAGTCACTTTTCGAGGCTTTGGATGAACGATCGTTGCGCCTGGCGCGAGCAACTCTTGCATGGCCACTGGTTCCGGCAACTCTCACCTGCGTTGCAGGATAGCCTGCTGGACGCCGCCCGCCCGCGCACCCTGGCCGCCGGCGAGCGCCTGTTCCAGCGCGGCGATGCGCCCTGCGGGCTGTATGCGGTGCTGGCGGGCGCGGTGCGGATTGGCGCGGTGAATGCCGGGGGAAAGGAGGCGCTCTTGACCCTGATTGAGCCGCCGCACTGGTTTGGCGAAATCTGCCTGTTCGACGGCCAGCCGCGCACCCATGACGCTTTTGCTGAAGGGCAGACCACACTGCTGCGGGTGCCGCAGGCGACGCTGCTGAGCTTGCTTGACCAGCAACCGGCGTACTGGCGCGAGTTTGCCTTGTTGATGAGCCACAAGCTGCGTCTGGCGTTTGTCGCCCTGGAACAGCAAAGCCTGATGGGCGCCGCCCCGCGTTTGGCGTACCGGCTGCTGCAGATGGCCGCGGGGTACGGCGAGGTGGATGGCGAGCGGCGGGTGTTGCAGCTCTCCCAGGAGCAACTGGCGCTGATGCTGTCGCTGTCGCGGCAGACCACCAACCAGATTCTCAAGGCGCTGGAGCAGGACGGGGCGGTGCGTTTGAGTTATGGCGAGATCGAGATTCTTGATCCGGGGCGGTTGGAGCGGTTGGCTGGGAAGTGAGGGTGGTCTTCCATGCTCCTCTCGGCGACTATGTTCTAGTCGACGGTATATCAGCGTTCTCAAGATCGAGCGCCGCCCGCGCGGCGCATCGCGAGCGAGCTCGCTCCTACAATGAGTTGTGTTGCCCGCTCTTTGAGTTTGGCGATGAGTCGCGGGGAGGCTGTTGGGGCCGACTCGATACCGCGTCGTACAAACAAAGCGGTCAACTATGGCCCGACAGACATAGGCACGTTGCAACCACTGTAGGAGCGAGCTAGCTCGCGATGCGCCGCGCGGGCGGCGCTCGATCTTGAGAACGCTAAAAGCCTGTCGGCGAGCACTTGGCAGCCATTACCCGATTTACTGACTGGTGCCTGATGGGCTTTATACAACCATGAGGTGTGTAGATACCCATGCAGCGATCAGACCCCAAAAGCCACCCCATCAATCCGGCTGAAACGGCGACTGACTCAAAATCACCCCCGTCTCTTCCACATACTTCTGCCACTCCGCCAACAGCGCCTCCAGCTTCGCCGGCTGCTGCGTCGCCAGGTCATGAATCTCCCCCGGATCCCGACTCAGGTCATACAACTGCCAGGTCGCCGGCCCCACCGGCCCGGGGATGTACACCGCCTTCCAGTGCCCCTGGCGAATCGCCCGGCGGCCGAACAGTTCCCAGCCGGTGACGGTGTGTTCGTCATGCACCTGCTCGGTCTCGCCCGACAGATACCCCAACCACGATTTGCCTCGCAGCGGCGCGACATCGCGACCGCGCCAGCGCTTGCCGGGATGGCGCACGCCCGCCAGGTCGAGCAGGGTCGGGGTGATGTCCATCACCGTGCTGAATTCATGGCTGATCTGTTTTTGCCGGGCCAGCGCCGGGTAGTGCAGCAGCGCCGGCACGCGGATGCCGCCTTCGGTGGTGAAGGCCTTGAACAGCCGCGACGGCGCGGTGGCCGCCTGCGCCCAGTGCGGGCCGTACCAGACGTAGGAGTTGGCCCGGCCGATGTTTTCCAGGCTGTTGTCGTAATGCTGGTCGAGATAGCTGGCCAGGTGCGGACCGAATTTCGGGAAGGCTTCCAGCAGCGCGCCTTCGGCGCCGTTATCGGACATGAACAGCACCAGGGTGTTGTCCAGTTGGCCCTGGTTGCGCAGGTAGTCCAGCACCCGGCCGATGTTCCAGTCCATGCGCTCGACCATCGCCGCGTAAACCTCCATCGACCGTGCCGAACGCTGGCGTTGTTCGTCGCTCAGCGCCTGCCAGTGGCCGTCCACCGGATGAGCTTCGGTGTCGGCGGCGATCAGGCCGAGGGCGCGGAGTTTTTCCAGGCGCTCCTGGCGCAGCACCTCGGGGCCGGCGTCGTAGCGGCCCTTGTAGCGCTCGACCACCTCGGCCGGCGCCTGCAACGGCCAGTGCGGCGCGGAGAAGGGCAGGTAGGCGAAGAACGGCCGGCTCTGGTCGCGCTCCTTGAGGTACTGCAGCAGCTTGTCGCCGAAGGCATCGGAGGAATAGAAATCCTTCGGCAGTTCGTCGATGAACTGGTCGTCTTCGATGTACAGCGCCGGGGTGGATTTCAGCAGGCCCGGGGTGTTGTCATCGTAGGTCGGCTCGAAGCCATAGTGGTTGGCGGCCCCCGGCAGCAGGGCGAAGGAACGTTCGAAACCGCGGGCGTGGGGCGCCAGTTCGGCGGTCAGGCCCAGGTGCCATTTGCCGCTCATCAGCGTCTGGTAGCCGGCTTCGCGGAGCAATTCTGGCAGGGCCACCACGCGGTCGTTGAGGTAGCCCTCGTAGCCGGGCTTGCCGATCAGTTCCGGGGTCAGCGCCTCGGCCATTGTGCCGATGCCGGCGATATGGTGGTCGGTGCCGGTGAGCAGCATCGAGCGGGTCGGCGAGCAGGTGGGCGCGGTGTGGAAATCGGTCAGGCGCAGGCCGGCGCTGGCCAGGGCGTCGAGGTTCGGCGTGGCGATCTCGCCGCCGAACGCGCCGATGTCGGAGAAGCCCAGGTCGTCGGCAACGATGACCAGGAAGTTGGGGCGATGGCTCATGAAGCGCTCCTCAGCAGGCCAGGTAGGTCAGGGGCAGGTCGTGGATCCGCGCGACGGGCGGCGGCAGGTAGCGGTCGTCGCGGGTCAGCTCGTGCAGCAGGATTTCGCGCAGACGGTGGAAGTCCAGGCTGGCGCGCTCGCGCGGGTGCGGCAGGTCGATCTCGACCACGCGCTTGATCCGCCCCGGCCGCGGCTCCAGCACCACCACGCGGTCGGCGAGGAAGATCGCTTCCTCGACGTCGTGGGTCACCAGCAAGGTGGTGATGCGCGCCCGTTCGCGGATCGCCAGCAGTTCGTCCTGCATCTGCTGGCGGGTCAGGGCGTCGAGGGCGCCGAAGGGTTCGTCCAGCAGCAGAATGCGCGGGCTGGCTACCAGGCCGCGGGCGATCGCCACGCGCTGGGCCATGCCGCCGGAAAGTTGGTGCGGGTAGGCGGCGCTGAACGCTTCCAGGCCGACCAGGGCGATGAAGTCCTTGACCCGCTGCTGCTTCGCTGTCGTGTCCAGCGCTTCGTTGACCAGGCCCAGCTCGATGTTCTCGGCCACCGTCAGCCAGGGGAACAGGCGGTGTTCCTGGAAGACGATACCGCGCTCGCTGCCGATGCCGCTGACCCGCTTGCCGTCGATCAGGATCTGCCCCTGATAGTCGTTGTCCAGGCCGATCAGCAGGCGCAGCAGGGTGGACTTGCCGCAGCCGCTGGCGCCGACGATGGCGACGAATTCGCCTTCGCGGATATCCAGGTTGAAGTCGCGCAGCGCCTCGACTTCGCCATCGCTGACGGCGAAGCGCTTGCTGACCTGTTGAAAGCTGACCAAAGGGGAAACCCGTGCGTTCATGCGCGTCTCCAGCGCGTGGCACGCGCTTCGATATGTTGTCCGAGGGCGCTGAGCAGGGCGCCGGTGACCCCGACCAGGAGCATCCCGGCCATGATCTGGTCCATGCGCAGCAGTTGCTGGGCGGCGATCATCAGGCTGCCGATGCCACCGCCCGAAGGCATGAAGTATTCGGCGCCGATGGTGCCGAGCCAGGCGTAGATCAGGCCGATGCGCAGGCCGGCGAAGATCCCCGGCGCGGCGTTGGGCAGCACCAGCCGGCGCAGGCGTTGCCAGCGGCTCAGGCGCAGCACTCGGGCCGCTTCGTGCAGTTGCGGCGAGACGCTGGCGACGGCGCGTTGGGTGGCGATGAACAACGGGAAGAACGCCGCCAGGCCGACGAACACCCACTTCGCCAGTTCGCCCAGGCCGAACCAGGCGGTCAGCAGCGGCACCCAGGCGAACAGGGCAATCTGCCGCAACCCCGAGAGGCTCGGGCCAAGCAGTTGCTCGGCGCGCGGCGAGAGCCCCAGCCACAGACCGAACAACAGACCCAGCCCGCCCCCCAGCAGCAGGCCGCCGAGGGCGCGGCCGACGCTGATCGCCAGCGAGCCGCTGAGGCTGCCGTCGAGCACGCCGTTGCCGAGGGTGTCGAGCACCGCCAGCGGCGCCGCGAGAATATTCGCGTCGACCCATTCGGCCTGGCTCGCCACCTGCCAGAGGGCGAGCAACGCCAGCGGCAGGAACAGCGCCTGCACCCGCTCCACGCCGCGCAGGCGTTGGACCCGCAGTTCAGCGGTCGCCGGGTGCGGCCAGTGCAGCAGGCGACGGTCGAGCCAGCCGAGTCCACGGTCCATCAGCAGGCCGATCACGCCGATCACCGCGATGCAGACGAAAACGATATCCAGCATGAACAGTTGCCGTGCCCAGACCATCAGGTAGCCGATGCCTTCGCTGGAGGCCAGCAGTTCCACCGCCAGCAGCGAGGTCCAGCCGGTGGCCAGCGCCAGGCGCAGACCAGCGAAGAACGACGGCAGCGCCGCCGGCAGGATCAGCCGGGTGATCAACAGGCGCGGCGGCAGGCGCAGCACGGCGGCAGCTTCACGCAGACGGGGTTGGGCATCGCGCACGCCGACCAGGGTGTGCAGGGTGATCGGCACGATGATCGCCTTGACCAGCACCACCAACTTGAGGGTTTCGCCGATGCCGAACAGCGCCATGAACAGCGGCACCCAGGCCAGGGTCGGAATCTGCGCCAGCGCATTGAAGGTCGGCAGCACCAGGCGCTCGCTGCGTCTGCTGAAGCCCAGCCAGGCGCCGAGCACCGCGCCGGCACTGACCCCCAGCAGCAAGCCGACGAACAACCGCCAGAGACTGATGCCCAGGTGTAGCCAGAGTTCGCCGTGGCTCAGTTCGACGGCGCTGCTCCAGACCAGCGAGGGCGGTGGCAGGATCTGTTCGCTCATCCATTCATGGCGGCTCGCCAGCCACCACAACGCGGCCAGCGCCAGCGGCAAATACCAGGCGTTCAGCCGCTGCCAGGGCAGGCGGTTGAACCCTCGCGCGGTGGGCGGGGCGGTCAGCGGCAGGGCTGAGCGGGAAGCGTGGGCCATGAAGACCTCCGGGTCGGCTGCACAGGCGGTTCTTTGCTTATTTCTTATGGATCTATTTATTGATTGGTAAATTCGATCGGGTAATAAGAGAGGCATTTAAAGCCCAGTGTCGAAGCAGCGGCCAATGCATTCGAAGCATATTTTTCTTGTGCTTCATGCATAGTCAGTTGAAACGCTGGATACAGCGCTTATATGTAATCCGGTTATTAAAATGTAATTTCTTAGTATTTAACTTGCGCGGCCGAATAGCGTTAGGTGGCGGCACCATTACAAGGAGCCGCGTGCCATGAACCTGTCGCTCAACCGTGTTTTCAGCCTGTTCGCCGTCCCCGCCCTGGCCGCTGTGGTCGGCTGGCTGCCCGCCGAGGCGCTGGGCGCCGAGGTCAAGCAGATCCGCATCGCCGTGCCCGACCTGAGTGCCGGCACCCAGCACTCGGGCGGCGGCATCACCGACGTGTTGCAGGAACAGCAACTGCTGGAAAAAGCCTTCGCCGCCGATGGCATCAGCATCCAGTGGAATTACTTCAAGGGCGCCGGCCCGGTGATCAACGAGGCGTTCGCCAATGGCCAGGTGGACTTCGCCTACCTGGGCGACCTGGCGGCGATCATCGGCAAGGCCAACGGTGTCGATACCCGCCTGCTCGCGGCGACCGCGCGCGGGGTCAAACACTACCTCGGCGTCGCCCCGGACAGCGGCATCAAGACCCTGCAAGACCTCAAGGGCAAGCGCGTGGCGATCTTCCGCGGCACCGCCACGCAACTATCGTTCGATGCCGCGCTGGCCAGCCAGGGCCTGAGCGAGAAGGACCTGAAAGTCATCAACCTGGACTTCAACGCCGCCATCGCCGCGTTGGCCGCCAAACAGATCGACGCCACCTGGGGCTCGACCGGGATCACCGCGCTGAAGGAACGCGGCCTCGCCGAACTGCCGCTGAGCACCCGCGACCTGGGCGGCGCCGGTAATGTCCAGGCGGTGCTGGTGGGATCCGGTGCGTTTATCGATGCCCACCCCGAGATCGTCGCGAAGTTCCTTGCCGCGCAGCAGCCCGCCGTGCAGTGGCTGACCAGTGACGGCAACAAGGACGCCTATGTGCAACTGGTCTCGTCCCGCGCCAGCTATCCGCCGGCGATCCTCACCCATGACCTGAAGGACGAGCAGCTGAGCCAGATCTTCCCCGCCACCCTCGACGAACAGTTCCTCACCCGTCTGCAGGCCTCGGTGGACCTGGCGGCCAAGGAACGGCTGATCCGCAAGCCGTTCCAGGTCAACCAGTGGCTGGCGCCTCAGGCTATCCGGCCAGTTCCTGTGGCACAGGCTGGCGGTCAAGAGTGACCAGGGTTTCGATCATCGCCCGGGCGGCGGGCGAGAGGCGGTAACCGCTGCGGCTGACGATGCCGCAGCGGGCGCTGAGGCTGTCGAGGTTGGTGGGCAGGTTGCGCCAGTGCAACTGGATCAGCTCGCCGCGACCGATGTACGAAGAAAAGGCCTCTTCGGTGCCGATGCCAATGGCATTGCTGTCCTGCACCACCCGCAACAGGGTCGGCAGGTGTTCGGTCTGCACCTGGGGCGAGAAGTCGGTCTTGCCGCTCAGGTTGGCCAGCAGCTTGCGCACCCCGGGCGGGATCAGCGAGGTGGCCAGCGGGTAGTCGAACATGTCGTTGGTGGACAGGCTGTCCTTGGCCAGCAGCGGGTGGCCGGGGCGGCAGAAGAACAGGCCACGGCGGGGCGTGAGGGCTTGGGTGTGGAAATTCGGGTCGGCCTCGAAATGACGAATATCGGCGACGAAAAACTCCACCTCCTCACGGTTCAGCGCGCGGCTGAGCTTTTCCCAGTTATCCACTTGCAGGCGGGTGTGCACCTTCGGGTGCGCATTGACGAACTGCGCCAGCGCCCGCGGCACCAGTTCCGCCGCGGGCGCCGGACCGCAGCCGAAGCGCAGTTCGCCGGCATCGAGCTTGGTCATCTGCAGCACTTCGCTGCTCAGTTGCGCCGCGCCCTGCACCAGGCGCAGGGCGTGTTGCAGCACCACTTGACCTTCGGGCGTGGGGCGCAGGTCCTTGTTGCCGCGGTCCACCAACACGCAGCCGAATTCCTGTTCCAGGCCCTGAATGCTGCGGCTGAATGCCGGCTGGGTAATGCCCATGGCCTCGGCGGCGCGAACGAAACTGCGGTGTTCAGTAAGGGCGATGAAGTAGCGCAGTTGACGAAGATCCATATGCATTTCCGGCATTTCAAAAATAGGGCGAAGGTATTTGCCGCCACGGGAGACTGGGGTTTTAAATGCAAGCTCTTATTCCGTCAATGAAGCAGCTATTTATCTGTTAGTACTTATTCGCATAACGATAGAGCACTGTTCCAACGACAACTTCCGTGTCGTCAGCCAATGAGGGTTTGAACCATGAGCAATGCCGCACTCGCCGCAACCCCTGTCAGCCAAGCGCTGGACATTCACCCGGTCGCCGGACGCATCGGCGCCGAAGTGCGTGGCGTGCAACTGAGCGCCGATCTGGAGCCGGCGGTGATCGAGGCCATCCAGGCCGCACTGGTGGAACACAAGGTGCTGTTCTTCCGCGCCCAGCACCACCTCGATGACCAGGGTCAGGAAGCCTTCGCCCACCTGCTCGGCGAACCGATCGCCCACCCCACCGTGCCCGTGCGTGACGGCACTCGTTACCTGCTGGAACTGGATGGCGGCGAAGGGCGCCGCGCCAATTCCTGGCACACCGACGTGACCTTCGTCGACGCCTACCCCAAGGCCTCGATCCTGCGCTCGGTGGTGGCGCCGGTGTCCGGCGGCGACACGGTCTGGGCCAACACCGCGACGGCCTACAACGACCTGTCGCCGGCGCTCAAGGTCCTCGCCGAAGAACTGTGGGCGGTGCACAGCAACGAGTACGACTACGCCGGGGCCAAGCCCAATGTCAGCGTCGAGCAACTGGAAAATTATCGTCGGGTATTCACTTCCACCGTGTACGAAACCGAGCATCCGGTGGTGCGCGTGCACCCGGTCAGCGGTGAAAAGCACCTGCTGCTGGGGCATTTCGTCAAACGCCTGAAGGGCTATTCGCAGAACGATTCACAGCACCTGTTCAGCTTGTTGCAGGGGTATGTGACGCGTCTGGAGAACACCGTTCGCTGGCGCTGGCAGGCGGGGGACGTGGCGATCTGGGACAATCGCGCGACCCAGCATTACGCGGTGGATGACTACGGCACCCAGGGCCGAGTGGTGCGCCGGGTGACGTTGCAGGGGGATGTGCCGGTGAGTGTGGCGGGGGAGCGGAGCCGGACGGTGAAAGGCGCCTGATTCATTTTTTTGGGGGGAGCATCGCGAGCAAGCTCGCTCCTACAGGGGACTGAACTGTAGGAGCGAGCTTGCTCGCGATGAGGCCCGTGAAGCCTCAGAGAATCCCGATCGGATAGCTGATGATCAGCCGGTTTTCATCAAACGCGTTGGTGCTGTAGTCCCGACGCATGGTCGAGTTACGCCACTTCATCGACAGGTTCTTCAGCGCACCGCTCTGAATCACGTAGGTCAGTTCCGATTCCCGTGCCCATTCTTCACCGTCGTCCACCGTCGCGGTGTGCACGTTGTCGCCCTTGATGTAGCGGTTCATCAGGGTCAGGCCGGGTACGCCGAGGGCGGCGAAGTTGTAGTCGTGGCGCACTTGCCAGGAGCGTTCCTGGGCGTTGTCGAAGCTGGAGTTGTAGCTGTCGTTGGCCAGGGTGCCGCCGCTGGTGCCGTTGACGCGCATCCAGGCATCGTCGCCGCTGACTTTCTGCAGGCCGACATAGAAGGTGTTGCCACCGTAACGCGCCGAAAGCAGGGCCGAGGCGGTGCGGTTGTCGAGGTCGCCGGCCCGGGCCGAGCCATCTTCCTTGCCGAGGAAGTAGCCGAGGTTGGCGCCCAGGGTCCAGTCGCCCAGCGGCTGGCTGTGAACCAGGTTGATGTACTGCTGCTGGTAGATGTCCTTCAGTTCCGCGTTCCACAGACCGATCAGGGTGCGCTTTTCGTTGAAGGTGAATTCACCACCGGCGAAATTGAAGCGGTCGGAGGTGATCCCCCCGCGGCCGTTCATGAACATGTCTTCCATGCTCGCGTCGTTGCGCGGGCTGTTGCCGCGGAACTGCCCGGCATAGAGGGTCAGGCCGTCGATTTCCTGCGAGGTGAGCTGGCCACCGCGGAAGGTTTGCGGCAGCGAGCGACCGTCGTCGGAACGCAGGATCGGCAGCACCGGCATCCACTCGCCGACTTTCAGTTCAGTCTTCGACACCTTGGCTTTCAGGGCCACGCCGAGGCGGCCGAAATCGTCGGCCGGGCGGCCGTCGTCATGCACCGGCAGCAGGTGGGTGCCCGCGGTGCCTTTGCCGCCGTCGAGCTTGACCGAATACAGACCGAGGATATCGACACCGAAGCCGACAGTGCCTTGGGTGAAGCCGGACTTGGCGTCGAGGATGAAACTCTGGGTCCATTCCTCGCCTTTGCCCTGGGCGTTGGCCGGGTCGACGAAATTGCGGTTGATGTAGAAGTTGCGCAGGTTCAGGGAGGCCTTGGCGTCCTCGACGAAGCCGCTTTCAGCAGCCAGGGCGGGGAGGGCGCAAGTCATGGCAATGAAGCCGGGAAGCAGGTGTCGTGCTGGGTGCGGAGTGTTCATCGTCAATGTGTCTCTTGTTTTTATGTAAGCGAAACCATCCGCCATGACTGAAAAGGGTCACAGGCCGGGTTGCGTCTTTGGGGTTTGCGTTGGGAAAAGCGGCAAGAGGATGGTGCTGTGACGGACGGGGGCGAATCAATTCGTTACAGGCGGAAATGGGCGATTATCGAACGATAACTGAATGGTTAGTTTCTTTTGTTGCGTTGAAAACGCAGGGGGCGGGAGAGTTGCAGGAGAGCGGTGTGCAGCCATGAAAAAGCCCACCGCAGAGGGTGGGCTTTTCTACATCAGGTTCAGCCAGTTCAGCCTTTCGGCGTCTCGACCGAAGCTTGCTGCTGAGCATCACCGGTGCGCTCGTACCAGCCGCCACCGAGGGCCTTGTACAGATTGACCTCGCTGACCACCTGCGACAGCCGGTCAGTGATCAGCGACTGCTGGGCACTGAACAGGTTGCGCTGGGCGTCGAGGAACACCAGGTTGCTGTCCACGCCGATACGGTAGCGACGCTCGGCCAGGCGGTAGTAATCCTGGTTGGCGGCGACCAGATCGCGCTGGGCCTGCAACTGCTGGTTGAAGGTCTGCCGCGCAGCCAGACCATCGGAGACTTCCTGGAAGGCGGTCTGGATGGTCTTTTCGTACTTGGCGATGTTGATGTCTTTCTGGATCTTCGAGTAATCGAGGCTGGCCTTGAGCGAACCGGCATTGAAGATCGGCAGGTTGATCTGCGGCTGGAACAGCCACGTGCCGGAGCCACCCTTGAACAGGCCGCTCATGTCGGAGCTCAGGGTCCCGGCATTGGCGGTCAGGCTGATACTCGGGAAGAACGCCGCGCGGGCGGCGCCGATATTGGCGTTGGCCGCCTTGAGCAGGTGCTCGGCTTCCATGATGTCCGGACGCCGGGTCAGCAGGTCCGACGGCAGGCCGGCCGGCATTTCCGCGAGCAGGTCGCCGTCCAGCGGCAGGGCCGCCGGCAGGTTGCCCGGCAGACCGGCGCCGACCAGCAGGGTCAGGCTGTTGAGGTCCTGGGCCACCAGGCGCTGGTACTGCGCCAGCTTGACCCGGGCGCCTTCGACCGCGGTGCGGGCCTGGCTCAGGTCCAGGGCCGAGGCCACGCCGACGTCGCTGCTGCGCTGGGTCAGCTTGAAGCTTTCCTCGTAGGTTTTGAGGGTCTCGCCGGTCAGCTTGAGCAGGGCCTGGTCGGCCTGCCAGGTGTAATAGGCGTTGGCGACGCTGGCCACCAGGGCGATCTGCGTCGAACGGCGCGCCTGTTCACTGGACAGGTAGGTTTCCAGAGCCTGTTGGCTCAGGCTGCGCACCCGGCCGAACAGGTCCAGCTCATAGGCGCTGACGCCGATGGTGGCCGAATATTGGCTGCTGATGCTCGACTGGCCGGTCTGCGACATGTCCGCCGGCGTGCGCTGGCGTTGGCCGCTGGCGTTGGCCGAGACAGCCGGGAACAGGTCGGCGCGCTGGATGCGGTACTGCGCACGGTAGGCGTCGATGTTCAGCGCCGCGACCCGCAGGTCGCGGTTGTTTTCCAGCGAACCCTGGATCAACTGCTGCAGCGCCGGGTCGTGGAAGAACTGGCGCCAGCCTTGCTCGGCGGCGGCCACCTGGGCCGACTCGGCCGGCGAGTAGGCCGGACCTGCCGGCCACTCGGCCGCGACCGGCGCCTCGGGGGTCTTGTACTCGGGGATCAGCGAGCATCCGCCCAGGATGAACGCGGTGACCGCCAGGGATATCAGGGACTTGGTCATTGCCCAGCCTCATAGCGTGGAGTTTCAGGTGTGGCGTCTTCTTCGGGCTGTTTGCTGCCGAACAGCGACGACACGCTAACGAAGAACAGTGGCACCCAGAAGATGGCCAGAACGGTGGCCGTGATCATACCGCCGATCACCCCGGTACCAATGGCGTGCTGGCTGCCCGAACCCGCGCCGGTGGCGATGGTCAGCGGCACTACGCCGAGGATGAACGCCAGCGAGGTCATGATGATCGGACGCAGACGCATGCGGCAGGCTTCGATGGCGGCGTCGGCCAGGCTGCGGCCCTGTTCGTGCAGTTCCTTGGCGAACTCGACGATCAGGATCGCGTTCTTCGCCGCGAGGCCGATGGTGGTCAGCAGCCCCACCAGGAAGTACACGTCGTTGGACAGCCCGCGCATGCTGGCCGCCATCAGCGCACCGATGATACCCAGCGGCACCACCAGCACCACCGCGATCGGGATCGACCAGCTTTCGTACAGCGCCGCCAGGCACAGGAACACCATCAGCAGCGACAGCGCGAACAGTGCTGGCATCTGCGAACCCGACAGCTTCTCTTCATACGACATGCCGGTCCACGCGAAGCCGACACCGGCTGGCAGTTTGGCGGCCAGGCGTTCGACTTCGGCCATCGCCTCACCGGTACTGTAGCCAGGGGCTGGCGCACCGAGGACTTCCATTGCTTCGACGCCGTTGTAACGCGACAGCTTCGGCGCGCCGTAGATCCACTCGCCCTTGGCGAAGGAGGAGAACGGCACCATCTCGCCAGCAGCGTTGCGCACGTACCATTTCTGCAGGTCTTCCGGACTCATCCGCGACGAGGCTTCGCCCTGGAGGTAGACCTTCTTGACCCGGCCACGGTCGATGAAGTCGTTGACGTAGCTGGCACCGAGGGCGATCGACAGGGTGTTGTTGATATCGGAGATGGTGACGCCCAGCGCGCTGGCGCGTTCATCATCGATGGTCAACTGGTACTGCGGTTCGTCGTTCAGGCCGTTCGGACGCACAGCGGAGAGGATCTTGCTTTGCGCCGCCATACCGAGGAACTGGTTGCGCGCTTCCATCAGCTTGGCGTGGCCGACGCCGGCACGGTCCTGCAGGAACACGTCGAAACCGGTGGCGTTACCCAGTTCCAGTACCGCAGGCGGGGCGAAGGCGAACACCATCGCATCGCGGAAGGTGAAGAAGTGCTGCTGGGCACGGGTTGCCAGGTTGAACACGCTGTTTTCGGCAGAGCGCTCGCCCCACGGCTTGAGCATGATGAAGGCCATACCCGAGCTTTGACCGCGGCCCGCGAAGTTGAAGCCGTTCACGGTGAACACCGAGGCGACCGTGTCGGACTCCTTGTCCAGCAGGTAGGCGCGCATTTCATCGACCACCGCCTGGGTGCGCTCGGCACTGGAGCCGGCCGGGGTTTGCACCTGGGCGAACAGTACGCCCTGGTCTTCCTCTGGCAGGAACGCAGTCGGGATACGCATGAACAGCCAGACCATGCCGACCACGATCAGGATGTAGGCGAGGAAGTACGGGGCCTTGTGGCGCAGGATGTTGCCCACGCCGCGCTCGTAGCTCTGCACGCTGCGGTCGAAGTTGCGGTTGAACCAGCCGAAGAAGCCGCGTTTGGCCGTGTGGTGCTCGCCTTTCTTGACCGGCTTGAGCATGGTGGCGCAAAGCGCCGGGGTGAAGATCAAGGCAACCAGCACCGACAGGCCCATGGCCGACACGATGGTGATCGAGAACTGCCGGTAGATCACACCCGTGGAGCCGCCGAAGAATGCCATCGGCAGCAGTACCGCCGACAGTACCAACGCGATACCGACCAGCGCGCCCTGGATCTGGCCCATGGACTTCTTGGTCGCTTCCTTGGGTGAAAGCCCCTCTTCGGACATCACCCGCTCGACGTTTTCCACCACGACGATGGCGTCGTCCACCAGCAAGCCGATGGCCAGGACCATCGCGAACATGGTCAGGGTGTTGATGCTGAAACCTGCGGCGGCAAGGATGCCGAACGTACCCAGCAATACCACCGGCACCGTCATGGTGGTGATCACCGTGGCGCGGAAGTTCTGCAGGAACAGGTACATCACCAGGAACACCAGTACGATCGCTTCGATCAGGGTGTGGATCACGCCGCTGATCGATTCGGTCACCACCGGGGTGGTGTCATACGGGAACACCGCCTTCATGCCTGGCGGGAAGAACGGTTCGAGGTCGGAAATGGTCTTGCGCAGCGCCTTGGCGGTATCCAGGGCGTTGGAGCCGGTGGCCAGTTTCACGGCCAGGCCGGAAGCCGGCTTGCCGTTGAACTGGGCGCTGACCGCGTAGTTTTCACCACCCAGCGCGACCTTGGCGACATCGCCCAGGCGCACTTGCGAACCGTCGCGGTTGACCTTGAGCAGGATCTTTTCGAACTGCTCGGCGGTCTGCAGGCGGGTCTTGCCGATGATGGTCGCGTTCAGTTGCTGGCCGGGCAGGGCGGGCAGGCCGCCGAGTTGACCGGAAGACACCTGGACGTTCTGCGCGGCAACGGCGGTCTTGACGTCAACCGGGGTCAACTGGAACTTGTTCAGCTTGGCCGGATCGAGCCAGATGCGCATCGCGTACTGGGCACCGAAGACCTGGAAGTCACCGACACCGGCGGTCCGCGAGATCGGGTCCTGCATGTTCGAGACGATGTAGTTGGCCAGGTCGTCCTTGGTCATGCTGCCGTCTTCGGACACCAGGCCGATCACCAGCAGGAAGTTCTTGACCGCCTTGGTCACGCGGATACCTTGCTGCTGCACTTCTTGCGGCAGCAGCGGGGTGGCCAGGTTCAGCTTGTTCTGCACCTGGACCTGCGCGGTGTCAGGGTTGGTGCCCTGCTCGAAGGTCGCGGTGATGGTCATGCTGCCGTCGGAGTTACTTTCCGACGACACATAACGCAGGTTGTCGATACCGTTGAGCTGTTGCTCGATCACCTGGACCACGGTGTCCTGCACGGTCTGCGCGGAGGCGCCCGGGTAGGTCACGGCGATGGCGATCGCCGGCGGGGCGATGCTCGGGTACTGGTTGATCGGCAGCTTGAGGATCGACAGCGCCCCGACCAGCATGATCACCAAGGCGATCACCCAGGCGAAGATCGGGCGATCGATAAAGAATTTCGACATGGTTTATTCCCCTTTGGCCCCTGCGGTCGCGGCATTGGCCTGGGCTGGCTGGGCAGGCTTGATGTTGGTGGCTTCGCTCACCTTCACTTCGGCCCCCGGTTTGACGTACTGCAGGCCTTCGGTAATCAGGCGATCGCCTGGGTTCAGGCCTTCCTCGATCAGCCAGTCACTGCCGACGGTACGGCTGGCCTTGAGCTGACGCAGCTCGACCTTGTTGTCCTGGTTGACCACCAGGGCGGTCGGCTGGCCTTTCAGGTCGCGGGTCACGCCTTGCTGTGGGGCGAGGATGGCGGCGGCGTTCACACCGTTGTTGAGGCGGGCGTGGACGAACATGCCGGGCAGCAGGTTGTGCTCGGGGTTGGGGAACACGGCGCGCAGGGTCACCGAACCGGTGGTCTGGTCGACCGAGACTTCGGAGAACTCCAGGCGGCCTTCCTGAGCGTAGGTGCTGCCGTCTTCCAGCTTCAGGGTGACCTTGGCGGCGTTCTCGCCGACCTTCTGCAACTTGCCGCTTTCCAGTTCGCGACGCAGCTTGAGCAGCTCGGCCGAGGACTGGGTGACGTCGACGTAGATCGGGTCCAGTTGCTGGATCACCGCCATGGCGTCGGCCTGGCCGTTGCTGACCAGCGCGCCCTCGGTGAAGTTGGAGCGACCGATACGGCCGCTCAGCGGTGCCAGGACCTTGGTGTAGCGCAGGTCGATCTCGGCGCTTTTCAGCGTCGCTTCAGCCTGCAAACGTTTGGCCTGCGCGTCGTCGAATTCCTGGCGGCTGACGGCTTGTTCGGCCACCAGTTGCTTGTAGCGCTCGGACAGCGAGCGAGTCGATTGCAGGTTGGCCTTGGCGCTGGCCAGGGTTGCTTCGTAGACCGCTGAGTCGATCTGGTAGAGCTGCTGGCCTTCTTTGACCTCGCTGCCTTCCTTGAACAGACGCTTGAGAATGATGCCGTTGACCTGCGGACGCACTTCCGCGACCCGGTACGCAATGGTGCGACCTGGCAGATCGGAAACGAGGGTATAGGGTTGGGCCTGGAGGGTGACAACGCCGACCTGAGGAATCTGCGCCACGGGCGCCGCTTCTTCCTTTTTACAGCCGCTGAGCAGTGTTGCCAGGGCGACGGCGGAAACCAGAGCGGAAACAGCTGGCTTGAATTGCATGAAGATCCTCGGGTCAGAAAGAGCTGAAGACGCTCAAGAGTAATGGAAAACAGGATGTAGGAAAAAACTCTATCCGGGTGGATAAGTAGCATGCTAATGAATATACTTACATTCATGCTTGTTTGTAAACACCCGTTACCTTGTCCTCCCATTGCGCAAGGCACGAAACTAGAACACCCGGAACGCGGCCCCACCCCGGTCGCACCGGATCAGAAATCGGTCGCCCGATGCAGGCGACCGGCTCCTTGATGAGGTTGTACTGCCATGGTCCGTCGAACCAAAGAGGAAGCTCAGGAAACCCGTAACCAGATCCTTGAAGCTGCGGAAAAAGCCTTTTACAAGCGCGGGATTGCGCGTACCACCCTTGCCGACATCGCGGAATTGGCTGGCGTGACCCGTGGTGCCATCTACTGGCATTTCGACAATAAAGCCGAACTGGTGCAGGCCCTGCTCGACAGCCTGCAAGAACCGCTCGACGCCTTGGCCAGGGCCAGCGAGAGCGAGGAAGAACTCGACCCGCTGGGCTGCATGCGCAAGCTGCTGGTGCAGTTGATGCACCAGATGGCCAGCGATCCGAAGACGCGGCGTATCAACGAAATCCTTCATCACAAGTGTGAATTCACCGACGAGATGTGCGAGATCCGCCTCCAGCGCCAGAGCGCGACCGTCGACTGTCATGAACGCATCACTCGCTCGCTGGGCAACGCCATCAAGCGCGGGCAGTTGCCGACGGATGTCGACCCGGAGCGCGCGGCCGTGGCCCTGTTCGCCTACATCGACGGGCTGATCCGGCGCTGGCTGCTGCTGCCGGACAGCTTCGACCTGTTCAACGATGCCGAACGCTGGGTCGATACAGGGCTCGACATGCTGCGCGTGAGCCCTGCCCTGCGCAATTGAGGTTTTGTGAGCATTTGTGAATCTTTGTATTTCAAATTGAGCTGAGTTGTTTCCAACGCCGGGCTGAGCAAGAATCGGCCTGGCGTTCGTCATTATGAGCGCTGGGGTCCAAGCGGATACTTAGCTGGCTAATTAAATTTTCTTCATCGAGTCCGGACATGACCGCGCAGACCCCGACCCTCAGAGGCGCCGAGCAACCGCTGCGGGGGATTGCCCTGATCTGCCTGGCGGTGCTGCTGTTCGCCAGCCACGACGCCCTGTCCAAATACCTTTCCGGGTTCTACCCCATTGTCATGGTGGTGTGGGCGCGCTACGTGGTGCACACGTTGCTGATGCTGGTGGTGTTCGTGCCGCGTACCGGGCTGTCGGCGGTGGTGCGAACGCGGCGGCCGATGTTGCAACTGGCCCGGGCGCTCTGCCTGATCGGCACCAGCCTGTTGTTCACCACGGGGCTGCGTTATATCCCGCTGGCCGAAGCCACGGCGGTCAACTTTCTCGCGCCCTTGATGGTGACCGCGCTGTCGGTGCCGCTGCTGGGTGAGCGGGTCAGTCGCGGGCAGTGGATCGCGGTGCTGGCCGGCTTTGTCGGCGTGCTGATCGTGATTCGCCCCGGCGGCGCGCTGTTCACCCCGGCGATCCTGCTGCCGCTGGGCTCGGCGTTCTGCTTCGGCTGCTATCAGTTGCTGACCCGCAAGCTCAGCGCCACCGACAGCCCCACCACCAGCAACTTCCTCACCGGGATCTTCAACAGCCTGATCATGACCGCGCTGGTGCCGTTCTTCTGGACCGTGCCGACCTTCGGCCATGCCTTGTTCATGCTCGGCCTTGGCACCTGCGGGATGCTCGGTCACATGCTCCTGACCCAGGCCTTCCGTCACGCCGCGCCGGCCATGCTGGCGCCGTTCAGTTATGGCCAGATCCTCTTCGCCGGAATGTTCGGCTACCTGATCTTCGACCACAGCCCGGACGTCTTTGGCGTGGTCGGCATTTCCGTCATCTGCCTCAGCGGCCTGGCCGTGGCCTGGGTGCAGCGGCGCGGTTGAACACCTGTCAGTGACCGCGCAGTTCGCGGTTGGGCAGGGCCAGCGCCGCTGCCAGGCCGAACAGCGAAATCGCCGCGCTGCCCAGCAACAGGTTGCGGAAGGTCACCGACAGCTCGGCCTGTACCGCCAGGTTCGCCTCGCCGGCGCGCAGGCTGCCGAGTAGGGCTTCGCCCGCGAGGGCGTAGCCGCCGTCCTGCAACATCGCCAGCAACAATGCCGACATCAGGGCCACACCCACCGCGCCGCCGAGCGAGCGGAACAGGTTGGTGGTGCTGGTGGCGACGCCGATGTCCTGCTGCTGCACCGCGCTTTGGGTCGCGACCAGCGAGGTCGGGAACTGGGTGCCGGCGGCGATGCCGGTCAGCAGCATGAACAACCCGCTGAGCAGGCCGGAGGAGGGCGGGCTCAGCGCCATGCCGACAATGGCCAGCGGCATCAGCAGGCTGCCGAAGAGAATCTGGGGCTTGAAGCGGCCGGTCATGTTGGTCAGGCGACCGGCGCAGTAAGCCCCGATCGGCAGGCCCATGGCCAGTGGCAGCAGGTGCAGCGCGGCGCTGTCGGCACCGGCGCCGGTGATGCTCTGGTAGCGCAGCGGCATCAGCATGGTCAGCGAGATGGCCTGGAAGCTGGTGAAGAAGATGGTGCACCAGCACAGCACCGCGACCCGGTTGCCAAACAGCTTCAGCGGCAACAGCGGTTCCGGCGCACGGCGTTCATACAGCACGAATAGGGTCAGGCCGAACAGCGCGGCCGCCAATAGCGCCAGCACCGCTTGGCTATGCCACGGGTGGCCCTGGCCGATCAGGGTGATGGCCAGCAGCAGGCCGGTAAGGCCGAGGATCAACAGCAAGGCGCCGGGATAATCGACTTTGGCCTGGCGTTGCGGCGTCGCCAGCCCGCGCAGGCTGTTGCGGGTCACCCACCAAGCGGTCAGGCCCAGCGGCAGGTTCAGCCAGAACACCCAGCGCCACGACAGGTACTCGGTCAGTAAACCTCCGAGCACCGGCCCGGCCACACTCGCCGCCGCGTACATGCTGCTGAAGTAAGCCTGGTAGCGCCCGCGTTCCCGGGGTGGCACCAGATCGCCGAGGATCGCCTGGCTGACCGAGACCATGCCGCCAGCGCCGATGCCTTGCAGCACCCGCGCCAGCACCAGTTGTTCCATGTTCTGCGCCGCGGCGCAGAACACCGAGGCGAGGGTGAAGATCGCAGTGCCGGACAGGATCATCCGCCGCCGCCCATACAAATCGCCGAGCTTGCCGTAGATCGGCGTGGCCACGGTCATCGCCACCATGTAGCCGGAGATGACCCAGGCCAGCAGGCCGACATCGTTGAACTGCGTGGAGATCGCCGGCATCGACACGGCGATGATGGTCTGGTCCAGAGCGCCGAGGAAGATCGCCAGCATCAGCGCGACGAGGACGGTCTTGATGGCGGGCTGGGGTGTGCTCAGTTGGGTCACGGCAGGCTCGTTACTTATTGGAGTCTTCAGGGCCTCATCGCTGGCGTGCCGGGGCGCCGAACCGCAGCGATGAGGCCCTTGGGGGCAAATAAAGTATGTCCGAGTCTATCCGATAGCTTGCTAAGCGTCTGCAATGGCCTCGTAAGGCAGCCCGACGTAGTTTTCCGCCAGGGTCTTGCGGCCCGCCTCGGAGCTGACGAAGTAATCCAGTTCAGTCTGCTGGATGCGTTGGCTGAACGGGTCGCTGTCAGGGAAGCGGTGCAGGATCGAGGTCATCCACCACGAGAAGCGTTCGGCCTTCCAGATCCGCCGCAGGCAGATGGACGAGTACTGCTCGAGCAAGTCAGTGCGGCCTTCGGCGTAGACCCGGCGCAGGATGTTGAACAGGGTGCTGACGTCACTGGCGGCCAGGTTCAGGCCCTTGGCGCCCGTCGGCGGGACGATGTGCGCGGCGTCGCCGACGAGGAACATCCGCCCATATTGCATCGGTTCGACCACGAAGCTGCGCAGCGGCGCGATGCTTTTCTCGATCGACGGCCCGGTCACCAGGCGCTCGGCCAGCTCGGCGGGCAGGCGGGTCTTGAGTTCGTCCCAGAAACGCTCGTCGGACCAGTCCTCGACTTTTTCGTCGGCGCCCACTTGCACGTAATAGCGGGTGCGGGTCGGCGAGCGCATGCTGCACAGGGCGAAGCCGCGTTCGTGACGGGCGTAGACCAGTTCTTCGTTGACCGGCGGGGTATCGGCGAGGATGCCCAGCCAGCCGAACGGGTAGACCCGCTCGAACACCTTCAGCGCATCGGCCGGGATCGATTGCCGGGCGACGCCGTGGTAGCCATCGCAACCGGCGATGTAGTCGCAGTCCAGGCGGTGCACCTGGCCGTCTTTTTCGTAGGTCAGCCAGGGCTGCTCGGACTTCGGCTCATGAGGCTGCACGTTTGTCGCCTCGTAGACGGTGACGGCGCCGCAGGCTTGGCGGGCGGCCATCAGGTCGCGGGTGACTTCGGTCTGGCCGTAGATCATTACTCCCTGGCCGCCGGTCAGGCCCTTGAGGTCGATGTGTTCGCGGCGACCGTCGAAGGCCAGTTCGAAACCGTCATGGGGCAGGCCTTCGGCGTCCATGCGCTCGCCGACCCCGGCCTCGCGCAGCAGGTCGACCATGCCTTGCTCCAGCACCCCGGCACGGATGCGGCCGAGCACGTAGTCAGGGCTCTGGCGTTCGACGATGACGTTGGAAATCCCGGCGTTGTGCAGCAACTGGCCGAGCAGGAGACCGGACGGACCGGCACCGATGATTGCGACTTGAGTTTTCATTGTTATTGTCCCAGGCAGCTTCAGCACAACGCCGAAGGCATCTTATAGTGGTGAGCGCCTGTATTTTTCGCCTGTAATTGCGGCGGAAGAAGGGATAAAGGCACAGCAAAACTGTACTTTTCGCCAATACGGGCGATTATCGAGCATTCAGCCAAGGGGCGGACGATGGTGGCAAAAGCGGCGATTCCGGTGTTCAAGCTCTACGGCGAGTCCCTCGACTGGCCGACCCCCGACCTGCTTCACAGCGAGTCGATCCCGGCCCGCAGCCGCCTGCACCATTGGGAAATCGAGCCGCACCGGCACGCCGACCTGTGCCAGTTGCTGTTCCTTTACCGGGGCACCGCCGAGGTGGAACTGGAAGGCCAGGCGCGCACCCTGCGCGAGCCGGCGCTGCAAGTGGTGCCGCCGCTGTGCGTGCATGGTTTTCTTTTTTCCGAGGATGTCGACGGCTACGTGGTGACCCTGGCCGCGCCGCTGGTGGCCTTGCTCCACCAGCAATTGGGCAGCGCTCCGGCGCCGTTGACCCAGGCCGGAACCTGGCTGGCCGGCGCCGATGCCGACTATCTCTACAGCCTGTTCAGCACCTTGCAGGCCGAATACCAGAGCGACCAGCCGGGTCGCGACCTGCAACTGCGTTCGATCATCAACCTGCTGGTGGTGTGGATCAGCCGCCGGCACCTGCAACGTCAGGCTGGCGCGCAGGTGCCCGAACGCGGCCGCGAGCAGTTGCGGCGCTTCAATCAACTGGTGGAACGCAGTTTTCGCCAGCATCCGGCAGTGGAGGACTTGGCGCATGAGGTGGGGGTTTCGGTGACGTCGCTGAACACCCTCTGCCGCGAACTGGCCGGGCAATCGGCGCTGCAGATCATTCACCAGCGCCTGTTACTGGAGGCCAAGCGCGAGCTGATCTACACCACCCTGAGCATCAACCAGTTGGCGGACAGCCTGGGGTTCGCCGATCCGGCGTATTTCTCACGGTTCTTCCGCCGTCTGACGGGCTTGTCACCCCGCGCCTTTCGCCAGCGTGAACCCAACGAGAGCGGGCTTACCTGAGCGCACTGAGGGTGGCGGTGTGCGGCACGCAGTGGGCGAGGCCGCAACTGGCGGCGGACCACGGCTGGTTACGGGTCTGCTCGACCCGGTAGGCAGCGGTTGCGTAAAGCCCCATGACGGCGACGATACCCAGGACGATGGCGCATTTTGCGGTTTTGACACCCATGATGCTGTCCTCCGGCGACCAACACATGCTGTTACTCGCATGTTGTTACGAAGGATAGTCCAGCACAGCGCAAGTTGCTCAAGCCAGCGCCTGGTCCCATTCCGGGATGTCGGTGAAACGCTCGGCGAGGAAGTCCAGCATGCTGCGCAGCGTCGCCGGCATGTGCTTGCGCGAGGTGTACACGGCGTAGAGGTTCAGCGTCATCGGCCTGGCTTGGGGCAGCAGGCGTATCAGTTCGCCGCTGCGCAGTTTTTCCGCCGCGAGGTAGGTCGGCAGCATGGCGATGCCGGCGCCGGCCAGGGTCGCTTGTTGCAGGGTCAGCGCTTCATTGGCGCTGATGTTGCCGTGCACCGGCACCGCGACATTCTCGCCAGCCACGTCGAAGTGCCAGAGGCTGCGGCCGAAATAGGAGTGGGTCAGGCAGTTGTGGCTGCTCAGTTCCTCCACCCGCGTTGGCGCAGGGTGCCGCCGCAGGTACTCGGGCGAGGCGCAGATCACCGAGTTGCAGACGCTCAGGCGCCGGGCGATCAGGTTCGGGTCGATGTCGTTGCTGGTGCGGATCGCCAGGTCGATGCGTTCGTCCACCAGGTTGACGGTGCGGTCGAGCATCTGCAGATCGACCTTCACCAGCGGATAGCGTTTGACGTACTCGGCCACCGCGTCCACCAGTTGCGCCTGGCCGAACGAGGTGCTGACGCTGATCCGCAGCTCGCCGCGCGGCGCTTCGTCCGGGGCGCTGATTGCCGCCTGCAGGTCGCCGGCGAGGTCAAGCATCTGCCGGCAACGCGGGAGAATTTCATTGCCGGCGGCGGTCAGGCTCAGCTTGCGCGTGGTGCGTTGCATCAGGCGGGCGCCGACCCAGTTCTCCAGGTCCGCCAGATAGCGCGAAATCACCGGGCGCGACATGTCCAGATGGTCGGCGGCGGCGGATTGGCTGCCCAGGTCGACAACGGTGACGAAGACCCGCATTGCGGTAAGACGGTCCATGATTTGTCCGATTTCTGAAACAAACTATGTCCAAGCATCGCATTTTTTGCGTCGAATCGCGCAACTAAGCTGTGAGCCATTGCCCCTCACAGGAATTGCCCGATGCTTCGCCTTTTCTCGCCACGCCGCCTGTTGCTGGCCCTGTTTGCCCTGCTCTGCATCGCCCGCGCCAACGCGGCGGGTGCGCCGCTGGAACTGACGGTCTACAACCCGGGGACCGATGCGCTGTTCCCGGTCAGTTCGGTGATCGTTGCCGGCAAGCACGACGCCATTCTGGTAGACGCCCAATTTGGCAAGGCCCAGGCCGAGCAGGTGGTGGACAAGCTGCGCGCCAGCGGCAAACACCTGACCACCATCTACATCAGCCACGGCGACCCGGACTACTACTTCGGCCTCGACACCCTGGTCAGCGCCTTCCCTGACGCCCGCGTGGTCGCCAGCGCGCCGACCGTCGAGCACATCAAGAAGACCATGGACGCCAAGCTCGCCTACTGGGGCCCGCAAATGGGCAGCGACAAACCGCAGCGGCTGATCGTGCCGCAGGTGCTGGACGGTGATCGCCTGCTGCTGGAAGGCCAGGCGTTGCAAGTGATCGGCCTCGACGGCCCGCAGCCGGATCGCAGCTTTGTCTGGATTCCGTCGATCAAGGCGGTGGTGGGCGGCATCCTCGTGGCGGAAAACCTTCATGTGTGGATGGCCGACACCCAGACCGCGCAATCCCATGCCGACTGGCTGACCGGCTTGCAGCGTATCGAAAATCTGCACCCGGTCACCGTGGTGCCGGGCCATTTCCTCGGCAAAAACAGCGGTTCGCTGGACGCTGTGCGCTTTACTGCGGGATACATTCGCGCCTTCGATGAAGAAAGCGCCCGCACCGCCAATGCCGCCGGTCTGACGGCGGCGATGAAGCAACGTTACCCAGGCCTGGCCGAGGAAAGCTCCCTGGAGCTGGGAGCCAAGGTCGCCAAGGGCGAAATGCAGTGGTAAGTCATTCAATCCTGATCGGAGGTTTTTCATGAGCAAGATCGCAATCATCGGCGCCACCGGCCGTGCTGGCAGCCAATTGCTGGAAGAGGCCCTGCGCCGTGGTCACAGCGTTACCGCCATCGCCCGTGATCCGGCGAAGTTGCAGGGCCGTGCCGGGGTGACCCCGCTGGCGCTGGACATCAAGGATGGCGCGGCGCTGGAAAAAGCGCTGGCCGGGCAGGACGTGGTGCTGAGCGCCGCGCATTTCTCCGGCATTCCCGCCGAGACGTTGCTGGCGCCCGCGAAGAAGGCTGGCGTCAAGCGTGTGCTGGTGGTGGGCGGCGCTGGCAGCCTGCTGCTGCCGGACGATTCGCGGGTCATCGACAGCCCGGACTTTCCGGAAGCCTACAAGGCCGAAGCCAGTGCCGGCGCCGCGTACCTCGATGCGCTGAAGCAGGAGAAGGAGCTGGACTGGACCTTCCTTTCGCCATCGGCGGAATTCGTTGAAGGCGAGCGCACCGGCACCTTCCGTCTGGGCAAGGATCACCTGCTGATCGGCGCGGACGGCAAGAGCTGGATCACCTTTGCCGATTTCGCTATCGCGTTGCTGGACGAGGTCGAGAAACCAGCGCATTCGCGCCAGCGGTTTACTGTCGGGTATTGATCTTCAGGCCTCATCGTCGGTTTGCCGACGATGAGGCCCTTGAAGTCATCGGCTGTTCGCCTGCTCCACCAGCCACTCAAACAACGCCAGCAACCCCGGCGGCGCCTCTTTCTCCGGCCGCACCAGGTAATACGCTTTCCCCGTCGCCACTCGCAGCTCGAACGGCGACACCAATCGCCCGCCCGCCAGATCCTCGCCGATCAACGACCAATCGCCGATCGCCACCCCGGTGCCCTGCACCGCCATCGCCATGGCCATGTCCAGCGTTTCGAAATGCTGGCGCTTGCCCTGTGCCGACAGGCTCGATCCCGCCGCTTCCAGCCAGGTCTGCCAGTCGCGCTCGTCTCGCGCCGGGTGTAGCAGCATGTGTTTTTCCAGGTCTGCCACCTCCCGCAGTGGCAGTTTTCCCGCCAGCAACTGCGGCGAACACACCGGCGTCAGTTGTTCATCGAACAGCTTCAGCAGCGGCATCGCGGTCTCGGGCTCGGCGCCATAGACTACCGCAGCATCGAAGCCTTCACGACGAAAATCCCCGCCGTGCTGGAGGGTGGTGGTCAGCTCCACCGGGACGTCCGGGCGCAGCGCCTGCCATTCCATCAGCCGCGGCAGCAGCCAGCGCATCACGCAGGTTGGCGCCTTGAGTTGCAAGGTCGTGCCGGCGGCGCCGATCTGCTGCACGCCGTCCTCGATCAGCGCGAATACCTGCTGCACCCGTGGCAGCCATTCCTGGCCCTCGCGAGTCAGGCTCAGGCCGCGGGCCTGGCGCACGAACAGCGGGTAGCCGAGCTGTTCTTCCAGCCCGGCGATCTGTCGGCTGACGGCACCCTGGGTCAGGTGCAACTGCTGCGCCGCGTGGGTGAAATTGCAGCACTGGGCGGTGACCAGGAAGGTGTGCAGGGCGGGGAGGGGCGGGAGTCGTTTCATTGGTCAGGAGCCATGATCTGGGCGCATGGCTAGTATGAGGAACTTTGCATTGTGCCGGTAGCCGCCCGGCGGTCCAATTAACGCCTGCTCCGAAAACCAACAACAGGCGAACGAACATGGCGACTTGCGGCGAAGTGCTGGTAAAACTCCTCGAAAACTATGGCGTGGACCATGTCTTCGGCATTCCCGGCGTGCACACCGTGGAGCTGTATCGCGGCCTGGCCGCGTCGTCCATTCGCCATATCACCCCGCGTCACGAGCAAGGCGCCGGCTTCATGGCCGACGGCTATTCGCGTACCCGCGGCAAACCGGGCGTGTGCTTCATCATCACCGGTCCGGGCATGACCAACATCACCACCGCCATGGGCCAGGCCTACGCCGACTCGATCCCGATGCTGGTGATTTCCAGCGTGCAATCGCGCAACGCTCTCGGCGGTGGTCGCGGCAAGCTGCACGAACTCCCGGCGCAGAGCAATCTGGTGGCCGGCGTCGCCGCCTTCTCCCACACCTTGATGAGCGCCGATGATTTGCCGGCGGTGCTGGCCCGGGCTTTTGCGGTGTTCGAGGGCGCGCGCCCGCGTCCGGTGCATATCGAGATCCCGCTGGACGTGATCGTCGAAGAGGCCGATCACCTGCTGGCGAGCGAGCCGGTGCGTGTCGCCCGGGCCGGTGCTGCGCCTTCGACCGTGGCGAAAATGGCCGAGTTGCTGGCGGGCGCGCGGCGTCCGCTGATCCTCGCCGGTGGCGGCGCCATCGACGCCAGCGCCTCGCTGACCCGCCTCGCCGAATACCTGCAGGCGCCGACTGCGCTGACCATCAATGCCAAGGGCATGCTGCCGTCGAATCACCCACTGCTGATCGGCTCGACCCAATCGCTGGTGGCGACCCGCGAACTGGTGCGCGAGGCTGACGTGGTGCTGGCCATTGGCACCGAGTTGGGCGAGACCGACTACGACGTGACGTTCAAGGGCGGCTTCGAGATCCCTGGCACTTTGCTGCGCATCGATATCGACCCTGACCAGACCGTGCGTAACTATCCGCCGAAGCTCGCCCTGGTCGCCGACTCCCGCGAAGCCAGCGATGCGTTGCTGCTGGCCCTGGCCGAACAGCCGGCGCCGGTGCGTGCCGCCGAGTGGGGGCCGGCCCGTGCCGCGCGCCTGCGGGAAACCTTGGCCGGCCAGTGGGATGTGGCGGCGCAGGCGCAGACCTTATTCCTGCGCACCATCCTGCGGGCGCTGCCGGATGCGGTGCTGGTGGGCGATTCGACCCAGCCGGTCTACACCGGCAACCTGACCTTGGACCTGGACCAGCCACGCCGCTGGTTCAACGCCTCCACCGGTTACGGCACCCTCGGTTACGCCTTGCCGGCGGCGATGGGCGCCTGGCTGGGCAGTGCCGAAGATCCGCAGGCGCGGCTGCCTGCGGTGTGCCTGATCGGTGACGGCGGCATCCAGTTCACCCTGCCGGAACTGGCCAGTGCCGTGGAAGCCCAGGTACCGCTGATCGTCCTGCTGTGGAACAACCAGGGCTACGAAGAGATCAAGCGCTACATGGTCAACCGCGATATCGAACCGGTGGGCGTGGACATCCACACCCCGGACTTCATCACCATCGCCAAGGGCTTTGGCTGCGCGACCGAGGCGGTGAGCGATATCGAGCCCCTGCGTCAGGCCCTGCTCAAGGCCCGTGAACGCAAAGGCCCGACGCTGATCGAGATCGACCAGTGGCAGTGGACCGAGACGGTCCTGGCCTGAGGCTGCTGACTGCGGTAGCGGCTACAGCGCGCTGCGCAACCGCGCCATATCGCGCAGCGGCGGCGCGCCGTAGGCTCGGCTGTATTCGCGGCTGAACTGCGACGGGCTTTCATACCCCACCCGATAGCCCGCCACCGCCGCCTCCAGCCCGTCGTTGAGCATCAACCGACGGGCTTCCTGCAAGCGCAACTGCTTCTGGTACTGCAACGGACTCATCGAGGTCACCGCCTTGAAACGGTGGTGCAGGGCCGAGGCGCTGAGGTTCACTTCCCGGGCCAGTTCTTCGATGCGCAGCGGTTTGTTGTAGTGGTCGTTGAGCCACTGGATCGCCTGGCAGACGCGGTGGGTCTGGCTGTTGGACATGGCGATTTCGTACAGCCGGTAACCTTGTTGCCCACGCAGCAGGCGGTAAAGGATCTCGCGACGAATCAGCGGCGCGAGGACCGCGATGTCCTTCGGCGTTTCCAACAGGCGGATCAGGCGCAGCAGGGCGTCCAGCAGCGGTACGTCCAGCCTTTCCACATACAGCCCGCGCCCCGACGCGGCCGGGACACCCATGGGACCGGCCTCGGCAATCAGGTTATTGATTTCCGCCGGGTCGATATCCAGGCGGATGCCCAGGCTCGGGTTCTCCGGGCTGGCATCGAGGTATACGCCACTGATCGGCATCGCCACCGACACCACCATGTAATGCAGCGGGTCGTACACATAGCGTTCGTCGCCCAGGTGCACCGCCTTGCTGCCTTGCGCGAGGATGCACAGCGCCGGCTGGGCGAGGGTCGGCATCGAACGGATGTTTTCTTCGTGACGCACCAGATACAGGCCGTTGATTGCCGAGCACTCTGGCGCGGCGTGGCGGCGGACGAGATCGGCCAGCGCCTGGCGCTGGGATTCGAGGGCGGAGTCGAGCAGTTCGGGGGATGACATGGAGAGGCTTCCTCGGCGGATCCTCGCAGCATAGGTTTGTGCAAGTGCGCACGCTAGCCGGATGCTGTCGTGTTCTTGCACGATCCTGCTGCCACCTTGGTGCCGTCACCAAATTGAAGCGATTGCCATTGCCTGATGCCCTCTCGGCGAAATCGCCGTGGGTGCTGGCTCGCCGCAATGAACTCAGTGAGGCATGCAGGATCAGGCAATCGTTCGACAGCTTTCGCCTAACGTCCTCGCGCGGCGGCCCGTACTCTTGGCAGCCTGGCAGTTTTCTCTGGCCGTCTTCAGGAGCACCGCACATGACGTCATCTCAACCGGTCAGCCACCTTTCCTTCGTGCGCGCCAGCGCGGGCCGTTCCGCAGAACTGGGCGAACGTCTTCAGCAATTGCTCGAACCCAGCCGGCGTACCCCGGGTTGCCTGGCGTTCACCCTGCAACGTTCCACCTGCGATGCCGACTTGTGGTTGCTCAGCAGCCACTGGCGCGACCAGGCGGCGATGAGCGGTTACTTCAACTCGCCCAGCCTGCAGGTGTTTGGCGAGCTGGTGCAAGCGCGGGTGCTGGACAGCCTCGATCTGCACACCTTCAGCGAGCCCGGCGCAGGTTAGAATGAGCGCCTTTTTTCGTCACTGATGGGGATCGAGCAACATGGCTCGCAGAGTATTCGTAGGTTTCGAAGCAGTATCGGCGGTGGTTCCCGGCGAAGGCGGCTACAGCGCCGCCATCGCGGTGAAAGGCCTGGGCGCCAGCGGCGCGCCGCGTTTCCACAAGGTGCTGCCGGAGCAGACCTTCAAGACTGCCGCGGACGCCGATGAAGCGGCGTCCGCCGAGCTTGAGCGGCTCAGCGGCGTCAACGCGGACGCCGAGCTGGTCTGGTAAGCGCAAGGCTCAGACCTGTGGGCGCCTCATCTGGAAGAGGTTGCCCAGCTCGAAATAATCCGCCGGACCGCCGCCACGCAAAATAGGCTCGGCGGCGGCGGTGTCGTAGATGCCGTCTTTCAGCAGGTGTTCGGCGATATGCACGGCCACCACTTCACCAAGAATCAGCCAGCTCGGCACCAACGCGTGGTCAGCGCGCTGCAATTGCACGATCTGGCTGACCTTGCATTCGAACGACACCGGGCTTTCCTGCACCCGTGGTACGGCGATCACCCGTGAGGCGGCGGGGGTGAGCTGGCTCAGGGCAAACTCATCGACTTCCGGCGCGACGGCCGCGCAGCTCTGGTTCATCGCCTCGGCGAGCGGACGGGTGGCCAGGTTCCAGGCGAATTCACCGGTCTGCTCGATGTTGTTCAGGCTGTCTTTGCGCCCGACGCTGCAGAAACCGATGATCGGCGGAATGTAGTTGAAGGCGTTAAAGAAGCTGTAGGGCGCAAGGTTCAGGCGGCCTTGGGCGTCCTGGGTGGAAATCCAGCCGATGGGACGTGGGCCGACGATGGCGTTGAACGGATCGTGGGGCAGGCCGTGGCCTTTTGCGGGTTCGTAGTAGTACATCGATCAAGCCTTGTGGCGAGTGCACGGACGCCTAGTGTGCCAAGTGCCGCGTTCCCTGAAAACGATTAAGCCCGGCCGAAGCCGGGCTGTGAAGACGTTGCATCGGTGTTAGCTGATGCGGCCAGCCGGGGTACGGTCGAAACCGTCAGCGGCGACTTTGCCGGCTGGGGTGCGGTCGAAGCCGTCAGCGGCGACTTTGCCGGCTGGGGTACGGTCGAAGCCGTCGGCAGCGACTTTGCCGGCTGGGGTACGGTCGAAACCGTCGGCGGCGACTTTGCCAGCCGGGGTGCGGTCGAAGCCGTCAGCCGCTACAGCCGCCGGGTGGGCTGGTGCATAGCCGAAGTTGTGAGCGTTGGTGCGGTCGAAACCATCGGCGGCGAAAGCGTTGGCGGTCAGGATCGAGAAGGCCAGGGTCAGGATCAGTTTGCTTTTCATGGTCGTTGCTCCGGGGTAGTGAGGGTTGTTTGTTTCTATGGGTTTGATGCTACGCCGATTAATTCGATTAAAAAGCGCAAAAAATCGGCTATAGAAATCGATTTACTCGATGTATTTGGGCGCGATCAGTCCGTTTCAACTGCTCGGATTGCTCTTGCGGGGAACAGCGCTGCCCGTCTCACAAAGCATGCGCGCCCAAGGTTATTGCCGGATTAACGGGATTTTCTCGGGCCAAACGCTTTTTTCATTTCGCGCTGACCTCTTTTTCATCGCCGCTTGCGCAGTCTCTGCCGCACTTGCCCTCTGGAGCTTCGAGCCGATGAATAAACTCCCGCAAATCACCCTGGCGTTCTGGATCATGAAGATCTGCGCCACCACGCTTGGAGAGACAGCGGGCGACCTGCTGTCCATGACGCTCAACGTGGGTTACGCGCTGAGCTCCGTGATCCTGATTAGCGTGTTCCTGGTCACGCTGGTGACGCAGTTGTTTTCCCGGCGTTATCACCCGGTGCTGTACTGGCTGGTGATCCTCTCCACCAGCACGGCCGGCACCACCATGTCGGACTTCATGGACCGCACCCTGGGCCTGGGCTATGCCACCGGCTCGGCGATCCTGATCGGCATCCTGGCGTTGACCTTCGCGCTCTGGCGCCTGAGTGGCGATCCGATCAACGTCAACAACATCAGCACCCGCCGTAACGAGCTGTTCTATTGGGTGGCGATCCTGTTTTCCAACACACTGGGCACGGCCCTGGGTGACTACCTGGCCGACGACTCGGGCCTGGGCTTTGCCGGTGGCGTCCTGGTGGTGGGGGCGGCGATCGGGGTGGTGGTGCTGGCGCGTTACTGGACACGGATCTCGGGCGTGTTGCTGTTCTGGATTGCCTTCGTCCTGACCCGGCCATTCGGAGCGACCCTGGGCGACTTCCTGACCAAACCCCACGAAAAAGGCGGGCTGGATTTCGGCACGGTGGGATCGTCGCTGGTGCTGGGCGGGATCCTGCTGGGCTTCATCCTCATGGCGCATCACTTCAACCGGCGCGAGCAGCCGGCGCGGGTGGCGGAGCTGTCCTGAGTTCTGAGCGC